>CAJXOS010000050.1 GCA_913057725.1 uncultured Lewinella sp.
CACCATTACTGCTCTCTACAATCTGTGCCGTTAAATCGAATTCGAAGCCACGACAAGTCACGATAGTATCAACGTCGTTGTTTACACCAATCAAAAGTCCTGGTTCTATCACTGAGATAGCAATATCATCGCTGTCGCTACCACAGACGTTTGTAGCTGTCAAAGTGTAAACGGTCGAGAGTACTGTTGGATTAACGGTTGGGTTAACCTCCGTACTAGCGAAGTCAGGGTCATTGTCAGCGGTCCAACTATATGTTGTTCCTGGTTCTGCTGAACCATTCGGGTTCAACTCGATGGGTAGTTGAGCTTCACACAGTAGTTGGTCACTTCCTAAGTTAACATTAGGTGTATCCAGTACCAGAATCGTGACTGATTGTTCAATCGCACAGCCTTCAATACTTGACCTTACCGTATAAGTTGTTGTCGTCTGCGGTGTAGCTACGGGGTTTGGACAATCCGTACAACTCAGCCCAGTCTCTGGTGTCCAGGTTATTTCTCCCAACATGCCAGCAGAAGCCACACTCAATTGTACTTGCTCTCCAGGACAAATCTCCGGTTGTGACGGGCTGATAGTTACGGCCTCATTGGTCACTACATTCAGCAGGATCGTATCTACCTGAATACATCCACCGTTGATAGTTGTACGCTGATAGGTAAAGGTGTCAACTGTAGTGATTACCATGTTGTACAGGGTGTCAGAAGTCTCTAGACCTAGACCAATCCACTCGTGTGTGATATTCGGGAAGTTCACCGGATCATAAATCGGAGATGTTAAAGTCGCAAGCTCACCTAAGCAGTATGGGTCTTCCATTGGATCAGCTACGATAGTCATATCGACTGGTAGTGAATCCACCTGGATGGCGAAGGTGTCTGAGCGAACGCAGTTGCCAACAGTTACGGTAGCCGTATAAACGGTATACGTATCAGGCTCCAGTAGTGGTGTATTCGTCATGATGTCACTCGGGGTCCATTCCAATTGGGCCGTGCTTGGAATAATTTGCGGTGTTACCTGTACCGATTCGCCTTGGCAAATGAAGGTAGTATCTGGTTGATTCAGGTCTAGCAAAATCGGAATGACATCTATTGCTACTACATCAGAAACCTCACATCCCAAGCGTTCGCCAACTAAGGAGTAGTTACCGCTAATTACTGGAATGATAGTCGTAATGTTACTATCCGGATTAACGATCTCTGCAGGGCCATTCCAAGAGTAGTTTACATCTTCTTCAACTGTGCTGTTGGAAAGTACAATGGCATCACCTTGGCACAAAGGATCTGGCGTCTCTAAGATTTCAATAATCGGAAGCGGCGTTACCTCAACGGTCACACTATCCACGGATGGTGTTGGACAAATACCGTTAGTTACACTTACAAAGTAAGTAGTAGTAACGTCAGGCTGAACTGTCGGATTGGCTTCCTGATCAATAGTACTACTTGGTACCGATGTCCAAACGTAGGTGTTACCATCCACAGGGTCGCCACCAATGCTGATTTCTTCGCCTTCACATATGCGATCATCTTCAGCAACAGTGAAGTCAGGCGCTGTGAAGTTGAGGACAGTGATGGTTACCATATCCATGAAACTACAGGCATCTGCAGTAAGCGTCACTGACACTTCGTATACGCCAGGTATATTAGCTGTTACCTCAGGAGTTGCACAATCTGTACAGCTAAACTCAAGTTCAGCTGGTGGGTTCCATTCGTATGTTGCCTGATCAAAATCTTGACCACCAGGAATTTCAAAGGTTTCTCCGAAACAAACTTCAACATCTGGACCTGCATCTAGGTCGAATACATTTACAGTAACTTCTAGCGTATCTACATAACAAACGGCATCTAGAAGCGCCATGTAAACGGTTGTTTCAGCAGGAGTTGCTACTGGGTCAAAGCAGTTGCTACAAGATAGCTCAGCTGCATTGTCGCCAATCCACTCAATATTGTCAAGACCAGTGATTACTTCCAGTTGGACACTAGCACCTGCACAAACTGAAGTATCGGAAGCAGCTACAGTTGCACCTAGCGGCTCAAGTACATCCGGATCGGAAGGTCCCCAATCTACCAGGATACCACCACCTTGAATTTGGTTACCCCAGTCATTTGCTAGTACAACATACACTTCACCTTCCTGAGCAGGAATCGTTTGTACAATATCGTCGTTGATTCCATCACAGTCATATACATCCTCAATCGGATAACCTAAGGTTGGGTGAACATCTGCCAAACCAGTAGGCTCTGTACCGCCCGCATAACTACTACGGATAGGTTGAGTGTTTGTAACTGCGTCAATGACCAGTTGAGGTGTTTCACAAACCTCTTCAGAGGTAAATGGACCCCAAACATTAAAGTCAATATCTGAAGGGATATTAGCACTTGATAGGATGAATCCGAATGGACCATCTGCCTGTGCCTCAATAGTAAACCAGTAGTAGTCAGGTTCTGCACCCACTCCAAACCAACAACCATTGTTTACACCTATAGTATTTGGTACATCCTGGAAACCATCTTCAAACATGAATTCCGTTGTGATATCACCGTTCTGAATACATCCGTTCAATGGATTACAAAGCGCATCCACTAAGGCAGGTGATAGTGCACAATCAGCTTCCACGATATTTAATCCAAAGTCCGTACAACCTTCTGGGTTCGCCACGATGATATAATAGTCGCCAGCTTCCTGGAAGTCAGCACTCATGATATTTCCACTGTTGCTCTGAGCTACACAAACGGTACCAGGATCACCAGGAAGACCGTTTAGGACCAGAACGCCAGTACCTGGTAGAGCGTTAGTGACATTCACTGAAGCACAAAGACCACCGGGGGACTGGTATAGGAATACCGTTTCAGGGCCACCAAGGAAAGGAACCGTTCCACAAGGTGTCACATTCAAGTTAGCTCCCTCACCACATGTAGTTTGATTTGGATCGTTGAATGGAATACTGCCAATGTCTGTCGCATTGTCAAAGTCCGATCCGTCACAAGCAAGTGGAGAACACTGCCAACTGGCTTCGAAACCGGCGGAGTTATTGAAACCGTCTGAGATAAACTCTAAGGTGATACAACCATCAGAAGATTCAACGATAAACTCGTTCCCATTATCATTGCCACTGATCGAAGCGATCAATAGTGAGGCAGTACTTGCACCCTCATAGACATTCAATTGGTCACCATTAAAGATGTTGAATGAGGCAATATCCAGTGCAATACATTGTGTGAAATCATTAGGGCAGATCGTGAAAGTGAAATCCTCTGCAGGACCATAGTCACCATCAGGACCACCACTATCGAAGATGCTTCCGCTACAGCTGCTGGTGAAGGTTTCTTCGCCCATGTTAAAGGCAGGAATAAACTCTTCGATACAAACTGTGAAGTCACCCCAAACTGGAGTGCCAGACTCCGAATAACTATCAACCTGTAGGAAATAAGAAATGCCAGGAGTCAGACCGACAGCGTCCAGGCTAATAGTGTTATCGCCAATGGAGCCAATAACACAGCTGAGCTCGGCCAATCCGCCACAATCACCACGATATAGGGCAAACTGTGGATTTTCCAATGGAATACCATTTGGACCCTGGTCCGTACCGCTGATAGTAATGGTCACATCTACAAGTGCAGCATCAACAGTGAATCCAAAGAAGACGTCATTGCTAATTACGCCACCATTAAAACAAGTCGGAGCATCGCCAGGTGCAGTGCTACTGCTTGTAGCATCCACATTGGTGTAGATGTCTCCAGTACACACTGGCGCAGTACCCAAATCGATCAAATCCACACAGTCATTATTGGAGGGTTGAGCGAAGGCAGTCAGTGTGAAGAAAACACTACAAAGAATAGTCAAAAAATATTTCATACGGGATAATATGTCTATGACAGATGGTTGAGTTTGCTTAACCGACCAAAGATAGACAATTAGACCAAATGTAGACCGCCCCATTGGGGCATTGTCCGGCGGCATCTGTCAGCCGAAATGCATAATTTTTTACGAGGAGGTATCTTTAGGCCTCAATTTGTGCGCACTATGGCCAAAACCATACTACATCTGGGCAGTAATATCGGCCTTCGCAACTTTAATTTGCGTCGGGCTCAACGATTATTAGAAAAGCGGTTGGGAAAGGCTACTAAAGTCTCTTCCTGCTATGAGACAGCTGCCTGGGGGGTAGAAGATCAGCGAGATTTTCTCAATATGGCGTTCTGTTTTAAGACTAAACTTAGCCCCGATCAGGTGCTTGATGTCGCCCAGCGTGTTGAATCAAAAATGGGGCGTCTTCGACTGCAAAAATGGGGGGAACGCATCATTGATGTGGACATTATCTTCTACGGGGATGAAGTGGTGAACACGGATCGTCTTCAACTCCCACACCCGTGGATGCAGGATCGTCGATTTGTTCTGGTCCCTGTCGCAGAGATTGCTGCTAAATGGAGGCACCCAGTTCTAGGGGCCAAAGTAAAAAAACTACTACGTAACTGTACTGATACAGGTCACGTCCAGCGCGTCAGCGGTAAGCTTAGATGATAAGAAAACAAAAGGAGCGCGATTCATCGCGCCCCCTCTATTATTTAGTCAATTTTACTTCGAACTTAACCGCTATTCTTGTACCCAAGGTCCGCCGGCTGCTTGGATAGCCTGCCCTAAGCTGGCGGCTTCTCTGCGCCAATTGTCAAGTCGAGTATTCATGCTAGCAATCAACTCATCGGCCAGTTTTAAGTTGTCCTTGTGCATGCTAGTAGGCCCGTAGGTAGAACGTTCCACACCGCGCATTACCCCAAACAAACGATCGAATATGGTCGGGTTTGTTTTTTCGCCAGGTCCTTGCTTCAATGGATCGCCACCAAATTCTGCTTGCAGGGCCGCCAGCTCCTGTTGCATCTCGGCGAAACGTTCATGTTGGCTCAATTCTAGTCCGGGTGCAGCAAGCAGCCCTTTTGCCAAACGATCGGCATAAGATCGGGTATCGCTCATGCGAGTAGCCAAAGCGGAGTGGGCTCCGAAGGTCTTCTCAAATGAACGCCAGAAGGTGGCGACCTCATCAGGATTAGCTCCTTCCAGTGCTCCCTTACGTAACTGCTTCATTTCGAAAGACTGTGCCTCTCCCAGGGAAGTAATTGCGCCATCTACCTGCTGGTGCAAGCTTGCGGTGTAAGTACCAGGAGCAGCCATCATTCCCGGCATGTCCCAACCACCATTGGTGACAGCATTCGGTGAGCTATGCCGTAAATCCCAGGCAATACGATGAAAACCTGCCGAGACAGAACCATCTACGCGGCGGATTACTTTACCGTTGCTGTCGGTGATTAATAAAAATACTTTAGGTGCAGGAGCATTAGCTTCCTCCGTCAAAACATCCCAACCCGGGAAGCCAATGGTTTCAGCTTCTTTTTCTGCCTTTTTTCGTTTTGCTTCAGCGGTCATTAGCCCCTCCTTGAGGTAGTAGGTAAATACAGCACCAAATGGAGGGTTATCGGCCACGTAGTGTCCAGCTCCTTGATCGCCCTTTGGCTCATCAAAGCCCAAGTGACTGCGAGGAATGTACCACCAGGCATCGCGAGTAGGGAATAGGGTGGCTGCTGCATCAAGTTGTTCTGCATTTACTTCACGTAATGCCGTGTAATCGTCAAGTACAAAAATTCCACGTCCGAATGAAGCTGCTACCAAGTCGTTCTCACGTCTTTGAATAGCAAGGTCTCTAACAGAAATCGTAGGGAATTTACCCTTAAGAGCATGCCATTCTGCGCCGCCATCCAACGAGCAGTATACGCCAAGTTCAGTACCGATAAACAAGAGCTCCGGGCGTACATGGTCTTGCACCAGGCGCCAAACCAGATTGCGGTCTGGTAAATTGCTACTGATAGATGTCCAGCTGCGACCTGCATCGGTACTCTTGATCAAGTATGGCTGGTAGTCGCCATACTTGTGATTGTCTAAGGCTACGTATACTGTGTTTGCATCGAACAAGTCGGCCTTAATATCATTCACGAAAGCAGTAGCTGGCACGCCTTTAATATTGGCCACTTCAATCTTGCGCCAGTTTTGCCCACCATCTTCGGTTACTTGAATAATGCCGTCATCTGTGCCAGCGTAGATTAAACCTTCTTGCTGTGGCGATTCCGCCAGTGAGGTGATCGTATTGTAGTTCGACATGGCAAGTACATCCCAGGCATTATCCCAGCTCTGCGTACTACCCATAATTGGCAAGGCAAATCGCTCCTCATCGCGGGTCAAGTCACCAGAAATAGCCGTCCAATCATCTCCACGGTTATCCGAGCGCCAAACCCGTTGAGATGCGAAATAGATACGTGAAGCTTGATGCGGACTGACTAGAATAGGAGCGTCCCAGTTGAAACGTTCGTAATCTTCATCAGCACCTGGCTGTGGTTGAATATCTACCACCTCTCCTGTAGTCATATCTACTCGAGAGAGCGTTCCTTCTTGCCGTTCGGCATAAACGATATCTGGATTGCCAGGCTCTGTAGCAGGTTGGTGACCATCCCAGTTGAGGATAACTCGCCAGTCGGAGTTCTGAATCCCCTGCACCTTGTCTGTTCGTGATGGCCCTCCCTGGGTACTGTTATCCTGGGTGCCACCATAGATATTATAGAATGGTTCTGTATCATCTACCGCGATCTTGTAAAACTGCGTCAAGGGCAAGTTGGCCATGTAGCGCCAGTTGTCAGCAAGATCAAAACTCTCGTAGAGTCCACCGTCTGTTCCTACCAAGAGGTAGTCTGGATCATCCGCGCGGAAAGCCATGGCGTGGTTGTCCGAGTGCTTGTGTTGTTCTTTCAATCGGCGGAAGCTCTGTCCACCATCATCCGATACCTGGATACGTACATCCATTAGATAAAGGCGATCGAATTGATGCGGGCTGGCGTACAGCTCCTGATAGTAGTGAGGGCCCGTCGCCCCTGAAACTGCATCGGACCGCTTCTCCCAGGTAGCGCCGCGGTTGGAGGAACGGTATATTGCACCGGTTCTTCGATTGAGCTCAATTGCCGCGTACAATACGTCTGGCTGCTGAGGTGAGATCGCCAGACCAATCTTACCCATTGGTCCTTTGGGTAATCCATTCTTTAATTCTTCCCAAGTATCTCCACCATCGGTTGAGCGATGAAGGCCAGTGCCAGGACCACCACCCATGTAGGCAGCTACGGTACGATGCCGCTGCCAGGTAGCAGCGTATAGCACCATTGGGTCGCGAGGGTCAATCACTAGATCGGTAGCACCAGTCCACTCCTCATCTCCGAGCACGCGAGTCCAATTATCCCCACCGTCAGTAGATTTAAATACACCACGCTCTCCTCCTTTATTCCAGAGTGGTCCTTGGGCAGCAACCCAAATCACGTCTGAATTATCGGGATGTACAATGATTTTGGAGATGTGCTCAGATTCTTTCAATCCTTTATTCTCCCAGCTCTTACCGCCGTCGGTACTGAGATAGATGCCATCGCCATAGCCAATATGACGGCCACCAACGTTTTCTCCGGTACCTACCCAAACGCGATTTGGGTTCCGTGAGTCAATGCTTACACAACCGATGGAATAGGATCCCTGGCCATCGAAAATAGAACTCCAGGTAACTCCGGCGTTGACGGTTTTCCAAACTCCTCCAGATCCTACTGCGACGTACCACACATTATCATCTTCGGGATGGATTGCGATATCGGCAATGCGTCCAGACATGAACGCAGGGCCCAGGCTTCGCCATTCCAGGCCACTTAGATCGGTTTTCTTTTCTTGGTCTTCTTGTGCCGGTAACCAAAGACCGGCTAAGAGCAGCCCGCAGAGGGCTAGCAACTTGATTTTGTTAGGCATAATGGATGTTTTACTAGTCTTACATCCAAATGTAATGAATTAGGTCGGTCCTCTTTTTTCAGGATTTGCCTAGGCCAAACCTGAGCAGCGAAAGGCGCATATTATGCAGTCATTAGTACCTCAGTTAGCCACTAGGTCGATAGCTTGGTGAAGCGTAAATACATCTTCTTACTGATAACCCTGTGCCTGCAGGTGAAATAACTCTGCGTACTTACCGTCTTGAGCAAGGAGCTCCTCATGCGAACCGATTTCCAATAGTTGACCGTGTTCTAGGAACAGGATACGGTCAGCCATCCGAACAGTAGAGAAACGGTGAGAAATCAGCACGGCCGAACGATCCTTGATTAATTCACTAAAGCGCAAAAATACTTCATGTTCTGCGCGAGCATCCAGCGCAGAAGTAGGTTCGTCTAGGATCAACAACTGAGCGTCTCTCATGTAGGCTCTAGCAAGGGCGATCTTCTGCCACTGTCCACCGGATAATTCTACGCCATCTTGGAAGCGTTTGCCCAACATTTGTTCGTAGCCGGCAGGGAGCTGTTCTACTACCGAGTCGGCCAGGCTCTTTTCTGCAGCAGATTCGATCAAGGCAAACTCTTCATTGTTCTCAATGCGGCCGATGGCGATGTTCTCGCGTACCTTGAGTTGGTAGCGGAAGAAGTCCTGAAAAATGACACCTACATTAGCGCGCAAGCTGCTGAGGTTATAATCACGCAGATCAACACCATCTAGAAGAATTCGACCTTCAGTGGGTTCATAAAGGCGTGCCAGTAGTTTCACCAGAGTAGTCTTACCAGCGCCGTTTTCACCGACCAGTGCAAGTTTCTCACCTGCTCTTAAGTGAAAAGACAAGTCTTTGATCGCATACTGAGCTGCGCCCGGATATTTGAAACTCACATTTTCAAACGTGAAGCCCGACTCAACTTGAGTAGGGAAGGGGAGGGCCTTTTGTCTTGACCGTATTTCTGGCTGGATCGCCAAGAAGTCAAATAGGTCTTGCAAATACAATGCTTGACTGGCGATGCTTGAAAAACGACTCATCATGCCTTGTAGGCGGCCTTGCATCCGGTTAAATGCGCCGGAAAGAAAGGTGAGCGTACCCACCGTGATAATACCACCAACAGTTTGCAGAATGATGAAAACATAAGCACCATAATAGGCAACGGTGCCGAGGGCAGATAGTACTACACCCCAACTTGCTCTCTTAATGCTAAGGGTACGATTTGCTTTATAGTAGTCCCATGACAGTCGCTCAAAACGTTGGGCAATGAAGCTGGATAAACCGAAAATCTTGACCTCCTTGGCGGTGGTGTCACTAGCACCAATATATCGGAGATAGTCTAATTCCCGTCGTTCTGGTGTCCAACTTCGAGTCAGGGAGTAGGAACGTTGATTGAAATAGTTTTCACCAACAAAGGCTGGAATTACGGCCAGCACCAGTAGAAGTATTAGCCAGGGATTGAACACCACCAGGCCAGCACCTAGTGAGATAATCGTGACCAGGTCCTGTACCTGTGAAAGTACCATCGACATAAGTATGGTTCGGCCAGTCGTTTGCCGGCGGGCCCGTTCGAGTTTATCGTAGAAGGTGGGCTCCTCGAATTGATACAGGTCGAGTTCGGCAGCATGCTTGATCAAAAGCACACTGGTTCGGTTGGCAAAAAGGTCTCCTAGCAGTCCGTCTAGTAAGCTAATCGCTCTGGATAGCAAGTCGGAAAGAACTGCCAGTGCTAGCTCAATGGCAACCAGCGTCCATAGGTATTGCTGTGAGTCATCGGGTTGGTCAATCAAGTAGATGACCTCATCCACTATTTCCTTACCCACGTATAGCATTGCCAGCGGCAAAACTGATTTCAATAGCCTTAGCGTCGCATTACCGATGCTTAAGCTTGGGCTGGTTTTCCAGATCATTCGAAAAAATGGTGGTAGGTGGCGAAGCGCTTCCCATTGCTCGCGCCACGACTGTTGGTCATCCGATTTATTACCACCGTGTGCTCCTCTTCTTTGGGCCATATTGGTTTATTTCTTGTATCCTATCAGAAAACGACTTCTATCGGCGTTTGGATTAAAATATACGCTTACGCAAAAGTTACTAACACCTACGCAAGCGACCTTCCCGGATCATAGAGATTCTCGTATCTTGTGCCCGGAAGAGCATTGAAGACAGATCCCGGATGGGTGGGGTATTATTGCCCATTAGCAGTCTTACCATAAACCACTGAGTATCCGTCAATAATTAACTTCCCTCTTTGGGGTTCCGTTTTTTAACTTGAATAAGCTTGTTACCATTCGCTTATATCTGCGTTAAAAGAACTGAAAATCGGAAATTTCCACGAAGTTGCCGCGAAGTGAATTATTTGACCACTACTGAACAACCGGTATCTATTAATACCACATCTTAGTATATATGCGCAAACTGATTGATCAATGGCTCAATGATCACGATAACCCTCGGCACAAAAAAGCAGTAGCTTGGATGTGGCGCTTGTTAGTCGGAGGAATCATTGCTATTCTTCTTCTCTTTTTGGGACTATCTCTGACAGATCTACCATCGGTAGCAGAACTAGAAAATCCAGAAACAAATCTTGCTTCTCAGGTCTATGCTGAAAATGGCGATATCCTGGGTAAGTATTACACCGAAAACCGGGTTCCGGTTGATTTCGAGGAGCTTCCTGACCACTTGATTCAGGCCTTGATTGCCACTGAGGATGTTCGGTACTACGACCATACAGGTATCGACTTTCGTGGCCTGGCGCGTGCTGTGGCCTTTGCCGGAACACGTGGTGGTGCCAGTACAATTAGCCAGCAGTTGGCGAAATTGCTGTTTACAGGCGTAGCCGCGCGTAACTTGTCCGAGCGTCTACTCCAGAAGCTCAAGGAATGGATTATTGCCGTTCGCCTGGAACGGAAATATACGAAAGAGGAAATCATAGCCCTTTACCTTAACCGGTACGATTTTATCAATAATGCCAAAGGTATCCGTGCAGCTGCAGAGATCTATTTCAGTACCTCTCCGGAACAGTTGAACGTGCAGGAAAGTGCGCTCTTGGTAGGGATGCTGAAAAATGCCTCTCTATATAATCCGCGTAGGTTTCCTGACCGTGCATTGCGCCGCCGCGAGGTGGTGTTGGACCAAATGCGTAAGGCAGGCTTCCTTTCGCAGGAAAAATACGATGAGTTGCGCCAGACGCCACTTGGCCTCAAGGCAACGAGCCAGACGCACGTGGATGGTTTAGCCCCGTATTTCCGGATGGTCTTAGCCGAGCAAGTGAAGGAAATATTGAGCCGCCCAGAATATCGCAAGCCTGATGGTACTGCCTATGATATTTATCGGGATGGTTTGAATATCCATACTACGATTAATCCAACGGTGCAGCGATTAGCCGAAGAGGCTATGAAGCGGCACATGGGTAAACTCCAGAAGACCTTCTTCCGCCACTGGCGAAATCGAGACCCTTGGGACTATCGCTACGGCTCCGAAACCGAGGTGCCAATTGAGCGCCGCCAAGCCAACTTGAATAAGGATGTACGTGCTTCTGATCGTTATCAGGCATTGCGTGCTAAATACCTAGGAGATATTGTCAAAGCCATATCAGATGATACGGATCTAACATTCCACAATGATGATCGGGAAGTAGAGCGAATCATTGAAGAAGATGAGAAAGGCGGTGTCCTGAAACAGTTGGTACGGGATGGTATGATCAGCTCTAGTCTAGCTAACAAATATCGCCGAGTACTCCGCAACGATAAATTTGGACAGCTCAAAGAGCAATGGGCAAAGCTTCAGGAGGCAGTTGAAAAAGCGTTCAACGAACCAACTGAGATGACGGTCTTCGCTTACCATACCGAGGAAATGGAGACAGACACCATCATGTCACCACTGGATTCGGTGAAGTTCCATCGGATGATCCTTCAGACGGGTATGATGTCAGTGGAACCTCAGACGGGCTACGTACGCAGCTGGGTTGGTGGAGTTGATTTTGAGCGTTTCCAGTATGACCACGTGAACTCAAATACGCGTCGTCAGGTAGGTTCTACCTTTAAGCCATTTGTATACGCCACAGCCATCAACCAGCAGGGTATTTCTCCGTGTCAGCAGTACATGGATGTGCCGGTTACGCTAAAGCCGGGTGATGGGCAGTTTTACCTGCAGCAGCCTTGGACGCCAAAGAACTCGGATGGTAAATACACCAATGAGTTGCTTACTCTAAAGGATGGATTAAGACTCTCTAAGAATACCATTTCCGTAACCTTGATGCGCGAGCTCAACAGTCCGGAGCCTGTTCGGATGACCGCCGAGCTCATGGGTATTCCTAAGGATATTATCCCACAGACACCGTCCATCTGTCTGGGTGCTGTAGACCTCTCGGTTATGGAAATGACGGGTGCTTACACCACTTTTGCAAATAATGGTGTGTACGCAGAGCCGATCTTTTTAGTAAGCATCGAAGACCGTTTTGGTCGTGAAATATATCGACCAGTACCAGTGGAAACGCAAGCTATTGACGAGCGTGCCAATTTCGCAATGGTAGAAATGCTGCAGTACGCTTCTGGCTTCCGCGGTAAGATTAGAGGACCATTTGGTGGTAAGACGGGTACAACCAACGAACATGCCGATGGATGGTTTATGGGCATCACCCCTAACCTCGTAGTAGGATGCTGGGTAGGTGGTGACGACCGTTGGATTAGCTTCCGTAATCTTGCTCTTGGACAAGGCGCTTATATGGCTAAACCAATGGTGATTGGATTTATTGAATCGGTACAGCAGGAAGAGAGCCTTCGCTGGGATTTCAATAAGCCGTTCTTCCGCCCACGTGGAGATTTGGGAATCGAATTAGACTGTGACGCTTACCAGAATCCGAATATGCCACTAGAGGAGGACGGTTTTGATGAAGATGGTTTTGACATCAATAATGATCCAGATTTTGGAGACTAGAAAATATGCTCAAATTGGCCTCTTTAGCTGCCTTATAGGGTTGCTATTTTGGGGAGAGGCCTGTGTGCCACCGGCGCCGGAAGAAATTATCACTACTGTTGAGTTGAATCCGGCCGACTCTATGTTTCAACGCATAAATGATTGGCAAGATCTTCGCCAGAGCGAAGACCTGTACCCTGTGCTTTACCATCCTAATCCCGCTTATCGGTATTTGGCAGCTCGTGCTTTCGGCAGCATCCAGGATGAAGCTGCTGTTGATAGCCTTGGACGCCTCTTAGCTGATCCAGTTGAAGAAGTACGGGAGATGGCCGCTTTTGCCCTAGGGCAGATTGGAGCGCCAGAAGCCATACCGCATCTTATTCGAGGGTTTAATGGGCAAGACACCACCGGTAATAAGCGCCATTATCCTTCACGACGGGCTATCCTGGAAGCGGTAGGAAAATGTGGCGATGTAGCCACCCTGGATCAAATCAGTAAAGTCACTACCTATACCGTGCAGGACACCGCCTTGTTAGAGGGGCAGGCTTGGAGTATTTATCGATTTGGCTTGCGGGATATTTTAAGCGATGCTGGAACGCAGCGAATGCTATCATTTGTACAAGCTGATAATTTCCCAACCTCTGTACAATTCATTGCCTCTAATTACTTGGCACGGATGCGCGTTGATATAGATTCGACAATTACACCGGCTTTAGTTCAAGCATTCGAAAGAAGTAACGACATAAATGTGAAAATGGCCATGGCAATTGCGTTAGGCAAAACGCAACAGCCTGCTGCCTTAACTTCGCTGATCGGTCAATACCAACGGGCGAATGATTACCGACTAAAATGTAACATTTTACGCGCCTTGTCCAACTTCCCATATGAGAGTGGTCGGACCTTGGTAGTGGAAGCACTACGTGATCGAAACGAGCACGTATCGCGCCGTGCTGCTCAATATTTACTAGAGAATTCTAGTCCGGATGATGCAGAACAATGGTGGCGTTTTGCCAAAGACAGTCTTCCTACCCCAATTCATGTGGAGTTGTATCAGGCTGCTAATCGCCACTTACCGGCCTATCGTACGGAATATCGTGATGCGATGAACGCAGAGTTGCGCCAACGTTTTGCTCGTGAGCGATCTCCCTACCGTAAGGCCAGTGTACTTCGTGCTCTAGCTGAATTCCCCTGGAATTACCGGTTTATCTTCCGCAGTGGGCAACAGACGGATGACTTAGTAGTCCGAACCGCTGTTTATGAGAGCCTGCAGCAAATTGGCGAGCGTCCTGATTTTAATCGCTTCTTCGGCCAGAGTGTACGTCGGGTGAGTCAGGAATTGGCTAACTATTTCATGGAGGGTATTCGTTCTGGTGAACCTGGAGCAGTAGCGGTGGCATCGATAGCGCTACGGTCAGAAGCACGTGACTACCGCCCTTATATCGAGGCGGATAGTATTACGGCTTTAACCACTATTTTGGATGGGCTGGAGCTCCCTGCTATGACTGAATCATACAATGAGCTAGCTCAAACTATTGCTTATCTGAGAGGGGTAGAGGCAGCAGAACCAGATCAACCCAAGTTCAATCATCCGATTGACTGGAAGCTTCTCAATAGTAAGGGACAGCAGCCTTTGCTTCGTCTAGAGACGGATAAGGGAAGCGTCTTGCTTCGACTTTGGCCAACAGTTGCGCCGGGATCGGTAGCCAACTTGATGGATTTGGCGCAACAAGGATTCTTGGATGATAAGGCTTTTCATCGGGTAGTACCCAACTTTGTAATTCAGGGTGGCAGTCCAAGCGGCGATGCTTACGGCAGCTTGGACTACAGTATTCGATCCGAGTTTTCTGATATTCACTACGATCAGGAAGGTCTACTTGGAATGGCCTCCGCTGGCCCAGATACAGAGGGGACTCAGTTTTTCGTGACCCATTCTCCAACCATACACCTCGATGGACGTTATACCGTTTTTGGACGTGTAATCGAAGGTATGGATGTGATCCATGAAATACAGGTCGGTGACCGCATTCGTACCGCTGAATTGCTATCCGGAGAAGAATAGATCAGGACAAAACAACTTTCTAATAAAATATTGCCCAATACCTAACCAATGCAATCAACTCCTTTAAAAAGTAGACACGAAGCACTCGGCGCCCGAATGGCTGAATTTGCAGGTTTCTATATGCCAATCAGCTACTCAGGAATCAAAGAAGAACACCAAGCCGTTCGCGAACGTGCCGGTATGTTTGACGTGTCCCACATGGGTGAATTTATCGTTCGGGGCAAAGAAGCACTGGACTTCGTACAACACGTGACCTCCAATGATGCCAGTAAGCTGGAAATTGGACAGGCACAGTACTCTTGCTTCCCGAATAAGGAAGGCGGTATCGTAGATGACCTGTTGGTATATCGCTTGTCGGAAGATAACTGTTCAGAAGGTGAGCAAGCATTCATGCTGGTTGTGAACGGTGCCAATATAGACAAGGACTGGAAGTGGGTGAACGACCAAAATACCTTTGATACTCGCTTGATCAATATTTCTGATGAAACGGGCCTTATCGCAGTGCAAGGACCTGCCGCTACGGCCATCATTCAGCAATTGACAGAAACGAAGCTGGACGAAATCTCCTACTACACCTTCACTAGAGGTCAGGTTGCTGGAGTGGACAATGTCATCATCTCTGCTACAGGCTACACCGGTTCTGGTGGTTTTGAACTATACGCAGCTGCAGAACACATTGGCACCCTTTGGGATGCTGTAATGGAGGCCGGCAAGGATCACGGGTTGCTGCCAACTGGTCTTGGCGCGCGCGATACGCTACGCCTTGAGATGGGCTACTGTCTTTATGGTAACGACCTTACGGATACAACGAGCCCACTAGAGGCTGGTTTAGGCTGGATTACTAAACTTAAGAAAGGTGACTTCATTGCTCGTGATCTCTTAGTAGCACAAAAAGAAGCTGGATTGGAGCGTCGCTTAGTAGGTTTCACTATTACTGATCGCCGGGTTCCTCGTCATGGCTACGCCATTGAGAATGCTGAGGGGGAAGTGATCGGAGAGGTTACTAGCGGTACACAATCACCTTCCCTAGGACATCCTATTGGTATGGGATATGTCCCTAATGACTATCGTCAACCTGGTACAGAAGTCTTTGTAGTGGCTGGTAAAAAACGCTTAGCAGCGACGGTTACGCGGCCACCATTTCTAAAGGTTTAGTACTTGTGTTGAACAAAAAAGTCCAAAATTATATTATACTCGCGTTGTTTTCATTATTTTCTGAAATCTGCGAATAGGACAATCACACATGAATTTAGACGAAGGCAAGCAGAAGTTTTTGCAATCCTGGGGCGCGCTGGGCTCAAGTTGGGGTATTAATCGAACCATGGCGCAGATTCATGCGCTTCTACTTATCTCTCCGGAAGCACTTTCCGCTGATGAGATCATGGAACAGCTACAAATCTCCCGTGGCAACGCCAATATGAATATTAGAGCACTCATTGATTGGGGGCTGGTATTCAAAGAATTGAAGCCCGGTGAACGCAAAGAATTCTTTGTAGCCGAGAAGGATATGTGGGAAGTGGTGAAGTGTATTATCGTTCAACGCAAAAAGCGAGAGCTAGAGCCCATGCTGAAGGTTTTGGATGAGCTTTCTAGCGTGCACGATGAAAGTAAAGAAGGCGAAGTGTTTGCTGAAGTAATTCGCGATATCAAGCTGTTCAGCAGTAAAGCGGATTCTACGCTGGATACCCTTACGAAGGCTGACTCCAATTGGTTTGTCGGAACCTTTATGAAGATGATTCGATAAGACGTCGAAGTCTAGATAAAATAGAACAGGGCGATGATTCCATTGGAGTCATCGCCCTGCTTCATTTATACCAAGGGTGAGCTATTAATCGATGGCACCGAAGTGACTCAGGATTTTATCAGCTAGCTCACGACCGATATTAGCTTGTGCTTCTACTGTGGAAGCACCGATGTGCGGTGTCACAGAAGCTCTAGGGTGCTGAAGCAAATCTGTGCGAGGCGTTGGTTCGTTCTCAAATACGTCCAATGCTGCACCACCAAGCTTGCCACTCTCAAGGGCGTCAAGCAGGGCTTGCTCATCAGCAATACCACCACGTGCAGTATTAATGATGAATGCACCATCCTTCATTTTTGCAATTTCATCCGCTCCAACCAATGCATGGCCAACACTCGGCACGTGGAAGGTCAAGAAATCAGATTTTGTGATTACTTCCTCAAAATCTACAGTCTCAACTTTAACGGTAAGGTGAGCAGAATCCCGTGAGTATAGTTTGAGATCAATATCTACACTATCTACCATGGGATCGGTAGGAAGAACGTTCATGCCCATACCTAGGCCAATACGACCAACTTCCTGGCCGATACGACCGAAACCGATAATACCTAAGGTCTTACCACGTAGTTGGGTGCCTTTAGAGTAGGACTTCTTCAAAGCCTTGAAGTTTGAATCATCCTTCGGTAAGTCGCGGTTTGACTGGTGCACGAAGCGAGCCAGGTTGAACATATGGGTAAACACCAACTCTGCTACTGCCTCCGAAGAAGCTGCAGGCGTATTGTATACCGCAATTCCCTTCTCCTTAGCGTAAGCTACATCAATATTGTCCAGGCCTACACCGGCACGGGCAATGATTTTGAGGTTAGGGCAAGCGTCGATCAAGTCTTTACGAACTTTGGTGGCGCTCCGAACGATGATAACATCGTAGCCCGGCAATACCTCTGGAAGGTCTTCTTGTGCTACCTTTTCAGTGTCGACTTGGTAATTGGCTTCCTCCAGTAGGGTCTTACCGTCTGGATGAATACCGTCATTGGCGAGAATCTTAATCATGGCCTTTAAAATTGAGGGATTTGCAGATTGTTTTCTAAAGCCGTCCTTCGAAGTATTCTTCGAATATGGCGGTCTCTTAATTTGGCTATAGCTAAAGGCAGCGCAAAAGTAAGCATAATTTCGACGCTAAGGCAAACCCAATTTGGTCCTAAAAGCGTAAAAAAACACATCCCGAATTCCTGGCTAAGGAACCCGGGATGCTTATTGAAAGTCAACTCGGTTATTTTAAAGGACCCCGATTAGGCCGTTTCGGTTTGTACCAGGGTCGGATAATCAGTATAACCCTCTGGTCCAGGGGTATAGAAAGCATCAAAGTTTGGATCTTGTAGTTCCGCTCCACTTTGCAAACGCTGTACCAGATCTGGATTTGAAATCCAAGGACGGCCGAAAGCCACCAGATCACCTTTCTCAGCGGCTAAATCCGCTTCCGCCCGTGCTAGGTCGTAGCCACCACTTAGGATAACGGTATTGCTGAAGTTCTTGCGAAGAAGGCTCTTAATTGTCTCAGGCACTTCTGGTGCACCCATTGCACTATGATCTACTACATGTAGGTATACAAGGTCCAACTTGCTTAGTGCTGTAGCCAATTGGGTATAGGTTTCCTCAATACCATCATAGCTTGGCGATAGCTCATTGAACACGCCATATGGAGATAGGCGAATGCCTGTGCGCTCAGCACCAATAGCCGCAACTACTTGCTCTGCTACTTCCAAAACGAAGCGCAGGCGATTTTCTACACTGCCGCCAAACTCATCCGTACGCTGGTTACTATCAGGGTGAATGAACTGGTCTAATAGATATCCATTTGCTCCGTGAAGCTCCACACCGTCGAAACCTGCCGCGATGGCATTTTTGGCAGCGTCAACATATTCTTGAATGGTATTGGTGATATCTTCCGAACTCATAGCCTCAGGCGTCGGATAGGGCTGGTTACCGTCTTGATCCGTCCACATTTCGCTATTGGTGAGTCCAATTGCGGAGGGAGCCAATACTCGAGTGCCAGCTGGCATATTAGTGGGGTGCGAAACACGCCCGGTGTGCATTATCTGCAAAAAGATCTTACCACCAGCTTCGTGTACCGCGTCGGTTACGAGTTTCCAGCCTGCAACTTGTTCTTCGCTGTAAACACCCGGAATGCGAGCGTAACCAATGCCGTTTGGTGAAGGAGAGGTTCCCTCTGTGATGATCAGGCCGGCTCCGGCTCGCTGAGCGTAATAGGTTGCTACCAATTCATTAGGGATATTGTTGATGGCTCTACTACGGGTCATAGGAGCCATAACTATACGATTGGCAAGGGATGTGTTGCCCAGCTGATAGGAGTCGAATACTTTACTTGACATGGATTTTTGTTTTTTCCCTGTTGGCTGATATAAGCCACTTACCTTCCTTGAACAGGATGATTTTTTGAAAGGATCGCCAGGAAAAAATCAAATGTCCCTTGACGGACGCTTCGAGCACTTTGTGAGAAGGGCTTAGAACAAAAAAAGGTGCGGTAGGGTTCTCGACCCTCCGCACCATAAACTCTGCACTTTTTCACTCACTATTTATTGTCCACTAGCTCGGCGGGGATGCCGAGGAATGGAGCTTCGCCACTAGTAATAATTACCTTAGAATTGGTGCTATTCGACATCAGGTAAAATGCTTCAATAGCACGGTACTTTAGGATTTCAGGGCCTAATGATTCCGACAGTTTCTGATTGGCTTCTGCCTGAGCGTTAGCTTCTAGTAGAATAGCGTTGGCTTGGCCCGCCGCTTGGATTTCTACTCGCTGACGATCAGCATCTGCTTGAATGACTGCCGCGTTGCGTTCACCTTCAGCCTGAATCAGCAGGCGTTCGGCATTACGCGATTCTTGTTGTTTTACGAATTCCATCCGTTGTGCGTCTTGCTCGGCTTGTAGCTTTTCTTCGATAGAGCGAGCCAAGCCTTGCGGCAACTGGATGCTTTTCATAAGTACGTTCTCAACTACTATTCCTTTCTCTTCCAGGATTTCGGTCATGCGAGTGCGAATTTGCTTTTCGATGATCGCACGCTCGCCAGAGTGCATGTCCTTTGCCAGGAAGCGGGCGGTGACATCCGCCGAAGCAGAACGGAACACTGGTAGGATAATCTGCTGTTCGTAGTTCCGGCCAATGTCTCGCAGAATATTCGGCGCCTCTTCAGGCATAATGCGATAGAGGATGGAAATCTCCGAACTAATGGTCAAACCTTCCTTTGAAGGTAGATTGGAACGAATTTCTAGGTTAACGGTGCGGGTGGGTAAGGTGATGATTGTACTGGTAAAGGGGTTGTAAGATCTTGGACCTTCATCAAGTGCCTGGTCGTTGATGCGACCTAGTCGTTGGCGCACCCCAACTTCGCCAGGGCGAACCACTACACAGCTTGATAAAAGACCAGCGAGAACAAGGCTGAGGCAAACAAATTTTAATGGTTTCATTGGCGCGACATTTGGTTATTTGGTAGTTTTGCTATTATAAGAAATAGCTATACTGATTTGTTCGTGCAGCTTGTTGAATTTATACACGCACAAGTGTATGAAGGAGCATCAATCGACCTCGGAAAGGATAGTGAGAAAACACCTGTGTGAGATTGATTTTCACTGCGCGTAATTATGAGTGTATTAGTTTAATGTGCTTGTTTTCAGGCGATTAAATTACGTTTTTGCCCCAAAGAAAGAGCCCCATCGGAATATTACATTCTCCGATGAGGCTCCCACAGTCTCTACGTACATTTAGTAGGGTTTTCACTAATAATATTTCTTAATCTTCCGTCAGGAAGCGTGGTGCGCGACGATGTTTTGTCCCTTGTTCAAAGCCGTAAGCGATCTCAATTAGCAGTGGCTCTGTCCATGCTTGTCCGAAGAAGGATATGCCAACAGGTAGTTCATCTACAAACCCCATAGGCACGGTAATATTCGGATAGCCGGCTCGGGCAGCAGGGGAGGAGCTTCCTAGTTGGAAATGGTCTCCGTTGACCCAATCCGTTTGCCAAGCGGGGCTTCCGGTAGGAGCAATAATCGCTTGCAGTTGATTTTCCTCCATCACCTTATCAATACCTTCTTCTCGGCTTAGGCGCATCATTTCAGAAAGTGCTTCTTGATACGCTTCCTCCTCTAGTGGGCCTTTTTCCTGAGCCATCTCCAGGTAGCGTTGATCGTAGTGCTTGAGCTCTATAGAATCAGCTTGGTTGAATGCGATCAACTCCTCAACGGATTTAATTGGAGCGTCTGGTCCCAGTGAGGCGAAGTACTTGTTTAGGCCATCTTTGTATTCATACAACATGATTTGGAAGGAATGGCGACCGGCAGTCCCGTCCACCAGCTGCTCCAGTTCAATGATCTCAGCACCTTGAGATTCCATGAATGCTACGGCTTGTGCAAAGAGGGAATCAACCTTGTAATGGTTTCCGAGTGGCTGCGTATACACACCAATTCGCTTTCCGGCCAGTCCATCAGCCTTCAAGAACTGGGTATAGTCATCGTAAGTCTTATTCTCACTGTCGAGTGTTTTGCTATCGGCTGGGTCGATACCAATCATTCCGGCTAGTCCGATGGCTGCATCACGCACAGTCCGTGCCATTGGGCCAGGCGTATCTTGGGTAAAGGAAATAGGAATAACGCCACTTCGACTAATAAGGCCAACCGTAGGCTTGATTCCAACGATACCGTTTGCGTGTGAAGGGCAGACAATAGAGCCATTCGTCTCGGTACCTACTGCCAGTACAGTCAGGTTAGCAGAAACGGAGGCTCCTGATCCAGCTGAGGAGCCGCAAGGGTTGCGAGTAATCACATATGGGTTCTTGGTTTGGCCACCAACGCCACTCCAACCGCTAGATGACATCTGGCCTCTGAAGTTGGCCCATTCACTTAGATTGGCTTTACCAAGAATGAGAGCTCCGGCTTCGCGCAGTTGCTTAGTGAGGTAGCTGTCTTGTAGCGGGTGAGAGTTGGCTAAAGCCCTAGAACCTGCTGTGGTAGGCATTTTGTCCTGGGTGTCAATATTATCCTTCAGAATCACCGGAATCCCGTGGAGTGGACCTCTACTATTGCCGGCAGCTAACTCTTCATCCAATGCTCTTGCAATTTCAAGGGCATCGGGGTTGGTGATGATGATCGAATGCAGCGCAGGCCCATTTTGGTCGATAGCTTCAATGCGATCCAAGTAGGCTTGTGTAAGCTCCTCAATAGTATAGGTGCCAGCCTCGTAGGCGGCTTGAATATCGGCAATCGTGATTTCTTCTAACTCAATATCTGTGGTTGCAGACGATTCCGAGGAAGGAGCAGAACACGCCATTGTAGATAACAGTAGGCAAAGAGCTAACAGACTTGGTAAAGTATGGAGAAGGGTAGGGCACTTTTTCATACGTCGTATTTTTTTCGAAAAATAAGGAACAGCACGAAAACAAATTGTGATTTTGTTTTTCATAATCGTTAGCTAAACGCTTCACTTTAAGTATGCTAGCTATTTGAAAAACTTGGAAAAATCGCACTTTGTTTTCTACGCAATAATAAGGAACAGATAACTTCTTCGTCAACAGGAGAAGTAGTGACTTGTTGTGAATCGAATAGGCCTGTCCGTCAACAGACAAGCCCACACAGTGCCATTTCGGTCTGTGTGGGCTTGTAATAAGCGCCTAGATACCTGGCGCTATATGCCTTGAGTATTCCTACTGACCTCTTCGTTGTGAAAGGGTAGGGAAGGTTGCACCAGTGTAGTGGTTAAAGGTACGCTGGCTTTGTACCGGCAGTTTATACTGACCAATAAACCCAGCTAATAAGGCCTGAATTTCTTTTTCTTCGACGAGCCGAGAGTCCGGGCGAAGTAGGAAGCCCAATTGATCGATGCTACCATCAGGTGCCCAGAATACATGTAGCCAAAGGCGAACACCATTGAGGTCATAGTTCTGACTAGCAGCATAGCTGTCAATGTTCTGCTGCATGTCTAGCCAGCTTTCGAATGCTTTTGTGATATCTCCGCCAGTTGCCTCTAATAAAGACTGTGTATAGGAAGAGGTAAGCTGCTCATAACGCTGTTCTTCTGCTCCAAGAACAAAGACTTTACTCATTGATCCAGACTGAGCCTGACAGACTACCGTAAAGCAAAGTGCGAAAAGTAGGGGAAGAAAATTGTGCTTCATTTTTGGGAAATTATATCGATTATACGCCAAAGGTAAGGAACTGAGGCCAATAATTTCAGTGTTGACCAGGTAGGCTCCTTTGACGCTTTTTAGCTCCTGTTCGTCTAAAGAATAGGCCCTAATGGAGAAAACTTCGCATCTTTACCCAGTCATCAGTGTCGTAATGTTGTTAAATTATCAGACCAACTAATCAGATCAACATATGATCATTGATTTTCTTTGTGCCATTGTAGCCTTGTATGGTTTTTATGTCGGCTACTCCCGTGGTATCATCAAAACGGTACTGACGACGGTCTCCTTCCTTATCGGCTTTATGGCGGCTGCGAAGTTTAGTCCAACGGTCTCTACGATGCTGCAAGAGTGGTTCAATGAGGCCCCTGGTGCGCTTTTGCTGCCAACAGCTTTCATATTGACATTTATCTTGACCCTGGTTCTATTCCGTATGCTAGCAAACGGGCTGGAAGGAATGCTTGAGGCTGTCAATATCAACTTCATTAACCAAGTTGCTGGTGGAGGAATCTCAATGCTATTCTTTGTATTCCTGTATAGCGTTATGGTCTCTTTTGCTGATAATTCCCGGATGATCGATCCGGATACTAAAGAGGATTCCTTTACCTACGAGATCCTTGAACCAGTGCCTGATTATGCCTGGGCCTTAGGAAAATCCGTTTGGCCGGTTTTCCAGGAATTCTATCAGTATGCATTGGATGTAATGGATCAGATTGATACCCAGGTACAGCGTCAAGAAAACGACCGATTCTTTGATATCGAAGAAGATGAAGAAACAGAGCGTCCAAGAAGGTACTGACGCCCTAATTAGTCTTCATATCCATTCCAGCGCCGCCAGATCGATACCACTAGTCGTATTGGCAGTACCGCACAAGCAATAACGGATCCTACACCGAACAGCAGCATTTCACTTCTGATGTAGCTCATCATTCCTTCCTGATCTGGGCGTGGTAGGCTCCCTACCACCGCTTCGATTCCATTTTCATCCAGATAGGTCTGAAATGCATTGATCTCCTGTACTAGGAGGAATGCTAACCAGAGACAAATAAATATGAGTGCCGCTTTGAGTATACGCCACTTGGCCAAAAATGTAAAGCGAAGCTGAAAGATGTATCGCGTGAAGGTGATCATTACCACAATGAACGCCACATTAGGCCAAAGAAAGTTATAGTCCGGTAAACGGTAGAGAATAGGACCAAGAATCACAGCTGCGACAACAGCGGTTATTAGTAGCCAAATGAGTTCCAATCGGAAGAGGAGGGGGCGGGTTTGCTCCATCAAGTTTTATTTAGAAAGACAAATGTACAATAGAAGGGTTCACGGAACTACGTCTAAGGTTGTTTTTTACTTCAAGAGGATATTGGCCTTTTCGACAGTCTAATGTAATGTTGCGTAATAATCTATTTATCAGTCGTTTGAATAAATAATTAATATATATTTAAAAAAATACCTTAAATTTGTGACCTATTGTAGTCCCTCCCGTCCCAATTCTGTACAGTGTTAACAAACACTCACCACTCCAAAACACCAGAGTAATACCGTTTCAAACGAATTCTGCCAGAGAAGCATCGCTTCTCTGGCAGAATTCGTCGTATTGGTAAACACAAGAAGTAATTTTGTAGGTTAACCTACAAGGGGGATTCGAAGGGAACCTGCTGGTTCCCTTCATTCGTTTTAGCGCTTTGCTTGATCCCGTTGAATTACTTCGTCAATCTGATTTACATTGAGATTCTTGGCGATGATCTTCCGATCAGGACCTAGGACATACACCTCTGGAGTAACATTCACAAAATAAGTCTTGTATATGGCCCGATTGGATGGATCAAAGACATTGGTCCAACTCATGCCTGTTTTGGCAATGTAGTTTTTCCAAAGGGCATCTTCTGTGTCAACAGCTATGGCATAGACATCTACTAAGGCCGGGCGCTGCTGCTGCCATTTGCGGTGCAGGTTGACCAACACTGGCGTTTGTTCCTGACAGTGTTCGCAATCTGGATTGTACATGTAGACTACGATGTAGGGAGCGGTCAGATCATAAATAGCGCGGAGCTGCCCATTTTCATCCGGAGCTTGCACATTTGGCCCAGCTTGTCCAATGAGGCTATTAGCCATCTCATCCGCTCGCAGCTGTAGTGCGTAAGTATTTGTGGAGTCTGACCAGAACGCTCGATCATAAGTAAAATGGTTCTTTACCATATGTACCCATACGGCTTCCGAATCCATAAGTGTAGTCTTTGTCGGCTCATATTTGAGCGCTACATAGTTCGCTATATACTGGTAGTACTCTGATTGTTCGAGAGTAGGTAGTTGGTTGATTAGGCGCTCAGTAGACAGTATAATGGAATCTGGTTGTTGTGGAGTGAACTCTTCATAATAGCGCTTGATCTTGTTGAAGATTACTGGCGTACTCATGAGACGTTCGTCCGAGAAATCGACATTATCCCAAAACTCCATTCGGTATGCCGTTACCTGCTGGTCATTTGGTAAATCTTTGCGTAAAGTCGGATTTTGCCCAGCCCGCTTGAAGATGGTAAAGAAGCTATTTGGGTTGGCTTCAAAGATGCCATCTAGGTAGTTTCGTCTGGCATCAATAACAATCTGGCGCTGTTGTTCTAAAGATTGGTACTCGGCGCTGTTTTTATCCAACGATTGCATCTGGTTATTGTAAGGAGCAATTCGTTGCTGATAATCGGCCTCATAACGCAGATTGTCATAAAGCAGTTGATTGTCCACACTACCTTCTACCTGCATGAGCCCTTGCAAATCACTGGTCGCAGTGGTCATGGTGAAGGTTTGATCCTCCGTGACCATCACTTGGAAATTGCTATTGTCCGGTAGTAGGACAAAGTATATGCCTTGTTTGTACGGCTCGTTCTTCTTGAATTGCGCTCGTCCATTGGCATCGCTCTGTACTTCGTCTGCCAGAAACTGCTGGTCGTTCAGTATCCCGATTAGGCGAACGGTGGCAGTTCCTAAACCATTTATTTGGAAAGTAAAGTCGGCGTTTTCTGCTGCCGGACGAGTAGTTGTTTCGGTAGAGCCCGAAAGTTGATCATTCTCCGCTCCAGTGGCGCTGCATTGCCAACAACCGCCTCCGATCAGTAGTAATAAGCCAATTAGTGTCCAGTTTTTCATGCGCATTACGAACTTGTAGATTTAGCATTCATCGGCGAAAATAGCAAACATTGGCCCGAAGCCAATTACCTTTGCGGCATGAAACGAGCATGATTTTGTTTAATCACAATTTCGCAGTAGGAAATGATTAAAGAAATTCATGGGAGAGCGCAGCAGTTCCAGGTGTGAAAAAGTTTTCTGTATTCTGGCGCAGCCGCAGAAAAATTTTAACGCATGAAAGCAAGGAATCTTTCTGAGATACTTCCCAATATTAAGGCCTTAGCGAAAGAAGAGCGCAAGAGTACCCGTAAATACTTCACCCGCTTGGCAAAGCGGCCTCCACGAAACCTGGATCAGGTGATGGGTGGACTACATGAGGACACCTTTTCTGAATTCGATTGTTTGGAGTGCGCTAATTGCTGCAAAACGACCAGCCCGATTTTTCGGGACATTGATATTGACCGTATTGCGCAGCATCTGGGAATCCGTCCGGCAGCGCTAGTGGACAAATACTTGCACCTAGATGAAGACGGAGATTATGTCTTGAACTCTTCACCTTGCCCCTTTCTGGGCCCGGATAATTACTGCTCGATATATGAAGCCCGTCCTCGAGCTTGCCGTGAATACCCACACACCGACCGCAAGAACTTTCATCAGATTCTGGACCTGACGCTAAAGAATACCAGTGTGTGTCCGGCTACCCTAAGAATTATTCAACGGTTGAAGGCCGAGTTACCAGTCTAGCAGGAATCTAGTTAGGCGGGCTATCCCAAAAATCGTACCTTTACGAACAAACGTTCATTCGCAATCTTTATTCATGCAGCTGCAACATTACATTGAAGGTAAATGGGTGAATCCTACCCAAGAAGAGTTCGTCCAACGTGATGCATCTACGGGTGCAGTTATCGGTAGTTGTTCTACGGATGGTTTGGATTTTGGAAGCATTTTGGAGTATGGCCGACAAGTAGGCGGTCCGGCACTTCGCAAGATGAGCTTTCGTGAGCGTGGCTTGATGCTAAAGCGTTTGGCTCTACACCTCAATGATATTTGTAAGAAGTACTATGCGCTGAGCTATCAAACAGGCGCTACAAAGGCGGATAGCTGGGTAGATATTGAAGGTGGTATTGGTACCCTATTCGCATATGCAAGCCTCAGGCGTCAACTTGGTGATCAACGCTGGTATGTGGATGGTGAAATCGCACGCCTTTCCAAAGAAGGTACTTTCGTAGGTACCCACGTGATGGTTCCTCGTCAGGGTGTGGCAGTACACATCAATGCCTTTAACTTCCCAATCTGGGGAATGTTAGAAAAGGTGGCAGTGAACTTACTGTCTGGTATGCCAGCGGTGGTCAAGCCTTCCGAAATCACAAGCTTTCTAACGGAAGCAATGGTACGAGACATTGTTGCTAGTGGCATTCTGCCGGAGGGCAGTCTACAATTGGTGCAGGGGTCTGGTGTAGGCATTCTGGATACTGTTGGAAGCCAGGATGTAGTAACCTTTACGGGCTCCGCCAGTACTGGACGCAAATTGAAATCACTCCCTCAGATTACAAACGAAGCGGTACCATTTAATATGGAAGCTGATAGTTTGAATGCGGCGATTCTAGGGGAAGATGCAGCTCCGGGTACGGAAGAGTTTGGCCTGTTTATCAAAGAAGTAAGAAGGGAGATGACGACTAAGGCTGGACAGAAATGTACGGCCATTCGAAGAATCATTGTACCGGAGCAATACCTGGAAGATGTACAGCTTGCCCTAAGTGCCCAATTGTCGAAGACAACAGTAGGTGACCCACGTGCTGAAGGTGTACGTATGGGAGCCTTGGTAAGCAAGAAACAGCAGGAGGTAGTTCGTGATCGGATTGCCTTATTACAGAAGTCTAGTTCTATCGTATACGGCGATCCAGAACAGTTTGAAGTGATTGGTGCTACCGCAAACGAAGGTGCTTTCTGCGCCCCAGTTTTTCTTCGGAACGATAACCCACTAAAACATATAGATTCTCACGAAGTGGAAGCTTTTGGCCCTGTCAGTACGCTGATGCCTTATCGCTCATTAGATGAAGCAATTACACTGGCGAATATGGGTAAAGGGTCGCTAGTGAGTACCATCTGTACCTACGATTCCAACACGGCCCAAGAATACCTTATCGGAGCAGGTGCTCAGCATGGCCGCATTTTGATTCTGAACCGAGAGAGTGCACCAGAAAGCACAGGCCACGGCTCGCCAATGCCATTAATGAACCACGGTGGTCCAGGGCGTGCTGGTGGTGGACAAGAGCTCGGCGGAATGCGATCGGTGAAGCACTACCTGCAAACGGTGGCCTTACAGGGGCACCCCACCATGCTTACCCAGGTGACCCAACAGTTCCAGCCAGGGGCAGAACGGATCGAGAGTGATATTCACCCATTCCGGAAGCACTTTGAAGATATCCGGATTGGTGATACCATCACTACCGCAAAGCATACCGTCAGCGAAACGGACATCAATAATTTCGCTAATCTAACGGGTGATCGCTTTTACGCACACGTTGATGCTACTTCTCTCGAAGGCACACCTTTTGAGCAAAGAGTAGCACACGGCTACTGGGTTTTGAGCAAAGCCGCCGGCCTATTTGTGGAGCCACGTAAAGGACCAGTCCTTCTAAACTACGGTTTGGAGTCGTGTCGTTTCACTAAGCCTGTCTATCCAGGGATGACACTTGGTGTTTATCTAACGGCCAAAGAAAAAATTGAGCAGCAGCAACGCGACGATGAGGATTACCGCAAGGGTATTGTGAAGTGGCTTGTAGAAGTTTACGATGAAACTAAGGAGACAGTGGCCATCGCTACTATTCTGACGATGGTCAAATTACGGGCTGAAAAGGAGTAACTATTGATTAGGCCCGAGGTGCTCGACCAATAGCAAGTGGGGTTTAGGTGCTTAGTAGTAGCCCTCCCACGTGCTATTGGATAGATGCTTTAAGGTGTCCTAATTCTGTCTACCGTTCCGGGATCTAGTCTTCAGATTAATCAAAGCAATCCAAAGTCTCGCCAGAATCTATTTCGCTGCTAAAGGTGCCGGCTGACGGATCAAACTGAGTAGAAAAAATGCAGGAACCTAAATTAAGTGGTTCGGCTACTCCGGCAGGTTCTGCACAAGGCAAGCAACAAACAACTCCATCGTACCGATCTGTAGTATTATCATCAGCCGTAATCTGAATACTATACAGATAGCGGGCAGGTACAATCGTATCGTTCACGACCCCGTCCCAACCAGTAGTAGGCGTAATATTAGTGATGTTGGTAGCGAGGAAAACGATGCTGTCATTTTCTAATCCTCGAATCTCGAAGGTGTCGATCTGGGCAATGCCAGGATTTGCTACAACTTGGAAGAAGTCGTTGACGCCGTCTCCATCAGGGGTGAAGGCGGATGGGATAAAGATATTTCCATCGCCCAAGGCGGATAGGGTAGGAGATAGGGCACAACAGCTAATCGTGTCTGATTCATCATCCAGAAAAATATCATCCTCCTGGGAAGTAGCCACAAAGGCAAAAACACTCACGATCATTAAGCTCACACTCGCATAGGTGCGCACCGCCGTTCTGTTTAGGCGAAGGCCAGCTCCTCCTTTTAGTACCCAATAAGTAATGGGCAAGATGGCAAAAGCCCATAAATCAGAGTAATCCACGACTCGGCTGATTTGGTACCCTGGAAGCTCATTAACCAAAGCGATAAAGGAATCCGCCAGCGGAGATTTCCACAAAGTGAAACCAAGAATGGTTAGAATAATAGGCCATTCTAAGTGCTTAAACCGGAAGATAAACTGCAGGAACAGTGGGAAGATCAAAACGCCTGCAAAGTCGGAGAGCTTGCCGGTAAGTGCATTGCCAAAGGTAGCCTTTAGCCAATGATCGTTAAGGAGTAATACAGAAAGGCCTAATAAGAACGCGAAATTCAGCAGGTAGTGACTACGAGGGGTAGAGATTGGCGTCATAATTGATATTTCTAGTGAGTGTTATCAATTATGACGCCAGTTCTGGAGAAATTAATATGCCAGTAGTTGTTTTAACATTTCTTCCACCTTGTCAGCATTAGGTAGCATGGTGGCTTCTAGTGTGCTGTTTAATGGAATGGCTGGCATGTTTTCTGAACCCATAGTTCGTACTGGTGCATCCAATTGCTCGAAGCAGTTTTCCTGAATACGTGCGGCTATACTCTGGGCGAAGGTGTTGTTGACAGGCTCTTCTGTCAAAACTAGAATCTTACCATGGCGATGAGCAGCGTCATAGATGTAAGTCTCATCTAGCGGAGCGAGCGTACGGAGATCTACCACCTCAATCTGGCCAGGGAAAGCCTTGGCCGCATTAAGCGCCCAATGTACTCCCATTCCATAGGTAACTACGACCGCACTGTTTCCTTTATCGATTTCTTCAGCTTTAGCCTCAAGCGGAGAGCTGGCCTTACCAAATGGCAGAACATAGTCGGCCGCTGGTTCTACGGTCCGAGCGGCATCAGTACCCGGTACTTTCGACCAGTAAAGACCTTTATGTTCGAACATCACCACCGGATTAGGGTCGTGATAGGCTGCTTTCAGTAGACCTTTGAGGTCAGCACCATTACTTGGGTAGGCAATCTTTACTCCACGAATATTTGCAACGACAGACTCTACGCTGGAGCTGTGATATGGTCCACCACTACCGTAAGCACCAATTGGTACGCGTAGTACCATACTCACCGGCCACTTGCCATTGGATAAATAACAAGACCGGCTAACTTCCGTAAATAACTGATTGAGGCCTGGCCATATATAATCTGCAAATTGGACCTCTACAAATGGCTTGAGCCCCACTGCCGACATACCTACGGTACTACCAACAATAAAGGCTTCTTGTATTGGTGTATTGAAAACACGCTCATCCCCAAACTTTTGGGCTAGGGTTGCCGCTTCGCGAAATACGCCACCCAATCGGGCACCTACATCCTGACCGTACAATAAGCACTCTGGATGTTCGCACATCAGTTCCTCGATGGCATGCAAGGCGGTATCTACCATCACGGTAGGTGCATTCCCTTCTGGACTTCGCTCGCCGGACTCTTCCTGGATTGGTGTCTCTACAAAATCATGCGTAAAGAGATCTTCTGGCCGTGGATCTTCCGCGACTTTAGCCAACTCAAAATCAGCTTCTACCTCCTCGCGCACTTCCTTTTCAATTCGGGTAAGTACACGTTCGCTCACACCATTTTCTAGAAGGTAATCACGAAGTTTTGGATATGGATCGCGTGTTTGTTGTTCTTCCAGATCATCACGGTACCATTCTTTTCTCACACCACTGGTATGGTGATTAAGTAGTGGTACAGTGGCATGTACTAAGAACGGACGACGTTCTGCGCGTACCGTTTCTAATACTTGCGTCATCGCCATATAACACTCGGCAAAGTTGCTACCGTTGACCCTAACCACTTCCAGGCCATGGAATCCCTTTGCGTAGTCTGCTGCATCCTGAGCACGAGTTTCCTCTGCATTGGCAGAGATATCCCATTCGTTATCCTGAACCACATATACGATTGGGAGCTGGCGTAAGGCCGCCATCTGGAAAGCCTCAGCTACTTCGCCTTCCGTTACACTGGCGTCACCGAGAGAACAAACCGCTACTGGTGCATTCTTCTTGGTCCACTTCTTCATTTTGGTTTGCTCCTGGTACTGGAAGCCTAGGGCAATACCCGTAGTAGGAATGGCTTGCATACCGGTAGCTGAAGATTGGTGAGGGATTTTTGGCATATCCTCACGGCGCAGTGAAGGGTGGGAGTAATATGTGCGCCCGCCGGAGAAGGGATCTTCGCGCTTAGCCATCAGCTGAAGCATGAGCTCGTAGGGGCGCATCCCTATTCCGAGCAACATGGCATCATCGCGATAGTAAGGCGATACGTAATCCTGTGGCTTGAGTTGCATTCCCACGGCCAGCTGGATTGCCTCGTGGCCCCGGCTGGTCGCGTGCACGTACTTGGAGACTAACTTGAAGTGCTCCTCATACAGTTCGGCCAATGCCTTAGCGGTGGCCATTTTTCGGAATGCGGTTTTAAGTTCTTTGGTTTTAATCTGGTTAATGGTCTTGACCATGGTTAGGTTATAAAACTTGTGGTTAGTTTCTGCTTATTGAACAACGATGAATCTGCTTTTGCTCACTGTGGTGTCGGAAATTTGGGCAATTGTTCTAGCAAACGCTGATATTCTCCGTTGTTAAACGGCTGGTCGTGATCTATCACATTGCTCATATGGTAAGCAATTACACCGGCCATCATTGTTTTGGCTTCTTGCTCAGAATAGCCTTCGCCTAATAGGCGATCAAACGTGGCTGGAACACAGGCAGGTTTTCCGGCACTTAGTTGATCATCAACAATGTTCTGGAAGAGCTGTTGCAAGTGTTTTTGAGCCATCGTCTATTTGTTTTTGAATGCCGCAATGGCATTTCGCGTAAAATCAGAAAGAACTAACTCGCCGCTGATGGCAGCACGAGTATCCAGGAGTTCGTCCCAGTGTTCGGTGCCTTCCCAGCTTGCTCGCTTTAATTCTTTCATAGCGGCCGGACTAGAACTAGCTAGCTTCCCTGCCAATGCTTGCAGGTACTCATCCATTGCTGCAGCATCGTCGAATATAGCTGTGTATAGACCTTTTTCTCTCGCCCACTCAGCAGACTGAAGAGCTGTGGCATCAATGGCTAACTGTTGGAAAGCACTTTGCCCCATCTTTCTGGCTACTGCCGGCCCCACAACGAATGGGCCAATACCAATAGCCAATTCACTGAGCTTGATACCAGCGAAACGTGTCGCTACGCAGTAATCGGTAGCAGATGCTAAACCAACGCCACCTCCGATGGCCTTACCCTGTACTCGGCCCAACACAAACTTTGGACATTTACGGATGGCGTTAATAACTCGAGCGAAGCCCAGGAAGAATTCTTTCCCAGTGACTTCATCCTGTATGGCCATCAATTCGTCAAAGCTTGCGCCAGCGCAAAAAGTACGATCGCCTCCACTTCTGAGAATAATGACACGAACTTCATCATTCTGGCCAGCTTGCTCAATTGCTTCTTTCAATTGCGCCAGGAGTCGTCCCGGGAGGCTATTATGTGCCGGATGAGAAAAAGTAATAGTGGCAATTCCCTCGGAAATACTCGTCTCAATTTGTCCGAGTAATGTCTTGTCTTGCATACGAATGAATGTTCGTTCGCAAAGATAAAAAGATTTTACCGTCAGCCTGATTTATGTCAGTTTCGTTAAAAAGTCTTAAAAGTGCGTTAGGGAAGGATTAAACGGGGGTATTGCCTGTACCAAAGCATGGATTTATGCGTCAATAACTGCAAATCACGTAGCCATGCGCAAATTTGTCGATACCATAGTCCTTGTCTTCTTACTTATTGGCCCTGCGGTCATCTTGACCTGCGTTCGCCAACCGGAAGGAGAGCCTCAACACTTTTCTCAGGAACAGATTGAGGAAGAAGAAATGGAGGATGAATCTGACATGCTCGTATGGAATGATGATTTTCCTCGTCCCTAAAGGCTACTCCTGTAAACTCCCAAGTTGAATTATTGCTAGAGCAATGAACGTCTTTTGCAACAAATTAAACCACCGAAGCCACCAAAGGACACCTAAGTTTTTTGAAAAAGATAAGGCATTTAACAGCATCTCAGATATTTTACCAACTAACCAACTAACCAACCTAATACTTCTTCTGCCACGGCGACGCCCAATAAGTCGTCCTCCCTGCTACCTTCCCAATCTGGACTTTACTTTTATTATCTGGTGCGATATGGTCTAAATGGCGCCATTCTTCCCAAAACCAGTTCTCCGGGTATTCTTTGTAGTAAGGAGCTTTTTCTACCGCTTGGTGTAATACCTCTATCATTTTGTTGTAAATCTCAACCCGCTTACGCTTCGGCGTTTTAGCTACTACACTCGCTGGGTGTACCTGGGTACGATAGCAAATTTCATCGGCATAGAGGTTACCTACTCCTGCTACAAGTGATTGGTTGAGCAAGAACCCTTTAATGCTCGTTTTGCGCTTTCCCATTGCAGCAAGGAATTCTTCTTCACTGATGACTAGGGCATCGGTTCCAAGGCCTTTCTCTGCAATGTAGCCATCTCGATCTTCGAGGTAGTGTACGTGGGCAAACTTCCGTGCGTCATCAAATCCAAGTCGGTTGTCATCAGCAAAGACGAAGGCAAAGCGCTCAAACCGTGGCCGATCCTCCTCTTCTTGATACAGTTTTAGATCACCTGTCATGCCAAAGTGTAGGAGCACACAGTCGCCATTGTCGAGATCGGCAAAGAGGTATTTCCCGCGACGTAGGGAGCTCACAAAGGTTCTGCCGGCTAGCTTATCCGCAAAGCTGTTCCCATCCATGTTGCGGATGATCTTGTCATCGTGCACGACCACCTTCATGATTTGCTGTTGCAGCGCAGCGGCATTAAAGTATTGTTGAAAGGTGTGTACTTCTGGTAATTCCGGCATGTGGTTCTTTTAGCAAAAGAAACGAGTCGACTAATACATGGTTCATCGGTCAACCCTAATCAATGTCAAATTTTAACTAACCAACTAGTTTAACCACCCAAGCCACCCAAGAGCACCTAAGGTTTGAACCATATGAGGCATATAAGGCAGACCCTCAATTACTTCAACTAACTCAACCATCAAACCTTCAAACCATCAAACCATCAAACCAATCTACCTCCCCTTCATAAAGTGAATGACCAAATCCCGGATATCATTCTTTACTACCCGCCCTTCGATGGTAAATTGCTCCACCTCATCGTAGGTGATCTCTCCGAGAAAATCGAGATTTGCTTCCCGGCCTTGGGCTACGAATTCAGGTAGAACAACAACATATTTGCCGTCGGCCTTTAGGGCTTGTCCTTTGATTAACCATTGGCCGCCTTGAGGTTCTGCTTGTAGTCGTTGCATGTAACCTCCTTCCCCTTTATTGGTTTTGTCTCCAGTGTCAAGGAGCTGCTTGAGTTGGGTGCCGCTTAGCGTCATCCGTACAACTGGGCCGCCATATGGGAAAGAGCGGAGTACATCATAGGCCGTTACTGCTCCCGATAGGTTGTCATCGAGTCTAAGAGAGCCACTATTAAATAGGTATACGTCGGCCCCTGGCCAAGCCTGTGCGATAGCAGTGCAGGTTAGTTGGCCGTAGTTGGTCTGTGTAGAACGGGTTGCTGTTTCAGTACCAATAAGAGGCGTACTCAAGGTAGTCAGGACTTCGTCTGGATTGTAACCCATTTTTTCAATCAGGTCGCCCACCTGCTGTTGCCATTTGTCAACAACTGCGGCGGTGCTGGGATCCTCTGGTGTGTCACTATTAATAGGCACTAGGTCAGAGACCACTCGGCAGAGTTTGCTACTAGGGTAGTAGGTGAGTTTATGGATATAGACCGTCTTGGCGTTGGCGGCGGCTTTGGTGATCGCTGTTTCACCTACATAACGACTCAGGTGATGATGCTCGTGGCCACCCATGAAAAGCGGTAGTCCAGGAACAGCTGCTGCTAAGGCTTCATCTTCATCCACGTTAAGGTGAGTAAGCCCAACGGCAAAATCCGTTTCTGCTAGCGCTAATTTAACCTGTGTTTCGAAAGACCGCTCTACATCGCGGTAGGCTACGTAATCTCGTTTATTGAATGGCAGCACCACACCAACAATTGCCATCTTATAAGTTTTGCCATTTTGCTCAACAGTGTAAACACTATAGGGAGGCACCGGATTGCCATTTTGCTGAAAGGCACGCCGAGTCCGGTCTTCCTCAACGTATTGAGCATTGACCGACATGTACTCAAATTCACTTTGATCCAAACGTGATTCCACTAATTCACCACTGCTTAGATCGAATTCATGGTTGCCAAAAGTGGCGTAGTCGAGCCCCATGGCATTCAGTGTCTCTACCATTTGAAGTCCGGCAATACGCTCACCATTTTCCATTTTTAAAGTGCCCATGAATGAGGGGCTCAGGAAATCTCCTGCTAGTACCGCAATGGTATTCGGATTTTCAGCTTCCAATTGTCGGAGTAAGCCAGCTACTCGGGCCAGGCCTCCTACTTTGCCGCCCTCCAGTGGGGCGATTTCGTAGACATCATTGATTTGCAGAATGGTAATCTCCACGGGCGGCTCATCGTTTTGAACGATCTCTACGGGTGGAGGACATGCCGTTAGGAAGAGGCCAAGGAACAAGAGGCCAGTGAGGCGTGAAATAATACTTGATATAGAAAGGGAAAATGATGTAGAAGGGTAGGTCATGATTAGGTGGTTAAGTGGGCAGTAATATTACAAAACATCTCCGGTTCGCTTATACTGATAAATAGAAAATGCACCAGCCAAGCGTTGGACTGATGCATTTCTGTTCTCTTGATTTTTACTAACTGTTGAGTCTTACAGTTTGTAGTTCGGACTAAGCTCTCGAGCTCGTACTTCGTAAAATTCGTTGATGATCTGCATAATCTCGTCTGGCTCATCTACGATAGGGATAAGATCTAGATCCTGCGGACTAATATTGCCCTCTTTTTCCAACATGGTAGTCTTGATCCACTCCTTTAGTCCGCTCCAAAATTCAGTACCGACTAAGATCACTGGTACAGGAGTAATCTTACCAGTTTGCACCAGGGTAAGGACTTCAAACAGTTCATCCAAGGTTCCAAAACCGCCTGGTAATGCGATGAATGCTTGAGCAAATTTTACGAACATGACCTTACGAATGAAGAAATACTTGAAGTTGATATCCTTATCGTGGTCTACGTAGGGATTTGATCCTTGCTCGAATGGAAGGTGAATATTGAGACCAACAGATTTACCACCATTAAGATGTGCACCTTTATTTCCGGCCTCCATGATACCAGGGCCTCCACCGGTGATTACACCATAACCTTCTTCGGTAAGGCGCTGACCAATACGTACGGCCAGCTGATAGTAAGGGTGGTCCGGCTTCGTACGAGCAGAACCGAATACACTTACACAAGGCCCTACTAGATTGAGCGTCTCAAAGCCTTGAACGAATTCAGATACGACCTTAAACATCGTCCAGGAGTCCTCACCCTTGATTTGGTGGCTCCATTTTTTCATATTATGATGCTTCGGACGAAGGTTGTTTTGATTGTTTTCAGACATATTGCGTTTGTTTTTTCGGGTGAAAAGCCGAGTAAGGTATAATTTTTCGGGAAAAAATCCAGAAGCACAACAAAATAGAACCAGAAAAGGATCGTCCTTGAAGATGGGATGTTAATTTTGCGACAAAAGATCAGACTGCATGAGGCGCTTGCTCAATTGGAAGTTATGGGGAGGAATAATTGTACTCTTTGGAGTACTGTATGCTTGTGTGCCAGATGGTGAGCAAGAGCAAGCGGAATTGAACCCGGCAGATAAAAAACTAGAAGCTCAGCAGACGAATAAGTACTACCACCTAAAGGGCTATCTCGATACTCTTTCGATTACCATGGAGCTGATAGAGGAAACCGACTACCACAATGAGTATGGTCGATTTTTCCGCGGCTTTTACCGCTATGACCAATACGGCGGGCCAATCGCTATTTTTGGAAACTTAGAAGATGATGACCAGCTGGTGTTAACTGAACAAGGAGGCTGGGACAATGACCCGCATACTTTCCAAGGAGAATGGGATGAGCGAGGTAACTTTTCAGGACTATGGTTGAATGGAAATGGGACTAGTGCCTTTAACTTTCGGTTGGTGCCAGGAGATGAGGCAGTACCACTGCAATGCCTGACTGTAGAGGATTCGATTCGAGCTTTTCCACATTGGGAACATTCTCCAACCTTATTCTACGGTGCAGAATGGCTACGCGTTAAGGATAATTGGAATCAACCAGAACTTCAGCGTTTCCTCGATATCGAAATTGCAAAAGGCCTCCTAGGAGAACGCTATGCTGGGACGGATCCACTGCCAGTTGGCCTACAAGACCAGCGCAATGATTACCTATCTGAGTATGTAGAAGAGATGAAGTCGCTTAGAGACGCAGGAATGTTAGATTCACTGGCGGGTCCTGATGCCTTTCTTAGTATGAGTTATAACTACAACTCATCGGTGCAAGTGTATTTCAATTCTCCTGAACTACTCACTTTGGGGTATACCGATTATTCCTACTTAGGTGGAGCTCATGGTATGTTTGGTACACAGGTGAAGTCTTATGATTTGCGCACGCAGCGTGTTCTTGAATTGCGCGATATCCTGAAGCCAGGCTATGAACGCCAAATCGGGCAAGCACTGGACCGTGCCGTACGGATAAAGTACGGGCTGAAATCCAATCAAGCCCTGGACGCCATCCTTTTCGAAAAGGAAATACAAGCCAACGACAACTTCGGAATAAGCGACAAAGGTATCTTCTTTGTCTATGCCCCTTATGAGATTGCTCCCTATGCCGCTGGCGAAATTGAGCTCTTCGTTTCCTTTGAGCAAATCAGCGAGTACGTCCAAGAGGAATGGCTACCAGCAACAGAAGAATAAGTCGAAGAGTAGGACAAAGCGTCCAACCATCCAACCATCCAACTATCTAACTTTCCCCCTTCCTAAAAGGCTGCCACTTCAAATACGTACCACAACGCCACAACCATTCTAGTGGCCCATATCGGTAATGTTGCAACCACCATTTGCTGAAGTAGGTCTGTATCACGATTAAAACGATGGCGATGACTACCAAGTAAAGTGTACGGATCTGGCCAATGAGTCCAAGGCCCCAACCGAAAAAGAGAAAGGTTCCAATGATCGACTGCAGGATATAGTTTGTCAATGCCATTCGACCGTAGGGGGCGAAGAAGGTCAGTTGGTGCTGCCAAGACGCCTTGTGGTACAGTAATATAAAGGCGCACAGAATAATGCCGGTCATGGCCAAGAACACCCAGTCAGAGAAATTCATACCCAATACGTGCATAATATGACTGAAGTCCACTGGCTGCGGGGAGGAGGAGAATACTAAGCCGGAGAGAGCCCCTGATACTACGAAGCCACCAATGAGCCAGTACATCGTCTTTCGTATGGTCTTAAGTTTGCTTTCGGTATCCCGGAACAGCTTGATCTTACCTAGCCACAGGCCTAGCAAGAAGTAACCGAAGGTATAGAAAAGTCGACCGAAGGGCTGTAGCTGGAAGTTCATTTTGGTCCTCATGCCATAGTCGGCGTTTTGAGCAAACACATCCCCCAATGTGCCAGTACTAACGGCCTCGAAATAGGCAGTCTCCAACGGATTCTGAAAACCACTAGGCAAACCGAAAAAGCTTTCATTGCCATGAAGGAAAAACACAAGAAAGCGCGGCAGGCTCAGAAAAAAGATGGCAGCTATGCCTAAAACCCACTTCTTGGGTACTCGATGGAAAGGAATCAGGAAGGGAGCCAACATAGCATAAATCGTGAGGATGTCTCCACGATAGAAGAGTTGGTGAATATAGCCGATTACCATCAGGAGGGCCGCTCGCCAAAGAAAGCGCCAGGAGAAGTCTGCTTCCCGCCGGGCAGCCGATTCCATCTGGAGTGAAAAGCTGAGGCCGAAGAGGATGGAGAATAAGGCAAAGAACTTGCCTTGGATAAAGAAAAAGATCAGGCCTTGCATGATCTGATCCGGCATGCCATTAATGTCCTGCATGAAACCTTCTGGCGCAGGGCCAGCTAGGTATTGCTCGGTAACATGCACTAAAGCTACGCCAGCTAAGGCAAAACCGCGAAGCGCGTCAATCTGCACAATGCGTGCAGGTTTAGTTGGGTGTTCCATTACGTCAGGTGGTTTGAGCTGTGGTGGGTTTCTTCAGTGGTTAGGATCGTTGGTGTAAAATACAAAATATGATGATAGTTGCTCTTGAGGGCACTGCATTAAGGACTATCACTCAATGGGATAGGTTGCCGGATGCCGGGGAACTTTCATTGACAGCTTTGGGTTTGGTCATTACCGCTTGATTATACGGGCTTCAGGGGCTACATTTAGGTGCTTGATCCCTAATATTTACACTATCTTCGCCGCAAAATTTACTAGCAGTCGAATAATCAATTTCCGATTTCAGCATTTTAGTGCAGATACAAGTGGTTGCATAAGCACTGATTCAAACTAAAAAGCTGAATGAAAAGAGGGAATTGATTTTTGACGAGCACTGCAAAATACGACGAAATGAATCGCTATCTCATTACATCTGCCTTACCGTATGCCAATGGCCCATTGCACTTGGGGCACCTGGCCGGCGCGTACTTGCCTGCTGACATCTACGTACGTTACTTGCGGGCTATGGGCAAGGATGTAGTGTGGGTTTGCGGTAGTGACGAACAC
>CAJXOS010000051.1 GCA_913057725.1 uncultured Lewinella sp.
CTGAGCAAAGACAGTAAGCGAGAATAGGCTTAAAACCAGAACGGTATAGACTCTCATAAGGGTAGGAATTTTGCGCGCAAGATAAAATATTGCACTCAAGAATACCCGTTGGTCTCAGTTAAATCAAGATTAAACTCCTATTCAATCACCAATCGGATAGCCTCTGCAGAGCCATCTGGTGAAAGGTAGTATATACCTGAAGGCAGATTTGGTAATTGCAGATTGGCACCATCGAGCGTTTCCATAATGGCAGCTCGCCATACTTCCACTCCCTTGTTATCAAGAATCTGCCAGTTTGTTAAACTACTAGCCCCACTGTTGAGTGATAGTAGACTCCCGGCAGGAGCTGGATTCGGAAAAACCTGCCAGTCCTGTTCCTCCGCTTCCACATAAACAGATCTTAGTTCCGAGTTTGAAGTCTTACCGTCAAAGTCACGCTGTACCAAACGGTAAACGTTCCATCCAGCCGAGGGCTTGGTGTCCCAAAAGCGATAGCGCTGGCTTTCATCCGCTGGCTCCCAACCGATATCAATCCATGAATTATTAGGGCCTTGGCGTTCAATCGAAAAGCCTCTGTTCTGTTCTTGTCGACTGGTACTCCAATCGAGTCTGACACCTCCTTTTTCCGCATTCGCGGTAAACGACTCCCATTCCACCGGCAAAACAATATTGAAATCCAAGACGAATAGGCCATTCAGAACATCCGAGGCGATGATATTCCCAGATGGCAAAAATGGATAAACACCCCAGCAGCCATCGAAGCCATTGTAATTGGTGTTATTGGGTTCGGTATCATAATAGCCTACCTGTACGACATCCGTAGGGTCGCTGATATCAAAGATGGACACACCATCATGGTAGTAGGAAGCAATACAATAGTTGCCAAGTATAAAGGGATTGTGAGCGATAGGCCCCCGAGGACTAGTAGAACTATAAGGGTTGGCAACGCCTAATAGATTGGAATAAAAATCATCTAAGTATTGAGCATCATTCAACACTGATATGTCCGCAATTTGGAGTGGGTTACCATTCCTTTCGTCAGCGAATATGATAATATCACCACTCACCCAACTACTGTGGTTAAAAATCTGGTAAGGATAAGTATTGAGGACACCCAGCTCTACAGGAGAACCTGGAGGATTCTCGCCCGAATCTGTTACTGGAGACATATCATAGATGCGTAGGCCTTGAGTCAAATGCGAACAGTAAGCTCTATGATTTTCTACGTAGACATCATGAATATAACCGGCCGTAAAAGTGACATCATCCACATAGGTGGGGTTAGCAGGATCTGTATTCAGCTCATATATAAGCATGTTACCAGGCACATTTCCACCTACGAGATACATTATTCCGTGCGACTCATCAATGTAAAGGTTATGGGCTGTGGTGAAATCATCGCGTAATTGACCTTGAAGTGTAACACGGTTCGATCCCGTCCCATTGATATTACATAAATCAAATATCATGAGTCCCTCCGAAGCTGCATCTGACACCGCGTAGGCATAGTTGCCAAACGTCTTAATATCTCGCCAAATTGAATTCGAATTACCAATTGGTGCCTGAAAGGAAGCAATCTCATCAATATTTGATGGGTCTGTGACTTCAAAGAAGTGTACTCTCCGCAGAGAACCTACAATGGCGTACTCGCGGCCTCCTACCGCATAGCCCCAAATATCGTTATAGGCAACTCCACTCTGTATTGGTAGAGAGTTATCATCAAACTGTCCCAACATCGTCATATTCAGTGCATCCTGAGCACTAACTGACAAGCACAACAAGAAGGACAGCCCTAAGAGAATAGTACGCAACATGACTTTCGGTTTACTACGAGTTAAATCAGATTCAAAGCACGAAAGAGCACAGCATAGGGTACGATAGGGACTGGTGCTAGTTGGAAACTGCTGTTCAGAAGTGTCGGAAATTCAAGATGATGTGGAGGGGTGATTACCCGGATAACCAAATATACAGTTTTTGTCACGAGACTTGACGGGTTACACTTAGTACAAAACGTCTTGCAGCAGTCGCAAACTGCGATTTTACAATAGCCGTCCTTCTACAAAGAAAATGTCCCAAACCTGAACAAACAGATTTGGGACAATGCCTCCTGATATGCGGAGGTTATGTAAAGGATTCTATGATCCTATTTTTTCATAAAAATACCATCCAAGGTTTCTGCATCGAAACCATCGGGCGTATTGCCTTGCGTATGTTCGTAAGCTGCCGTCAGGAATACATTCCGTGCTGCACCATTTACGATCAGAGTCAAAAGGAAGGTTAGGAAACCTACTAAGACGCCAATACCGGGATGAATGATCATTCCGAAGACAACGCCGCTAATGATCGATATCACAATTCCAGCGAGCACCATTAAGCCCAGGCTAAAACCTGCACCAACTGCTTCGCCCCATCGCTGACGGATGGTTTGTGAACTACGCTTTAAGGCTTCAATCGGATCTACGTCCTCAGCGGCAAGCGTTGGCACCACAAAATAGGTAGCCATGGACCAGGCAAAGCCGAGAATACTGGATACAAAACTTCCGAAGCGATCTTCCAATGCTTTTAGGATCAAACCTACGGTAGCAGCTACTGCAGCCCAGGCCAATAACTGGTGAGCACGCTGCGCACTGAAGGAGATACCTGCACGAATACTAGGTTCCTCACCAGCAAAGATCAGTCGTACGTTATGCACTAAGGCCACATTAAAGAAGACAATTACAAAGTATGTGACTAGGTAGAATACGAAGGTGATCAGCCAGAACACGACCTCACCCATTTGTTCCATGCGGCCAAAGATAGCTTCGAGCGCATCAGGGTCGAAACCAGCCAAGCCCAAGAATGCTCCACCAAAGGACAGTACTACTGCAAACAGTGCTAAGCCAGATAATACTGGGAAGAGCAGTAGCTTCGGATGTGCACCGATAACTTCAAGGCTCTTTATTCCGAGGTCCCAGCCCCGCCCTAAACGATCAAAAAATTTCATCTTCTAGTTTATAGGTGAAAAATACCCTTACAAGATACGGATATGTAGAAATAGGGTGCCGCTTTTCTCGATGAGCGTCAGGCTACATTCGGCAAATGCATGATTTTATTCTTTTTCTTCTTCATTACAAAGATTCCGTCCTCGCGACTTACTTCCTACCGTCTGGCACTCCACGCAAGGGTTACCATCATCATCTAAGTGAACAAATACACCTTGTCCATTCGAAAAATCTCCAAATTCATGTTTATCTCCTGAAGGGAAGTAGTACTCCAGAAAATTCCAATACTTGTTGTCCTTTATCTCCGCCACAAACTTCACCGCTCCGTTCGGATAGTATTCCCAGTATTTGGTTATGGGATCCTCTTCTCCTAATTCGAAATGGTTTAGGTAAAGCAGTTTGCCATCCTCTGTGAATTGATACTGTGGCCCATGGGAAAGTTCCTGGTAAGTGCTTACTCGACGTCGCTCCTTCTTCAGTACCTCCTTATACTGCCAAAGGGTCCAAAAGCGATTTCTCCGATACTCTTCGTAGTGGACATAGGTTTCGCCACCTTCATAGGACAAGTAGGATTGATGCAGATAAAAGAGCGTTCCATCTTTGGTGTAACGCGCCATGACCGACATGGTATCCTCCGCCTCCGTTAGCACCCTAAGGGTACGGTTTGAATATTCTTGGGCATCTCCAGTAAGATTGAGTACACTGAGACTTAATAGCAATAGTAGGGAACGCAGGAAGAGCGACATAATAGATATCCTTTTGATGAGATACGCGAAGTACTCTAATCTATTGCCAATCATTCCGACTTTAAGTGCTAAACCCACTATTGAGTTACTACCAAACGCAGTTGTTGAACGTAAGTGGATGAAGCACCAACCAAACGTACATGACAATACCAAAAGCCTGTATGAGGTAGCTGCATTGGTAAATTAAGTGTACCGGCAACAACATCCAAGCGTTCGCTCTGATATAAACGACCGCTAGCATCGTAGTAATCCAACCACAACTCTCCTGACTCTACTGCTTCCAGACTCAGCACGCCACTTCCTCTGCTAGGATTCGGTGCGAATTGCGCTACCAACGGTTTTGCAAGTGGATCTGCCGTGTTGGTGATACAATTATTACCAACTAATTCCTGACAATAGAGGCGAGCCGCTAAGGTGCAGTCTAGCACAAAAGGATTCGGTTTATCATCTTGGTGAGTAGCAATTTGAAAAGTACGCTCCCACTCCAACTGATCCACCGGATCTTGATCATGCCAACGACAGAGCGTTTCGCGCATTTGATTAAAGAAATTGGGCGCTTCGGCATTGGCCTCGTCGCGATAGATGGAGTAGAAGTACATCATTGCGCGGGCGATATTCCCCTTGAAAACTTCTCGAGGTTCGAAGGCCACATTCTGACGGTACTCACTATAAGCATTCCGATTCGTAGCTGGTGGACTAGTAAGCTCTTGATTCAGGTAGTACCAGCGATCCGTCAACACATCTGATATGTCGCCGAAAGGAAGGTTGCCGCGGTCGGCATTTACGTCCACTCTGGTCGGAAACAAATGGTGCATATCTGCACGAGCGGGATCAAGATCGGCTCCATTTGCCCGGGGCCATCCGTGCTCTGTATTCAAGCCCGCACCATCCTGAAATGCAGCTTGGGTGGGGTCTTGTCCAGGAGGCATGTACACAGGCCAGTCTGTATAAACACAACGAAGGCTATCGCCTTGCTGATAAACACTACCAAATAAGGTATCCCTTGACTGAGAAAAAGGTAAGACGCTGGCAGGCGTAAAGTTTTCTTGAACCGCTTCTAACAAATCTTGGCCATCCAGCTCGGGAAAGACTGGCTGATGTCCCTGCCCGAGCAGTGAGCTCGCTGCAATTAAAAGAGTAAAAAACGACAAGTAATAATAGCGATGGTTCATGGGGTATAGTTGAGCGGCTGATTTATTTCTTACGATCATCAGCAAATAGATCAATTGTGTATTGTAGGAGTTCAGGACCACCATGATGACCATGGCCGGGTACTACATGCTGAACATCAGGAAACTGCTTACGGACCTTCTCCACCGAGTCAGACCAATCTTCTACCGAAGCATCTGACAGGTTTCCTTTTCCTGCGCCATTCGCTTTGAGCATACAGCCTCCGAATAGCACAGCTTCATCAGACACATAACTGACGATATTGTCCGGAGAATGAGCATGACCTGGACGGTAGTTGACAATCCGTTGCTCGCCTATTTTGAGGACTTTCTTGCGTCCAAACTTCTTCAGCGGTGGCGTAGTGCCTTCACGTTCACAAAGCGCGGCCGTTTTCCGGCTTCCATAAGTCATGATTCCGCGAGCATGGATACTATCTATACCTGCCATGCAATCCTCGTGAAAATGATTAACAACAACAGCCTCTACAGAATATCCAGATTCATCTACCAGATATTGAAGCAAGCGAGTGGTCGTCTTTTCTGTGACGGGCGTATCAAATATTACAACCGAAGAGTCGACAATATAGATGAGACCATTACAGCCAACACGGCCGAAGCCATCGAACACCTTATAGGATCGGTGAATCATAGTGTTCTCGGTAAGCGGTATCAATTGGAGATCTTCTCCAATTTGCTGACGAGCCTGGCCGTTTACGAACGGCGAAATCATGAAAAAGCAACAAGCTAAAAGTAGTAATCGCATGGTAAGCATTCTTTGCATCCAGATCGGGAGCAAAGGTATGGAAAAGGGATGAGGGAGCTAGTGTTAAAAATCATAGGTGCGTTAAATGTGATTATCCGTAGGGATTTGGTTATTGGGCGTAGAATCCCCTTGGGAGGGGACCCACCCGCTGCCTGGACGCCAGCCCGCTTTTCCAACATCTTTGGAGTACGGGCAAACCACCACCATTGCTTACCATGTGGTAAACACCAATCATTGTTTTTAACACTGAATCCCAATGTGCCGTCTTAGAGAAAACAACACAACCTGTTGACCAAGCGAATAGATGGTTCGCTCCAGGGGCTAATGACCTTCGAGAAGGTCGAACGAGGGGTCTGTACCGGTCCGACCAACATGGTGAAATTACGATTAGTGGGAATAGAAGACAACTAAATGGGACTAATTTTCGGTCTCAATTTTTGACACCGGCCGACCATAATAGACTTGGCCGCATACTTGTCCGTTCAGGATTGCCACTTCAGGCAGGTGGGCCCATTGGTCAAAGCCTTTCTTCTTTAGCAACTGGATACTTGGCAGGTTAGTATCCATGGTCACTGCAAACAGGTGTCTGTAGGATCGGCGTTTCGCTTCGGCCAACATGAAATCGATCGTACCACTTCCGATTCCTCGTCCGTGAAAATGGCGATCCAAATAATAGGAAATCTCTATCAGACCTGAAAGGGATTTCCGCTCAGGGCGATACGGGCTAAAGGAGCACCAACCGGCGACCTCACCACCCGCTTCTATCATGAACACCGGCCAACGATCAGCAGGGTGACGATCGAACCATTTACGACGGTCTTCCTCATCTACCGTTTCGGTAAAGGCATTCTGCCCACCTGTATTAATCGATTGATTTAGGATCCGTGTAATTGCAGGTAAATCGGCTGCTCCCGCAAGACGAAATTGTAGTGAGTCCTTCATGACTACTTTCCTAATGCCTGCCTGATTTGACGAAGATGATGCTCATTGTGCCAAGCCACCTTGTCGAATTCTTCCTTCACCGTGCGCAGGCCCGTTTCGCTGTGAACATACTGCCGGTCTCCAGCCGAATCGTAATAGGCCGTTGCCAATGTCATTACACCTCGGCGAATAGCCAAATAGATAGCGTGATCAACACTTAATTCGCGGTCTGCATAATTCAGTTGCTCTGCCCAAGCATCTTGATCGAAGCCGTACACGACTTGTCCTGGCTTGGCGATCCCACGCCGAATACGTTCATAGAGTACGCTTTCAGCATCCGCCAAATGGTGCAGTAATTGGCGTATTGTCCACTTCCCCGGAGCATAAGTCTTCTCCAGGTCCTCATCATCAAGATCAAAGTAAGACAGCGTTTCTTCCATGGAGACGGAAAGAGCTGTCAATAACTTATCCTGGTCAGCGAAATTGATCTCCATACCTACTTATTTACAGATCAGTGATAGGATGTTGTCAAACCAATCCACTAAGGCAATCCGGCGTGCTTTACTCAAATCTTCACAAGCTTCGCTCAGTTGGTTATTATTCAGATAAGCTTGGCCACGAGCCATCAGTATCTGAGAATCATTTGGGAAAGCGTCCACTGCTTCCGTAAGCTTCGCAAAGCCGGCTTCCACTTGTTCGTCTTCAATCAGCTGAAGGCCTTCATCAGCTACTACACGGGCAGCGGTATATTCCTCAACGGTATTGGCACAGGTTTCAATCGTGGGAAGGAAAGACAAACTAAGGTCTAGCGCTGAATTAACAGAGCGCCCCTCATAAACAGCTGGGGTCCAATTGCCATAGGTCGAAGTAGCAGCGTCGATAGCTGAATACCAGAAATCAAAGCCTAGATCATTGTAATCTGTAACGTTCAATATTCGAACATTACCATCACCCTCCACTAAAACCTGGATGTCCATTTGCCCAATTTGGCAGCTATCATTTCCTGAAGTAGGGTAATCTAAGGCTTCATCCAAGAATGCCTGTAGTCCCTCTGCTCCCCCCTCAAAACTCAGGGCTTCATCATAGATGGTATAGACGGTGTCCCGGCCCACCAATACAAATGGATCAGGATCACGCAAACGGAATCGTACAGGTAGGCTAAACTGTACCCGAACTACTTCTCCATTCTTTCGACCGGGCACCCACCTTAAGGCTTGCTCTTGCATTCCTAGCACCACGCCAAGCGCTGCCAGGCCCGTTCCTCCACCTAAATCACGCATAATGGACGGCTGCGTAATACTTCCATCTTTTTCTACGACAAAGGAGATAACTGCCGTACCCTGAATATTTTCATTGATCGCTTCCTGTGGATAAAGCACACGCTCGTAAACGTAGGCCAACATAGCCTGGTTGGCGCATTGTTGCTTAACCGCAATAGTGGTATCCAGTGTTTCACAGATGCTAGGAAATCGAGGCATTTCCTCAACCACCTTATAAATCGTAGTATCTGCTTGGGACCAACTTGCTACTGATAGTAACATCAGAGCAATGACATGAAGGAGTTTTCGCATAGTAATAACCGTCATTTTGCGCAAAAGTATAGTATTAAAACGAGTCAACCCGGATTTCGCTTCCGATAGGTATCGGAGAAAATCCGGGTTGATTGAGTATTCAGTAGATCGATCACAGATTGACTGATCTATTGACAGGTATTATTTACTTCGTTGGACGGAGTTTCAATTCGCGCACATTGTAGTTCGGTAACACCTCATATGCGTTCGCGTTAATGAAGCGTTTGCTGATAACCACACGCTCCTGTGGCGCGAATAAAAATATGATCGGCTGTTCTTCGTACACAATTTCCTGAAACTGCTTGTACAACGCATTGCGTTCCGTGTCATCCAAGGTTTCATTGATCTTATCAATCAAGGCATCCGTTTCTTCGGTACCAAACTGCCAACGGTTCTGTCCGCGTGGTGTGTTGCCAGAGGTATGCCATAGTGCTTTTAGATCATCAGGCATATGATAGCCACCTGCGCCTGCACCATACATAGAATACTCGCGGCTAGCCACGTCTTGGCCCATCATTGTCCGGAATTCACGCGGAACGAGCGTAATGTTTATACCAACACGAGATGCACCATCTTTCATCAATTGCGCTAGTGCTTCCCCGAATTGTCCACCAGGCACATAGAGGTATTCGAAGTCTAACTCCTGCATATCTCCATCAATCTCCTTGTCCCGAATACCATTGCCATCTGTATCCTCCCAACCTGCTTCGGAAAGCAGAGCTGCTGCTTTATCGTAGTCACGAGCAATAGGTTGTAGATCACTATTGAAACCTGGTTTCTTTGGAGATACCGGTCCTACTTGTCGTACGGCAAAGCCGGCGAAAGCCTGATCAATTACCTCCTGCACATCAATCACGTGCGCCAGTGCCCGACGCACACGCTTATCGGTAAGGCGAGGCTCCTTATTGTTTAGTGCAACAAAGAAGTAACTGAAGGTGCTTGGTGTATGAAGATTAAGGTGCTTCTGTGCAAATGCGTCACCTTGTAGGTCTACTAGGTTCTGTGCATCAATGCTCCGTGCCAATTCAATCTCTTGATCCTTCATGGCAGCCATTACGGTAGTTTGATCTCTAATAATTTTAAAGATCAGGCTATCTGGATTTGCAGATAAGACGGGGTGTTCCACAGCATCAGCCCACCAATTATCCACACGGCTCATAGTGATGTACTGCCCATCTTCCCATCCGGTAAGTCGATACGGACCAGCACCAATGAGCTTTTCTGGACTACGCGAAAATTCGGCAGAACGAAACTGTTCCGCAAACTGCTGTAGCGGTGCTTCGTCAATAAGTGCTTCACCGTCCTCTTTTAGCTGCGCGAAAGTATATCCATCCAGTAGGCCGTCCGGATCAAAGACGTGCTTCGGATAAATAGCCGTACCGCTATAGGTGTCCTCCGCCAAAATGTACTTCTTATTCGTGATTACACTAAAGCGACGGGCATTATCAGGATCTGCCACAACATCAGATACTGCTGAGTAACCAGGGCGGAAAGGCGCTGACTCTGCAATGTTGTAGTTCCATATGATTTTGAAGGTAAAAATGACATCCTCCACCGTAACGGGCGCACCGTCACTGAATGTGGCACCTTCATAAAGCTCATAGGTGTATTTAACACCTCCGGCATTATCACCTTCTGTGATATCCTCGATCGTTGGGCGAGCAACCGCCAAAGATGGTTCGAAAGCGAAAGTACCTTTATTGTATTCCAAGAGCGGCAAGAACAGCTGCTCATAGATAGGACGAGCATAACCGCTAGTAGTTAAATATGGACTCAAGCGATCTGGCTCTGCTGCCAGACGAACGCGAACAACATTGTCCGCATACTTCCAAGTTACGCCCTCTAATGGGCCGTCATCAGGATTTTGTTCTACTGGATCATCGGTAGGTTCTTCGTCAGGCCAACATCCGGTGAATAGAAATAGAAAGCACAGTGTTACTAAGCTGAGGCTTAGGGTAGTCAAAATTTTGTTCATGTTGTGGATTCGTTGTGATTCGTGCCGAAATTACGAACTTTTTCCTTGGTATTATCGGCCTATTTACGTGAACGATGCGAATAAGGGTGCTAATGCATTGTGCTTCGTGTGAACACAGATTCAATGGTTGCGTTTCATTTCAAAACCAAGTAACTCCAACATGGCTACAGTTCTTATCGCCGGCGGAAGCGGCCTTATTGGCACCCGACTCAGTCAACTTCTACAAGAAAGAGGACACGAAGTACGTCATTTTAGTCGCCGCCCTAATCCAAGCTCCCCCTACCCTACTTTCGTTTGGAACATAGAAAAAAACACCTACGACACAGCAGCTTTTGAAGGAGTCACACATGTCATTCATCTGGCTGGTGCCGGAATAGCTGATTCTCGTTGGACGCCCAAGCGAAAGGAGATCATTATTAAGAGCCGCACGGAGTCCACGCGCTTGTTACAAGAAAGTATACTAGCCCACGGCCAAAGTGTCAAAGCCTATCTGGCGGGGAGTGCAATTGGTTTCTATGGAGATCGTGGGGAGGAAGTGCTTGGCGAAGATGCCAAGCCTGGGAATGGCTTTCTTTCAGAGAGCGTTAGTGTTTGGGAGCAAGCAATAGCGACACTTACAGAGACGACCCAACTTCCAACTTTGACCGTCCGTACTGGTATCGTACTCTCTACCCGCAGCGGTGCCTTACCCAAGATGCTACTGCCACTCTACTTCTTCGTCAGCACCTACTTTGGCAATGGACAACAATGGTATTCCTGGATACACCTTGAAGATATCTGCCGGATTTTCCTACGCGGTATTGAGGATGACAGCTTCCGTGGCATGTACAATGGTGTGGCCCCTCATCCAGAACGGAGTAAAACCTTAGCCGCGACTTTGATTAAGGCCACCGGTAAACTAGCACTTCTTCTGCCAGCCCCAGCCTTTATACTACGCTTGATTCTCGGCGAGATGTCACATACCGTACTAGACAGTGCAAAGGTATCTACTGAAAAGCTCGAAGCCACTGGCTTTACTTTTGATTTCCCGCACCTGGAGAGTGCCGTAAAGGATCTCATAAACAGAAAAGCCTGAGGCCACCGTCGGTGATCTCAGACCTTTCTTGAGTTCTTTCGTTCTGTGGCTACGCTACTAAGAGCGGAACACTTCGATTTCGCGGTTTTCTACCACCAAATCAGTAAACTTACCCTTAAAGCGGGTAGCGCGAACAATGTGATTATCGATCCAGTGATAGTTACCTCCACGAGGCTTATTCATTAGCAGACCGTGATATAGGAAGCCGTGCTTCTTTAACCACTCCTCAGTGATCGCGCGGTGCTCCTCAGTGCGGGAGGTAAAGAAGGTAATGAAGTGCCCTTCGTCATACCACTTATTGCAAATCTTGAGTGCATCAGGATAAGGCAGGCAAGTGCCCATACGCTCAGGTTCCTCATTGGGAATATCATCGCAGATCGTACCATCAATGTCGATCAGAAAATTCTTAACGCCGTCAGGCAGGACTGGGCTAATATGCTCCCCCTTCTCGTTGAACGCCTCTTCCAGGCCCTGATTCAAATCAGCCATGGTGTTGATTGTTTCCTTGGTTTAACAATTAGATTGCTACCGCAAAAGTAGCAATATTTAAACGGGAGATGCATAGCCGGAGTTGCAAAAGGCGGCTTATTTCCAACGCCTAAGTGTATATTTCACACTTTTTTAAGAGAAAGGCCGCCCAAATCGGAATAAATCCTATCTGGGCGGCCCTTACTCACCTTTATACTGAGTAATCGTTTAGATCTGCTTTACGCCTCTCAAAGCAGGTTTCGGCACATTAGAACGCAAGAGATTCTGTAGTGCGGTATTTACCTGTTCAGCGGCAGGATTCAAGCGTTGGTTTACCTTACCGATGGCACGATTATAAGCATCTACATCAGCTTGGGTTAATTGATTTCCTTTGCTGATAGCATTCACCACTGCTGGATAATCGTCCGTAGCTAGGTCGCGGATAATCTCCATTTGTGCTACAATAGCGTCGCGGTAGGCCGTGTTACCATTATAATCAGCTTTACCTTTCACTGCCGGAAGCTCCTCATTGGCCGCCTGCACCAATTCTTTACGGATGCTCTCCAGGTTTTCTGCATCGCCCTTTTCCATGGCTACCAAAAAGTTAGCGTTGAGCTTACCAATGCGGAAGCTGCGCAAGAAGATGTCGCGCTGATATTCATTTAAGGCGTTCAATTGCTCTGCTTCTGATTTCGATCCGCCATCTTCCATCAAAGTGATGTTATTCGCTTTAGCAAAGCGGCGCTGGGCAGCCAATAGCCGACCACTAGCTTCAGCCATACGTTGCTCCGATGCAGTCTGAGCTGCCAAGTAGCGTTCCATTTGCTGGAAACTCTCCTGTGATTCAATCTTTAAGGTTTCCACCTCTTGAAAGCCGATTTCAAATAGCTCTTCATAGGTACTCAATACATCTGCCATGGTGGATTTTAGGCCAGCATCATTATCAAATTCAGGTACCTGTGCTACTTTTTCCTGAGTAGATTGGACCTGCTCTAAAAGCGCAAGTCGTTTTTCTGCAATGACATTCAGATCTTCGCTGTGTACCGCGTACTGCAGGTACTCCATATTTTTCTGAGCCAAGGCATTATGCTCTTGATTGAAGAAATCGAAATAAGCAACAGGGTTTTGAATGGATTCCTGTGCTTGTAGTGTAGTTGTAAGGGCAAGGGCAAGGATTAGGAAATATCTTATCATAAAATCGAGTGGTTTTGGATCAGAAATTTATCGGGTCTGCAATTACATGCTAAGCGTGTAGCCATGCTGCAGTTCCATTAAAAACGTTGAGTGTATTACCGTAGTATTTAGGATTTGTTCAGGGGTTAGGAGAATATTAGGGTCTGTAATTATAAATAGAGCTGAGATGCTCACAAGGCTAATCCGCCTCCCATAGCTGATCTTTGCGGTAGACCATCCCCTTAAACAAGGCCACTTTTTCACCTTCTCCACGATAAACCGTCACTTGATAATGAGCTAAGCGGCGCCCTACATCCAATTCCTCGGCCTCGGCAATAAGAATGTCACCGATTTTCACGGCTGCCAGGTGATTTATGCTAGTATCCACAGAAACAGCATGTTTCCCGCGGCTATTGGAAGCAAAGGCAAAAGCACTATCTGCAAAGCTAAACGTAATTCCGCCATGGGCGATCCGGAAGCCGTTTACCATTTCGGGGCGTACCGTCATTTGAATCTTGCTGTAGCCCAGCCCTGTTTCCAATACTTCAATGCCCAACCATTGGCTGAAAGCATCAAATTCAATCATGCGTTCCACGATCGCAGCAGGAGACATTTGATTGTTCATAGGCACGAATTTACGCCAATGTACGCAAACTGCTTTTGACGAAGAAAACAGCTGTTTTGCACCTTTTGGACGCAAGCACAAAATTGACCTTTCTCACAAAAAAAGCTATCTTACACAAGCGGAACTGCTATTTCGTTCGTTATACAGGCAGCGTCGGCACCCGTTAGGGTATCTATTAACCAGAATGACGCATCAAGTCCGTGGTCTAACTACCGACTTTATGCGTAAAAACGGCGATCAATCGCCAGAACGTCAAATGACGGAAAAAGAGTTGATTAAAGGTTGCGTACAAGGAAACGCCCATTGCCAGCGACAGCTATTCGAGCTGTTTGCCGGTAAGATGATGGCGGTCTGTGTACGCTATGCCCGTCACCGACTCGAGGCAGAGGACATCCTTCAGGAAGCCTTTGTAAAAGTCTTTGATAATCTGGATAAGTTTGCGTTTAAGGGTTCTTTTGAAGGTTGGATACGACGTATTGTTGTCAATACCGCCCTCAAGCATAATCAACGCAAATATTTTACCAACGAACAGATCGCTGTCGAGCATTTTCCGGACAGCCCCCTACAACCTACCGCTTATTCCCGGCTTGGTGAGAAGGAGCTCCTGAAAATGATTTCCCGTTTGCCAGAAGGCTATCGGGTCGTATTTAACCTGTACGCTATCGAAGGCTACAGCCACAAGGAGATTGCCGAACTACTCAACATCAAGGAAAGTACTTCGCGTTCCCAGCTGGTGAAAGCCCGTAAGATGCTGCAGGCTCAATTAGATAAACTGCAACGAGTTGCCGTATGAATAAGCGACACCCGCTGGACGAACTATTTAGTCAGCATCTTCGCGATGCCTCTGCCCCCGTGCCTGAGAATATGTGGAGCCGGATTGAAAAAGCACGACAACAGAAGCGTCGACGCTTATTTGTTGTATGGAGCAGCGTAGGTAGTGCAACACTTACCCTACTGGCCGCTATTTTGATGTATACCGGTGGTCCAGAGTTAGGTTCCTTCCCATTAGAAGAGAGTGGCCAGCCAAGTGTGATTGAATCACCTAGCAGTCCAAGTTTGGCAAATACAGCAGCTGATGCTATGCCGCTCACGGCAATAGCTGATGCCAATCAGAGCGTGGCAGCGGAAAACGTGGTAGCTGCAGTCAACAATGAAGCTTCATCAGAAGCTAGTCACCGCCGCTCAGTCCTCAAAAACAAAGGACAATCGGCACGAATTGCTACCGATGCAAATCCTCCACGAGCGATATCAAACCTGCTAACTACCACAGAAGAAGATAATGCGGAGCAAGGAGCCACAGCAAGCAACATTGCAGCTGCTCAAGAGACAACTCCAACCACTGCAGAGGAGACTATAGAAGAACCGAATCGAATAGCTGGCCCGCACCAACGCAGTCGGATCGCGGCGCTAGATATGTTGCCAGGAAAAAATATTGCTTTAGCAAAGCAGGAAGAAATTCGCCTCTTTGCTAATCACCCACCACGTTGCGCTGACTTTACAGGACCGTTTTTCCGTCTTGATTTAGAAATGCTTGGTGGTCCTGCTTATGCACATCAGACGCTACGTGCCAAGACATCAGAAAGTCAGTCTCACCAAAGACTACGTGAAAGCAGTGAATCTGCAGGACTATCCTATTCAGGAGGATTCCGCCTTGCTGCTTCCTCCAATGTTGGCTTGAGCCTGCGTACAGGTGTAAATTATACCGAAATCAATGACCGGTTCACCTTTGATGTCGGAAGCCGGATGGACGTATCCGTAATTTTTGGCCCTAACGGCGAAATCATTGGCCGCGATACCATGTACACGGAAGGCTATCAGGATACACGACGCAACACACTTCGTTTTGTTGAGATTCCACTACTACTGGGTTACGAGCGCCAATGGGGCAAACTCCGAGTTGGAGTGAATGCCGGTGCTTACCTCAATCTTATCTTTGACGCTGATGGTGCTATCTATTCACCAGCAACAGAAGAGCCGATTGATTTTGGCCAGCAAGGTGATCGCGATGTCTTGCCGATTTTTGATCGCAGAGCAACAGCCGCCTGGTACGCTGGCATGAGCATTGCTTATAACCTGCACAGCCGGTACAGCATAATTGCTGAGCCTTACTTCAAGACCTTCCCACAGGCGTTGAGTAGCAGTGCCTACGACCTCCAACAGAACTACTGGATGGCAGGTATGCAGGTGGGGATGAGAATGCGCTTGTAGACTAGGAATACTAGATTTGCCCTAAGTCGCTTTTGTAAGCGGAAAAACAATTTGCGCGTAGGCTCCTACGGATTGCAGCTGATCTACTAAATTTGTAGCATAAGCATTATAGTGCATTAGCAGTGTTTCTGATATACAGGAACAGGTACCCTACTGTACAGCACAATCCAAGCCAGTATGACAAACAAGCTTTACCCCTCTGCCATTACCTTGCTTCTTCTACTGCTAGGTATTCAGGATTTATGGGGCCAAGCAGGACTTCAAGACTGTTTAGGCGCAATTCCCGTCTGCCAAGACACTTATACCGAAGTAAATTCGCCCGTTGGGGACGGAAATATTCCCAATGAGATTATCCCCGGTGAAACATGTACCGCAGGTGAGCTCAATTCAATCTGGTACGTATTTACGGCTAACCAGGATGGCTTGTTAGGATTTCTTATTACCCCTAACAACCTAGATGATGATTACGACTGGGCGCTCTTCGACCTTACCAATGGTGACTGTGACGATCTAGTAGCTGAAAACCTGGTGAGCTGTAATGCCGCAGGAGGTACGGGCTGTCATGGACAGACCGGCTGCTCCGCAAGCGGTATCGGCAACTGGACGCCCGGCGGCTGTGCAGGGTCTGGACCGATTAACGCTTTGGTGCCCATGACAGCAGGTAACACCTACGTCTTAATGGTTAGTAACTGGACGGGGTCTGATGACGGTTATACGCTCGACTTTAGCGAAAGTACCGGACTTGGCGTTTTTGATGAAACTCCACCCCTGGTAGAAGATGTCAACTTCCTCCCCCAGAGCTGTGGTGATAATATGATGGAGGTAACCTTTAATGAATTCCTCCAGTGCAATAGCATAAATGATGCTGCCTTTCAGTTAGCTGGCCCGGGAGGTCCATATACTATCGATGCCTTTTCTGCCGGGTGTAATTCTGGTTCTGGACAAGATAAGACCTTCCGTCTAACGATTGATCCACCGATCCAAAGCATGGGGGATTATACCTTGACCATCATGGCACAATCCGGTACGGACCTGTTAGACCTATGTGATAATCAAGTAGAAGATTTCTCCTTCCCCTTTACAGTAGATGTCCCACTTGATGTGGAGATCGATATAGGCAGGGATACTAGCCTTGTTTGTGCTGGCGATGAGTTAATCCTAGATGCCAGTGGCGCTGGAAACTCTTTCCTTTGGGAAGATGGATCTACCAATCCTACCCTGACGGTTACGAATGCAGGTGTTTATAGCGTAACTGTAACCGATGACTGTGGAATAGGAGAAGACGAAGTTGAAGTCTTTGTCCAACAAGTTCCACCTACCGTGGATCTTGGTGTCGATGAAAACCTATGCCCAGGAGACACGAGATTCCTTGATGCGGATAATGGCATCGCATTCTACACCTGGCAAGATGGGAGCTCCGAAACTTCATTCACCGTTACGAACACTGGTGATTATGCAGTGACCGTAGAAAATGGTTGTGGCACCGTGGAAGATGAAGTAAACTTCACTTATGTACCACCACTTAATCTCAACCTGGCCACTGAATACGTCCTATGTCTGGGTGATACCTTAATGTTAGATATTGAACGGCCATTCGCCGATTACCAATGGGGAGATGGAACTGTATCTCCGCAACGAGAAATAACAGCCGACGGCAGCTTCGCAGTTACCGTAACCACGATCTGCGAAACCTACGAAGCTCGCTTCGACGCCATCTTCCTTGTGGACCCAACTCTAGAACTGGGAGACGACCTGGTCCTTTGTCCTAACGACTCCTTGATCCTTGAGCCCGGCATTCCAGGTGCAGACTACATTTGGCAAGATGGCAGTACCGCAGATCGCTTTGTGGTGACTACTCCAGACACCTATCAGGTCACCATCTCAACGGCTTGTAACGATTTGATCGACTCAGTGAGAATTGACTACCTCCTACCAGTGACTACTGATCTGGGGCGTGACACATTCCTCTGTGAGGAACAACCGTTCTTGCTGGATGCTACCACAGCTGTGCTAGCCAACTACGTCTGGGAAGATGGCAGCCTGGACCCGCGGCGCCTGGTCTTCGGCCCCGGCGAATACATCGTCAGCGTCAAATCGGATTGTGAAACGGTGGTGGACACGCTTAGTATCGTTCCTTGCGAAATCTGCCAAGTGTACATGCCGAATGCTTTCAGCCCAAATAATGATGGGGTCAATGATGAGTTATTCCCGCAAAGTCCTTGCGATTTAGCCGACTATGAAATGGTCGTGTATGATCGCTGGGGAAGCCAAGTTTATCAATCCACGATTCCAGGTGATGGCTGGAATGGCCGTATCAATGGCGATCTGGCAAGCCAAGGCACTTATGTGTGGTTCATCAACTATACCGTTACTGAAAACGGGATACCTAGAAAAGCGCAGGATCGAGGAGATGTGGTTTTATTGAGGTAGGTGTTGGTTAATGTTCATCGCGTCGGGGGACGCTTTGGAGCGTGTTGGTTAGTTGTTAATTCATCGCGTCGGGGGACGCTTTGGGGTGAATTGGTTAGTTGTTAATCACGTCGGAGGACGCTTTGGGGCGAGTTGGACTGACACCTTCCTACTAATAATTGCACTACAAGGTCCTCAGGCTATCAAAGAAGGTTTGGCGGTAGCTAGCGCCGATTGGTAGTTGTTGATCTGCGATCATCACTTGATTGCCATTCACTCCCTTGATTAACTTGGTGTTGACGATGTAGGAACGGTGAATACGCATAAACATCGTTGCAGGAAGCTCCTTCTCCATATTGGTCATGGTTTGGTGAATAACGTACCGCTTTTCGTGGGTGTGGATAGCGACGTATTCACGCATACTCTCCACGTATTGGATATCAGCGAAAACGATTTTCTCCATCTTATAATTGGTCCGGACAAAAAAATGATCATCCTCCGGCTGATCAGCAGCAGTTATATCGGTGGCCTTCGGGCTGACGGCATCCGTATTGGATTGTTTCAGCCTTATCTGTTCTATTGCCTTATTGACGCCCTGTAAGAATCTTTCCAGAGAAAACGGCTTCACCAGATAATCCGTAGCACTAAGGGCAAAGCCCTCCACCGCATAATCGCGATAAGCAGTGGTAAGAATAACTTGGGGTTTACGCTGTAGACTACGCAAAAGATCCAAACCCGTAAAGTCAGGCATCTGTATATCTAAAAATAGAATATCGACATGTTCGCGTTGCAACACCCCCATTGCCTCCAGGCCATTTTCACATGCTGCAGCTAGCTCTAGATGTGGAATCTTCTCTAGATAGGCGGTCAGCAGTTTCAGCGCAGGGCGCTCGTCATCGACAATTAGGCATCGGTACTGCATACTTCTGATAATTTGATTTGTAGATACACAGCGTACTCGTTTTCTCCACTTTGAATATCCAATTCGTGATTTTCCGGATACAACAGATTAAGCCGTTGGCGTATATTCTCCAGGCCTACCCCACCCTTTTCATGTTCTCTTGGTAGAACGGGAACAGAATTTGTAATCGTAAATTTCAACACACCTTCATCTACCCTTAGGCTACTGTGTAACCAGCCATTCGTTGTATCCTCTAGATTTCCATGCTTGAAAGCGTTCTCGAAAAAGGGGATGAACAGCATTGGGGTGATTTGAACTCCCGTCAAATCTCCTTGGACCTTGAATGTAATGTTCAACTCCCCATCCTTCTTTAACTGCTGCAGGTCAATGTAATTCCTGAGATAACCAACCTCAGCGCTGAGGGCTACATTTTCGTTCTTGCAGTCATAGAGCATGTAACTCATCATATCCGAAAGCTTAAGGATCATCTCCGGTGCTTTCTTGGACTCCGTGAAGGATAGCGCATAAATATTATTCAATGCATTGAACAGGAAGTGGGGGTTCACCTGCGCCTTCAAAAAGCGAAGTTCGGCCTCCAATTGATGTGTCTTAAGTTCCTGTTCCAATTCTCGTTTTTTAAACCAGTTCTCAATTAATCTTAGCGGGATAGAAATGAGCAAAAAGAAGGTCCCGCTGAAAAACATACTCCCAAAGTAGCTGGGTCTAAATAAGCCTTCAATATCCCAATCCAGTTGGCTTACCATACCCCAACCGACAAAGAAGCGAATGCCGGAGGTAAAGAGCAGCAACACTACCAAGGCAAGTGCGTACGACACATACTTCTCCTGATCAAACCATCGAGGTAATAGCACGAGCAAATGCAAGTACACGAGTACCATCAATCCAACTAAGTTGGCGATCACGCCCCCTAAAGCATAAGTCGGATTGCCCAAGATGAAACTGAGGGCCAGAAACAGCAATGCAGCAATGAGTATCCAAAAGAAGAAATGGATACCCCAAATCCATTTGCGATAGTGAATAGGGCTCTGCATGTTCTGATTGATATGGGTACATAAGGTACAGCTTTTATGTCGGGCCATGCCGATATTCACGAAGCTGGGGCTTTTCCAACTGATCTCCCATTATTTTTCACCGCCGCTGCCACTACTTCTACGAACAAGGAAATTGTTTCTATAAACGCGCTGACTAACATTCGTAGAAACAATTGATCCATTGGTGTTATCCAAACCTGCCTCTACAGAATAGATTGGCATTGAGCGTCCAACTCCCCGAAGATTGTGGTGTCGCTGATGAGAAACTCTTTACGATTTCACAGGCATCAGAACGAAACCTGAATCAGCACGATCATTAATCTTCAACCCTTTAAACCCATTAATCATGGCTCAACAATCAGATCCTCAACTACAATGGATTTCTGGCCTGGACATTCTCGGTAAAGGCTACGACGTCTTCGGCCGTTTCGCCCACCCATCAGGCGTTTACAATGCATCTATCTTTAGAGACTTCACTAAAAAAGAAGACGGCACCGACAATGATGCGTACGATGCCACCATTAACGGCGATACTTTCGACGTACCCGCCAATATCAGCATCGTAGAGGAGCACGCCTCTAAGGAAAGTTATGTTCAAGGCTCATCTGTCTCAGAATTTCAATCTTCTCTGGACATCAAAGTGAGTATGAAGGGCAATTACAGCTACTACTCTGGCGAAGCCAACTTTGGATTCCACAGCGCCAAAAAGACCAGTCAGGAGCTCTACTACACCCGCTTTTCTGCGCTAGTTCGAGCATACCGCTTGGCCTTACCCAATACTTCCCAGCTTCGGGAGCTATTGGATAGCGACTTCGCTAGTATGCTGAATTCCACCGACAATTCTGATCAAGCTATTGATGCTTTCTTCGATCGCTACGGCACTCATTTCTTGGCGGAAGTTGTACTGGGAGGTTGCAATAACTACTACGCTACCGTGGAGAAGTCATCTGTAAGCAGCAGCATGGAAATAGAAGCTTCCGTAAAAGCCAGCTACAATTCGCTGTTCACGAGTGCTACTGTTTCAGTTGACACCAGCTATGATTCAAGCCAGAGCTCAAAGTCCACTCACTCCGAAACCGGCATTGAAACTGTAGGAGGTGACGAGACCAAAGCGCCCTTAATGCTTGATGATCCTGCTGCCTACGCAGAATGGCTGGATACCGTTGCTCGAGAGCCTGCATTGGTCGATTTCACAGATCAATCCCTACGCCCAATCTGGGAGTTATGCGCTCCTGACAATACTGAGCGCCGAACTGCGCTAGAGTTACGTTTCAACATCTTGTCTGGCCAAGGCAATAGCACAGCAACTCGTGGTACTGTTCAGCACGGAGCAGCCATCTATCCACCTTGGGGCAAGAAGGACGACTGGAACCTGTTTGTCACACCAGCTTCTGTTGGCCTAACTGAAGGAGAAGATGCTGATGCCGATTCAGACAATGCCCTCCTTGCCTTCGACTACGGTATTGATAATGGCTTCGCTTATCCTGACCATTGGCAGATTAAGGCCAAGTACCGTTATCGGACCGTCAAGAATAAGGATGAAAACGGCAACTATCAGATCAAATGGTATGAGGATGGCTGGGTGAATTATCTACTCATCCCTAAGTACACGCACCAGCACTTGAGCCTAACTGATCTCAACTACGACACCTTCGACTATCCGTTTTTCTTGTTGAATGATCAACAGGTGTATGAGTTCCAGGTGAAGAAAAACGATGTCGGTGATATCGTACGCTTGGAGTCTGGTCAAGCATTATACGAGAATGTGCACTGCATCAATGATAGCTTCTACGAGCAGGTAGAAGTATCGCGGATGGACAAATACGACAACGTCCGAAACCAAATCGTCGACACCCCGGAGAACATGGATGACTGGAATTTACTTTCTGCTATCCGCAAGGTCGAATACACGGAAGACTCCGTTGACAAAGATGCCGATAACAGTATGATTCGTTGGGATTGGAGCAATAGCTTTCAACCAGAGCTGTCCACCTATAATTTCGGTAAATTTAAATTCCTCAACAACGTAAAGTATCGCAAATCCAATAATGGAAAAGATGAGAGCTTTATTACCAAAGGAGCACACTATACGCTCTTGTGGGTCAAGAAGGAGTTTTCCTATTGGACGGGCTGCTACGGGCAACAAACACTCCAACTCCCTCCAGGTGACCAGAAAATGGATGATTGGGAATTGATTACTACTCCTATTCGGGTTGGTGATTACAACGAAAGTGACAATAGCGAATTGAAAGACACTAGTCTATTAATGGCTACCTGCGATATCATGCAAGGAGATTTATCCTGGGAAGTCAATGGTGAATACCGCTGGGTGGCTGCAGAGAATGACCCTAGTTCAGTAACGGACAGTAAGGGGCAAGTAGAGTGCCTATTCGTCAAAACTGCTGTCTTGGCAGACAATGGCTTGCCTATTAGCCTATCAGTAGTAGAGGAAGAAGTACCCGTAACGGAAGAGGAAGTGGTAGCCGAAGAGGAGGTGCCAGTTGAAGAGGTTGTAGATCCCGCGGGTTAAAATGTCGATCTGGTTATAGCCCAAACAGAAAAGGCAGCACTTCTATTACAGAAGGCTGCCTTTGTTCGTTTTGCTACATGTTTTTGGTCTATTGCTCTTCACTACGCAAGGGTTGGAAGTTAAAGAGTAGCAATACCAGTAGCAGTATTCCTAGGATAATCATGGGGATAAGGGATTATGAAAGTATGGCGCACTTAAATGGGGAGAGCACTACACTTTCGGTTTTCAATTGGTAAATGTCAATCAACTCAAGGGGATATATATATAACTAATTTAAGCCCTAAGTAGTTCCAACGCAAGCCCACAAGGTATATTAACCGATCAATAACATTTGTTTTTAGACGAATGTCGGGCAGGCTTCATTGTCTATTTATAGTTTGAGAGCAGGTTTCGTTACCAAATGAGAATCCCGCAACTTGACGAATCAAATTGCGGGATCTTTCTTTTATCTAACTAACGCTTGATCCTATAGATCAGATGCGCCAGGATTTGCATTGTTGTAACGCTCCGTCACTTCATGCCAGTTGATGACGTTGAAGAACGCAGACACGTAGTCTGGACGGCGGTTCTGGTAGTTCAAGTAGTAAGCGTGCTCCCAAACGTCCAAGCCTAGGATTGGAGTACCTTGCTGCTCTGCTACATCCATCAATGGGTTATCCTGGTTTGGAGTAGAAGTCACGAACAAGTGGTCGTTTGAATCAACACACAACCAAGCCCAACCAGAGCCGAAGCGAGTACCTGCAGCAGCAGAAAACTCTTTCTTGAAGTTTTCGAAGCTACCGAAGTCACGTACAATCGCCTTGTGGATATTCATACGCTCAGAAGGCTCACCGCCACCATCTGGTGACATGATCTCCCAAAACAGTTTGTGGTTGTAGAAACCGCCACCGTTGTTGCGAACGCCCATGCTATACTTAGATACATTCGCTAGTATATCTTCGATTTTCATACCCTCTAGCTCAGTGCCCTCAATGGCAGCATTAAGCTTGTTGGTATAACCGTTGTGGTGCTTTGAATGGTGGATTTCCATCGTGCGCGCATCGACATGTGGTTCTAGGGCATCGTACGCGTAGGGTAAGTCAGGAAGTTGAAAGGCCATAGTCTGTACCTTTAGTTTTTTTGTTAAAAATTGGTCAATTACTGTTCAAACACGAGGTTTTGAGGATTTGTTCAGTCCAATTTCATCCCGATCGTGCTTAGAAGCGTGAAAATAAAAAACTAAAGCAAGGGATTGATCGTTTCCCCACCGAAAGCAGTCCTAATTTGAGGAAACTAGTGGTCTAAGTACCCCTTTTTGTAAGTCATCAGACGACATCGAGCCTCAAAAATGCTTAATTTAAAGTGCATTAGCCCATTTAATGCAAAGAAGAAAGGTAGCTTGTGCGGCCCTCTCCATTAAAAGCTAGACTTAAAAAATAGGGAGGTCGCTATTTGCGAATGCCCTCAAGGCACTGACTTTTCTACCTTGCTTTTGCTCTCTTGATACCTCTATAAATTATGAAGCAGTCCTTTTACCCTCGCGCTATTCTGCTCTTTTGCCTTTTCGTGTTCGCACTTAGTTCCGCATACGCGACACATAACCGTTCCGGCGAAATAGTAATCGAAACCCTCACGGACGCCAATGGCAATTGTGGTCTTACGGTACGAGCCACTATTATTACTTACACCAAGATTTCTGTAGAAACCGACCGTGACTCTCTAACTTTATGTTGGGGAGATGGATCCTGTGAATCTGTTCTCCGGGTCAATGGCCCGTTGATGCCACCGCAAGGTGAACCGATCGAAAATGATATTAAGTTCAACCTCTACGTTGCGACTCATACCTATACTGGGCCCGCTACCTACACGGTCTATTTCAAAGATCGCAACCGGAATGCGGGGATACAGAATGTCAACTTCCCCAACTCCGTCAGCATTCCGTTTTATGTAGAAAATACTTTCACCCTGTTTAATCCCGTCTTCTCAGGTTGTAACAACTCTCCCGTTCTGGAAGTACCTCCAATAGACTTTGCCTGTACAGATGAAATATTCACGCACAATCCCGGTGCTTACGATGCGGATGGAGATAGCCTCGTTTACGAACTAGCCGTCCCCAGGCAAGATCCTGATGACCCCGTCCCCAATTATTTCTTCCCGATGGGAATGACGATTAACCGGTTGACAGGTGACTTGGTCTGGGATACTCCGAATCTAGAAGGGGAGTTTAACGTGGCCATCAATATTATTTCTTTTCGCAATGGCATGCCCATCGACACCATGGTACGCGACATGCAAATCATTGTAGAACGATGTGATAATGATCCGCCGTTGGTAATGACAGACGTAGATGAACTCTGCGTGATTGCTGGGACCGTCATCGAATTTGATGTCACCGCAACAGCACCCGTAACCGATACGGATGAACTTGTCCGATTATTGGGATACGGCGCCCCTTTCAATCTGGACGTCAGCCCAGCCACCTTTCTACCCGATGATGAATCTTACCAGGATGACCCACTGACGAGAACCTTTAGATGGGAAACAACCTGTGAACATATTTCAAGCCAGCCCTACAATGTGGTATTCCGAGCCGTAGATGACCACCTGGGTGATACCACTGGATTAGCGACCTTAAAAACGATACGAATCAAAGTGGTAGGCCCGCCGCCAGAAGATGTGCTCGCCATTGCTAGTTCGCAACAAGTAGAAGTAAGCTGGGAATTACCTTACGTATGTGAGGACGCCCAGGACGATTTCTTCCGCGGCTTCTCAGTTTGGCGGCGCCTCAACTCTGACCAAACGCCACCGGACCCGTGCATTACGGGACTTGCAGGTCGGGGCTACACCCGAATTTCTCCGGATACACTTCGACAAGTAAATGCAGGACGTTACTTCTACCTGGACGAAAACGTAGAACAGGGCAGAACCTATTGCTATCGTGTATTAGCTCATTTTGCCCGCCGAACCAGCACTGGCCAATTCTTCTACAATAGCGTCGAGAGTCTTCCCTCAGAAGAAGCCTGCGTTCAATTAGGAAGAGATGTGCCATTACTAACGAAAGTGGATGTAGAAGAAACGGATCTGGCAAACGGCGTTATGAATGTCTGTTGGACAAAGCCCGACCCTACTGACTTAGATACAATGGTAAATGCAGGGCCTTATACCTATGAGCTACTCCGTGCTCCAGGACACACCGAAGACCCCGTCGCATTTGCCCCAATTTATAGTACAACAGCAGCGACCTTCTCAACGGCCAACGACACCTGCTATACGGATATGAACCTAAATACCGTAGATCAACCTTACACCTATCAGGTCAACTTTTACGTCAATGGTGAAAGTACCCCGCTCGGTGCTAGTGCGATGGCTGGTTCATTATATCTCAACGCCACTCCATCCGATCGGCAAAACACCCTCACCTGGGATGAACTTGTCCCCTGGGATAATTTCTCCTACACCATTTTCCGGGAGAACACGAGTGGAGGTCTGGATGAACTGGCGACCGTTGAAAACCCTATCTACAGGGATGAGAACCTCGTCAACGGAGTAGAATATTGCTATGTCCTAAGAGCTCAAGGAAGCTACAACATTAACGATGTTCCGGACCCCCTTCTAAACCGATCTCAACGCGTTTGCAGCACACCATTCGATAATGTGCCTCCTTGTCCGCCAACTTTGACCGCAACCAACCTCTGTGACTTGAGTGAAAGTTGTGATGAAATTGCAGCGCTGGAAAATCAACTCAACTGGCAAAGTGCAGCTACGCTTTGCCCCGAATTTGAAGATGTAGCAGCCTATCGAGTGTACTATGCCTCAACGGTAGATGCTCCTTTTGAGGTCATCGCTACAATCAATGATCCGAACCTACTGGAATTCCTTCATCAGCCCGGCGAGACCATTGCTGGATGTTATGCCGTAACAGCAATCGACACTGTGGGTAATGAAAGTCTGCAAAGCAATATTGTTTGTGTAGATAATTGTCCGGTCTACGAATTACCCAATGCTTTCACCCCTAATGGCGACAGCCAAAACGACCTATTCGTACCTACTCGCAATTGCTTTATTGCTGAGGTAGAATTCCAGGTTTTCAATCGCTGGGGAGATCTAGTATATGAGACCAAGGATCCTTCTTTAAACTGGGATGGCACTAACACGGCAGGTGATGCACTCAATGCCGGCACCTACTTCTACCGTTGCCAAGTTTTTGAACAGCGGGTCAATGGTATTTTGCCGGCCCAAGAGGTTCTTAGCGGCTATATTGAAATCCTGATCAATACACCGTAACTGTTAGCAACATTACCACATGAGAAGGCGCGGATCGTTTTTAATGATCCGCGCCTTCTGTTTTTTGAGCAAGCATGTAAGCATGCTATATCCATGTCCTTTGTACATTAATTAACAGTTCTTCCGTTTTTCATACTCACAAAGGCCAACGACAAGAAAAATCACAACTAAAGTGTAGGATTGGTCGTTTCTTAGCAGGAAGTAGTTACCCTTTAGGGCTCCAGCTCATTGACCGCCTCCTTTTGTAATTCATCGGACGGCATCAATCCTTGAAAATGCTTAAATTGGTGAGCATTATCTGATTCTGGCTCCCCGACAAATTCATTGCTATGATGCGATTACAACACATGCGTGTTCTTCTTCTCTGTGGTCTTTTCCTCCTAACTCTGAGTGTTGCTCATGCCACCCACAACCGTTCTGGCGAGATTGTGGTCGAGACGCTAACGGACGCAGATGGTAATTGTGGCCTTACAGTACAGGCAACCATTATCACCTATACGAAGACTTCCAGTGTTGATGCTGATCGGGATTCGCTAACCATTTGCTGGGGAGATGACACCTGCGAACGCGTAGCTCGTGCTAATGGTCCGCTCATGCCGCCACAAGGTGAGCCGCTTGAGAATGATATCAAGTTCAACATCTATGTTGCAACGCATACGTATAATGGACCTGCTACTTACGTGATAAGTTTCGAAGACCCCAACCGGAATGCTGGAATCCTGAACGTAAACTTTCCCAATTCGGTAAGTATTCCCTTCTACGTAGAGAACGTTTTCACGCTGTTCAACCCCGTCTTTTCGGGCTGTAATAACTCCCCGGTGCTCGAAGTGCCGCCCATTGATTTTGCCTGTACGGATGAAATCTTCACACATAACCCCGGCGCCTTCGATGTAGATGGGGACAGTCTAGTCTATGAATTAGCCGTGCCCCAACAAGGCCCCGATGACCCCGTTCCGAACTTCTTCTTCCCCGCAGGGATGACCATTGATCGAATAACCGGTGACTTGGTCTGGGATACCCCAACCCAAGAAGGAGAATTTAATATAGCTATCAACATCATATCCTTCCGCGGAGGCTTTCCAATCGATACGATGGTACGCGACATGCAGATCATTGTAGAGCGATGCGATAACGATCCGCCCCTCGTGATTACAGATGTGGACGAGTTGTGCGTGATCGCCGGCACTGTGATCAATTTCGATGTAACTGCGACCGCTCCTTTAACCGATACTGACGAAAGGGTTCGCTTATTGGGGTATGGTGCGCCATTCAACCTGGAGATTAGCCCTGCTACCTTCTTGCCAGATGACGAGTCCTATCAAGATGATCCGCTCACTAGAACCTTTAATTGGCAAACTACCTGTGAGCACATATCTGGCCAGCCGTATAATGTGGTCTTCCGAGCGGTGGATGACCACCTCGGAGATACTACAGGTCTGGCGACCTTGAAAACGATACGAATAAAAGTAGTTGGGCCGCCGCCCGAAGACGTACAAGCTGTTGCCAGCTCGCAAACCATAGAAGTGAGTTGGGAATTACCATATGTTTGTGAAGATGCGCAAGACGATTTCTTCCGAGGTTTCTCCGTCTGGCGTCGACTCAACTCCGATCAAACACCACTGGACACTTGCGAAACTGGATTAGCAGGCCGAGGTTATTCCCGCATTTCGGCAGATACTTTGAGACAATCCAGAGATGGACGTTATTTCTACCTAGACGAGACTGTAGAGCGCGGCAAAACATACTGCTACAGGATTCTGGCTCACTTTGCACGTCGTACCAGTAATGGACTCTTCTTCTACAATGCTGTGGAGAGTTTAGCCTCCGAAGAGGCTTGTGTACAACTCGGTAGAGATGTACCGCTCCTCACTAAGGTTGATGTCGTGGATACCGACTTTACCAACGGTGTTATCGACTTATGCTGGAGTAAACCCGACGCCAATGATTTGGATACGGTCCTCAACGCCGGCCCCTATACGTATGAGTTATTGCGAGCCCCCGGCCATACAGAAGACCTTGCGGCCTTTAGCCCAGTATTTAGTGTGACAGCAGCTACCTTCTCCGAGGCTAATGACACCTGCTATACAGATCTGAACCTCAATACCGTAGATCAGCCATATAGCTATTTGGTGAATTTCTATGTTAATGGAGAAAGCAGCCCGCTAGGTGCCAGTACTATTGCTGGTTCGCTATTCTTAAATGCAACTCCTTCAGATCGCCAAAACACCCTTACCTGGGATGAACTGGTGCCATGGGAAAACTTCTCTTACACCATTTTCCGTGAAAACGGTAGCGGTGGGCTGGATGAACTAGCTACGGTGAGTGATCCTATTTATCGTGATGAAGGCTTGATGAATAATGTAGAATACTGTTACGTAGTAAGATCTCAGGGTACGTACAATATCAGTGGGGTACCTGATCCACTACTCAACCGCTCTCAACGCGTTTGCAGTATACCCATCGATAACGTTCCTCCTTGTCCACCAGAGCTTACCGTCACTAATCTCTGTGATTTCAGCGAAAGCTGCGACGACATAGAAGAATTGGAAAACATGCTCAGCTGGGAAAGTGCTCCGACACTTTGTCCTGAGTTTGAAGACGTAGCATCCTATCGGGTTTACTACGCTGCAGTGGTCGATGCTCCTTTCGAGTTGATTGCTACAGTCAATGATCCTAATGAGCTAGAGTACATTCACCAGCCAGGCGGCACCATAGCTGGATGCTATACTGTGACCGCGGTGGATACTATAGGAAATGAAAGTGCACAAAGTAATATCGTCTGTGTAGACAACTGCCCAGTCTACGAATTACCGAATGCCTTTACACCGAACGGTGATAGCCAGAACGACTTCTTCGTTCCTACCCGTAATTGCTTCATCGCAGAGGTTGAATTCCAAGTGTTTAACCGCTGGGGTGATTTGGTATTCGAAACCAAAGATCCTGCACTCAACTGGGATGGTACGAACACCTCCGGGGATGCTTTAAATTCCGGCACCTATTTCTACAAGTGCGAGGTATTCGAACAACGAGTAGATGGCATTGTGCCGGCACAAGAATTACTCAGTGGCTATATTGAATTGTTGAAAGACAATCCATAACCAATAGCTACTTTAGTTTTCTTGAGAATGCGCGGATTGGTCTAGCTGACTAATCCGCGTTTTCTTTTGCTGGCATGAGTAGCATGCGTGCTGCATTCCAGGCGATCAAAAGCTGGGCGGCCAGGTAAGTAATCATAATTGACAATCGCGCATAGGGAACGGGGTTACCGAATTTATTGAAGGCAATAAGGGTATCGGATAGTACAAAGAGAGCGACACCTCCAAATATGCCCCAAAAGAAATTGGAAGCGATACGTCCACTTAGGTTTAAGGCCATCAAGGCCATCGCTACAATCGCAAGTGCATAGATTGCTACTGGCAAGCGCATCGGCGCTGGGATTCCTCCCCAAAGCGAATCCAGGACCCAGTACCAATAGCCCAAGAACAGTAATACCAGAAAAGGAAATTTAGCTACCAGACCTTCACCTAAGCGCGGGTATTTCACAAATGCCACCACGTAGCAAAGCTGTGCTATCAGAAAACTACCCAAACCTAGAAGGAAGAAATTTTCCTGTTTTGGTCCATGCTCTACAAACATCAGCAGCGTATCACCTCCACAAGAAAAAAGCAGCCCAAGTATCAGGAAGGTCCGGACCGCACCAGCATGCTCTTTTGTTTGTTGCCAGAACCATAGTGCCAACAGTGGCAGCAGTAACGGTTTGGTGATGAGGATAAGCATCTCTGCTGCAATTTGCTCTCCGATCAAATGAAGCAATGACAAGACCAGATAAGCAATCAAAAGTGGATGGCGATAGAGTGGTTGGAGCATGGAATTAGAAATTTCGCTCTACTTTAGAGCCGTTAAATCAGGGGCTAAAATAAGCAGAGGATATTTGCTAGCTAATTATAGCTCTCGATCTGGCACTAGTCAGCGTTAAGATGCTGATAATCGTTTCTTTTTAAACTCCTCATTCATGAGAACAATCTATACGCTTTCTTTACTACTAGTATTCAGCCTCTTTGCTGCCGCTCAAGACCTCAATATACTTTTGGTGGATGATTCGAACGATTTTTCCAACAATACTTCCGTCATAGCAAATGGGTTAACTAATAATCAATATGATTTTGACTTGTTTGATGCCGCTAGTGCTAATAGCAGCCCAAACTCTTTCTTTCTTTCCAATTATGATCTGGTAATCTGGCATACCTCTACCCAACAAGAGGATATGCAGTTTTGGGATATTGAGACCATCGAACCATTCCAAACTACAGACAATGATGACCTGGTCTCGTACCTTGAGCAAGGAGGAAACCTCTGGCTCATCGGCAATGATTTTCTCTTCGATCGCTACTCCGATGCTCCTGATACTTTCCAGCTCGGTGACTTTGTGTACGACCAGCTGGGTATTTTGCAATATGATGCACAAGCCTACGCCGATGATGACAACTTTGGCTTGCCAATAGCCCAAGTGGCAGATGGACAGCCGATCTCGGGGCTTGGAGATATCAACTGGGTATTTCCGACACTTTGGTGGGCAGATGCCATTACCCCTCACCCTGATGCTGTCACCATATATAAAATGGGCTTCGACAACTACCTCTTTTCCGGTGCCACAACTGGCGTTTGGTATGACAACGGCACCTCTAAATCGCTCACCTTTCTCTTTGACTTGGCTAGAGCTAACAACCAGGGCTTAGTAGATAATACTATCAGTAGCGTTTTAGGCTTTTTTGAGGGCGTCATTTCAGATAGTCAGAATCTACCTGAACGCATATCGGACTTCCAGGTTTACCCTAATCCAATCGCCAGCAGAGCTAAATTCTCCTGGACTTTAGACGCCGCTACGGAAATGCAAATTAACTTGGTGAGTATGAATGGCCAGCTAATTCAAACACTGGTACCCAGTGCAGCATTTAGCCCTGGAGTACATGAGTTGGAATGGCAAGCGGGGAAGGAACTACCGAATGGCATATATCAACTGCAGCTATTGGTAGATGGGAAAATGGGTAGTCGATCCATCCTTCTGTCTCGATAAGCAAATATTCTTCGTCGAAGGAGTGCCAATAGGTTTTGTTATTTTTGGTTGAACAGTAAGGATCAGCGCCTCATGGATTTTCAATCACCTATTCACGACTACTACGAAGACTTGGCCCCTCGCTACGATGAGGATCGGTTTGGCAATTCTTATGGCCGGTATATTCACCAACAGGAACTTGCCATCATGAACCGCTTAATACCAATTGAACCCACTGGGCCAACGCTCGATTTAGGTTGTGGAACGGGCCGTCTACTGCAATGGGCTACGCATGGTTTGGACTATAGCCCTGCCATGATTGAGGAGGCAAAAAAGAAATATCCTCAACACATCTTACAGGCTGGTAGCGCCTGGGAAACGCCCTATGAAGACCACATCTTCCATACCGCCTACTCCTTTCACCTCTTGATGCACCTACAACCTCAGGAGATCGAAGCTGTATTTCAAGAGGCAGCTCGGATCATTGGTCCCGGTGGTCGGTTTATTTTTGATATCCCATCCAAGAAGCGCCGTGGATTGGTAGGCTACAAAGCGGATAGCTGGCATGCTGCTCAGTCCCTTTCTCTAAAAGAGATCAAGTGGATGGACACTAGCATCTGGAAGCTACAAAGATATAGCGGAGTACTGTTCCTCCCTGTCCACCGACTACCGAATAGCCTACGGGCGCCAGTGCGTTGGGTCGACAACTTGCTCTGCCGCTCCCCCTGGCGGGAGTACGCCTCCTACATGGTGGTAGAACTGATACGTCTATGAGGTGGCTAAAGGATCAGATACCACGAAGCTGGCGCCTAGCCGCCCAAGTACAACGTCGTCGCTGGAAGGACCAACAAGAAGGGCTTGATCAACAATTCGCAAGTGTAGGTGAATTACCGCCCCTCCCCCACTCCGTCCAGGAGAACCAGCCAATTCGCCCCAGCAGTTATTTTGACAATAAAGTCCACAACCTAAAACTAGGTGCTGGGCGAATCAATAAGATTGTAATCCTACCAAATCAAGTATTCTCCTACTGGGAGATCATCGGAGCCCCCACAGCCAAGAATGGCTTTCGAGAGGGACGCAACTTGATCAATGGCGTGCTCCAAGCAGATTTTGGTGGCGGTCTTTGCCAACTATCAGGCATTATCTATATGCTTGCCTTACGATCTGGATTGAAAATAATGGAGCGCCACCACCATTCCGTTGACATCTATAAAGAAGAAGAGCGTTTCTGCCCGCTAGGTTCTGATGCTACCGTGGTCTATGGTTACAAGGACCTGCGTTTCCGCAACCCCTACCCTTTCGCCATTGCCTTTGACATTCAAATCGAACAACAACAAGTCCAGGCTCAAATAAAAGGAGCTAAATCCATCACGGACCTGCCCCTAGAGTTTCGGCGAGAAGCACACACCAACGGCACCTTAGTAAGAACGTTCCGACAAGAAGACGGTACAGAAAGCGAGCTTGTGCAGTCTTTTTATCAAAGAAAGAGCGAGGCTTAATCCAGTTTCCTTACCTCCCCCGTCAAGCCATTTAATTCAATCCGATCACCTGTTCGTAATTCGATGTGCCTCGGTAGTTGGGTAATTGCAGGAATCTGCGATTCTCGTAAAATGATCGAAGCGTGTGAAAGCAAGCCTCCGACATAGGAAAGGACACCATCTACTTTGGTAAAAAAGGGAATCCAGCCTGGATCCAGCGCTTCGGCTACCAAGATGGCATTCGGAAAGGGTGGCTGATCGAAAGCCGTAAAGTCTGCAGCAGACACACGCCATACCCGCCCTTGGACTACACCCGGATAGATACCAATACCTACCTTAGCTTGAGGGCTATTGGAAGTGGGTAATGGTAATCGCCGCCCCAGTGTATTGGCAATAAAGCTATCCATATCCCAACCAGATTGTACCGGATACGCTTTGTCCTGAAGTTGATCAGGAGTGATTTCTCCCTGAAACAGGCGCTGCAAATCATCAATTGGATAGGAAAAGGGCGACAATTCTGCTCCTAGTTTGGTATGGCTGTTTCGGAGTAGTTCGTACCTGAATTCCGCAAACCAGCGCATGGTCTCGGCGCGAAGGTGTTCTCGGGTATGCATAAGAGAGATAGCTCCACGAAAGAGACCAGCCCACCAGATTGTTGTTCGCTTCTTTGCCGGTCGAGCAGGAGATACTTGTAGCTGCCCTGATGGGATCAATAAGCGTTTCCATTCCGTTTGCGCATATTCTGCAAAACGCTTCTGCCCTAAATCGGATTCGTAAAAGCCGCGGTGGCCAAATTGCTCCACAAAGGCTTCTTTGGACAAGGTACCTTGGGTTAATTCCTGGAAGGCATTCAGGTAATCCGTCGTTGCACTTTTCTGCTTGGCTGCGTCACTAACCTTACTGAGTAAGCCCAGGCGATTGAGCAAACTAACAGGCCCAGACATTGCACCCGTCAGAATTTGCATATTCGTTACTAACTCTACGTACATGCGGCGAAAGGCGATTGCCCACTCCTGAAAAGCTGCTGCCGGATGCTCTTCCCATAAGGCTATGCGCTGCTCCTGCTGTCGTTGATATTGATCTTGGGTTTGGTCCAGCCAGTTTGTAATGCGTTTACGAACCGTCCACTGCTGCAGAAGTACTTTCAAAAACACTCCGATCTTTCGAACAGCCCGGTACGGACGAAGACGCACCTGATAAAAATCATCCGCTCCTACAGAGGTGCAAACCAATTGAGTAGGCAGCCCCCAGTGCACCATGCTATCAAGTAATGCCGACAGGTTGATCCAAGGCATGCCCGCAGCCATCTTTAAAAAATGACGATTTGGTAAGGTTGGATCAAGGTCCTGGTAATACTGAAAAAGATCGGCACCGCTACGACTAATAATATCGGTCATGAGCCGGGAGGGATAGGGCGGAAGTATCTCCTTATGGTTGGCGGAAGTGAGTACTTCTTCGGCCTCCTGCGGAGTAGTAATGGGGCGGGCCTGTAGAATATAGAGTTGCCCCTTGGCGATAGCGAATTCAATGTCGAGACCATTCACGGACCCAAATGATTTTTGTAGGCGTTGTGCCCAAATAGAGAGATCGATCAGGCCTGTTTCGAGCGTTCTCTCTGGTAAGTCTGTTGTCCATACCCTGAACCAAGGCTGCACCCAACGATCCATCCAATCAAACTTAGGCAGGAGCAATTGTTTCGGGGTTCTTTTACCACTTACCAGATTTTCACCGAGGCCTTCCACCCATTCTAGGCGCCAAATACCCGTTGTGTAAGCAAAAAGCACACCGCTGTATTCCGGCTCAATCATCTGCTGTACAATCACCTGCTGGCCATCTGCCTCCGGATACGAATTGAACACGTCAGCGATCGCGCTTTTCAGCCCATCTCGTTCTACCTGTAGTCGTGTTTCGAACTGGCCGGCAAAACTCTGTTCCTCACCATCCTCTTGATCAAAAGTTGACCGCACCGCCACCGGAAACTTTAGCCGATCAAAGGCATACTCACCCGCTTGGAAGGCTGCGTAGGACACACTGGTAAAAGGTGCAGTTGGCGCTTTCAGTTGGCGAATCTTCTGTAATTGGGAGAGCTTACTCATGGTGTCGTTTTAGGATGCGATCATCTTGGTCATCGTCTCATAGAATTCCTGGGGCTGTTCCAGCATCGGGAAATGATCCCAACCTTCGATGATGGTAAAATCTGCCTGAGGAAAATCGTTTTGCCAATAGGCTAAATATTTAGAAGCGATAACTCGCTCCTTGTCACCCCAAATGAAATGAAATGCTTCTTGATCAATAGTAGCCTTTACCGCGCGATACCATTCGGGGGTAATGAGATCAAAAAAGAGCGCAAAAGCCTCACACCGATCATAATCCGCAAAGAATTGACGCCGCAGATTTTCAGGAATGGCGTCGGGGTTAAGAAAGAGCTTACGCTCCCAGACCGGTCGCAGTGCTGGAGTTGCGATTAGGGTTTTCATCACCTGCCGTACAAGCATGGGCTTCATAACCTTCGGAAAAAGCCGATGCTCGAGCGAAGCACCGATGATACCATGTAATAGTACCTTCTGCGGCTTAAAAGACTCTCCAGCACTATTGGTCCATCCTCTTCTCGCCCATTCCAACAGGACCGAACCTCCAATACCATGCCCGTAATACACCCAAGGGCTATCTCCACCAGCGGCTACAGTTTCGGCCAGAGCATCCAGAAACCAACTCCAAGACTCTCCCGATTTCGGCAGTGGGCGCCCTTCAAATCCTGGTAATTCGGGGAGATGAATATGATAGGTTGCGCCATGCTGCTCCGCAATTTGACGAAACAACTGGAAACGCGTATTGGCACCACCATTGCCATGGACGAGGAGTACATTCATAAGTGTGTAACAATCGTTGGGCTAATTGTTTTAGTTATAGCATTTCGTAATGGTAAAAAATGAGATCTCACAGGCATGTACGTCTCAAAAATCGATCTACATTTCTCAAGGTTATGGGCCCCCTAAACATCTCTTAACGATTTTTAACCCCTATTAAACTTATCCTAAACCAGCTTAAATACTTGTTTTCTGCGGCAGCAAAGGGAATATTTGTACAGAACGAATGGCCCCAAACTACTACCAAATGAAGACGTACCTCCTATTAGCAGCACTACTTGCCAGTACTTTTTTACCAGCCCAGGAAGCACTCCTGTTCGAAGATACACAGGAGGAAACCTTGGTCTACCGCTACCACCATCTCAGTGGCCCATCAGCTGGTGCGCTACAGCAAATTATCCGTTGCTTGGCACCAAACCAGTTGCACGAACCTGCCTTTGATTTATTCTATGCGTACCAGCTACAGATTTTGGAGAAAGAAGAAGCTCTTAAGATCTGCATCAATTGGGAAGAGATAACTGTTGATCGAGAACTTCGTCCAGCAGGTTTCCCCTTCGCAGATATACTGAAGCCTTCGGGGGCTACTTTCAACCTACAGCTTTTAGCCGATGGAGAGGTGGTGAAGTCGGAGTGCATTCAGCAGACCTTTGGCAATACGCTACCTGGTCATAGTTACAATTTTGCCAACTTTGAAGGCGGTGTCTACTATACCCTCCGGGTAACGGATCTACATTTCAATTACGGTAGTACTCAAGTTCAAGCAGTACGGAATCGCAAACAAGCTATAGATGAGTACCTGGCGGCAAAAGACAAGCTGGTACAGTTGCATGATTTCATGGAACAGCTTCGTCAGAGCGAGGTGCAGCCTCAGCATATCAATGAGTATCAGATACAGTTGAAGAACTACCGCCAGCAAGTGCAGGCTATTCGGCAGGCTAGCTTCTGGAATGTACTGAACCTGCGTGGCCCCAATGCCCATGACCCGGAAGATCTAGTGCAGCATCTCCGCGCCTGCCAGAACGATATTCAGAATTTACAGGCTTGGTTAGACGAACTCGCAGCCAACTTGCACGTGCTGTACCATGAGCAAGGAATAGAACTGTTTCAAGCAGGTCAGCGCCAAGCAGCACGCGATGCTTTTTGTGCCGCCTTACGAACAAATGACTGCTATGCACCTAGTCATTACTTCATCGCGTATCTAGACTTCGAAGCAGGACAAGTAGAAGCCTCGGGGCAACGGATCGTGAAAGTCCTGAACCAATACAACCCAGATCCAGCCACCAGAACGGACGCTAGGCGACTAGCAAACGGCATTGTGCGCTTCTACCTGGACGCCGGACAAGAAGCCGTAAGCCTCCGCCAATACCCTGATGGTGTAGCACTTTATGAAACTGCTTTGAGTTTCAGTGAGAGTATTCGTGGTTTTGACTTCGGTCAGGCCGAAGCTGTGAGCCGGATCAAGGAAGCCTACTATATGGATTTCCACGATCAGATTGATCAGGTCATGTACACGAGACAATCAGGACAGTATGCTCTGGCATTGCAGCAATTAGAACAGGCCATGGCTTTTCAACAGCGCTTCCGGGTAGAAAGTCACGTTGATACACGCCGATTAATGGCTCAGATCGTAGATGCGCTGTACGAAGAACAACTCGCTGATATTCGCCAGTTGCGCCGAGATCAATCCTGGGATCAAGCTCTTACGAAGATTAAAGAGAGTGAACAACTCTTGGCGAACTATCCTGGTCTGGTACAACATCCGCTAGCCCTGGATAGTGAGAAGCGCCAGGTCTTGAGTGGAAAGTTCCAAACGATGTTGGCAAAAACCGAACAACTGGTAAACGATCGTCGACTAGATCAAGCTTTGCAACAAGCACAAGCGACAGACCGATTCACACGGGAGTACGACTTGGAAGACAGCATGAAGCGTGAAAGCAAGCGGCAAATCACTCGCATCCAGCAACTCCGTTACGAACGTTTTGTACGGGGTGGTGATCGTGCACAAAGTCAAGGACACTTCGCGCAGGCTTTAGAGCAGTACGACCAGGCACAACGATTGAGTACCAACATCAACGATATTCGACCGGACCAAGGACTTCCTGCTCGGATAACGCAAGCAGCGGTAGCAAGAGCTACGCAAATGTATGAGCAGACCATGGCCAGTGCTAGCACAGATAATACACAAATACATCAGACCATTGATGGTATACGCCAGCTTGCTGGCCGCTACCAGATCAGTAACCAGCCAGAAGTCCAACAGTTATTTGCCCAGCTGGAAGATCAGCGTTGCGTAAATGCTCGTTCTATCCTATTGCCAAGTGAAGAGTTGAAGCTAGAACAGCAGCAACAAGATCGCGACTACATTGCCGCCAGAGCGACCACGCAGCGAATTGAAGCGCTACTGAGTGAATATACCAGCTGTGGTCTCAGCAGCTCTAGCTTGCTGATGAGTAAAGCTATTGTGGAAGCTTGTGCTCACTACCAAGAAAATCTACGAGCCGCCGAAACAGCCGAACAGCAGCAGCAATTTGGCCGAGCTATTGAATACTATCAAGTAGCCAAAGTAGCTTACCAAGATGCTAGTGTACAGGCACGTTTGGCGGGTCATCCGGCCTTCCGTTTACAGCAGTACGTGGAGCAGCACCCTAGCTATCATATGCAACTAGCGGGTGCCCACTACTACTTGGACCAAAGGGAGCATCAGACGGCTTTGGGCCTGCTCAATCTGATTGTAGAAAGAGGTACGCCGCCAAGAGCTACGGAAGGCTTGCAACAACGCCTGGGTAGTGCCTTAGCCGTAAGACATTATGCAGATGCCGCGAAGTGGAAGCCCACCTTCTACACTTTTGTCGACAAATCAGAACGAAAAACGTATAAGACGATGTACCGCTCTTTTCGTAAGCAGTGGAAGCGGATGGTGTGAGGTTGGTTAGTTGGTTAGTTGGTTA
>CAJXOS010000052.1 GCA_913057725.1 uncultured Lewinella sp.
CCTGTAAACACAGCTGTGTTTACAGGGATTGCTATTGCAGATCTATTGACCAGTGTCTAGATCAAATGCTTCCTCAAAACTAGTTGAGTGATCCTTCTTTTTCGAATACTGGCGAAGAGGGCGCTGGTATTGCGCGTTCCTCATCTGCTTCTAGCAGTTCATTAAGGGCAGCTTTTTTGCGTTTCGTTGCTTTATACAACACGTAGGTAGCAGCCATGACAATGGAAAGGAGTAGAAGGAGTAGAAGATGCTTTTCGAGATTCCCTTGCAATGGGTAGACCAAACCGATCAGAGCCGCCTGACATGCAACAAGTATACCAGTTGCCGTAGCATGAGGAAACCCAAAATCGATCAGTAAGTGATGAATATGACGACGATCTGGCTGGAAAGGTGAGACGCCACGAATGATTCGTGTAAAGAACACTCGTAAGGTATCAAATAGCGGAATTGCAATAATCGTCATAGCGACTACTGGCACCGCATCAACACGCCAGGCACTTTCTGGTGGTAGTGCATCATTTAGTTCTATGAAATTCAGGGTAAGAGTGGCTACCAGTAAGCCAACAACTAAGGCACCTGTATCACCCATAAAAATACGCGTCGGTGGAAAGAGATTGTATGGCAGAAAGCCTAGTAGGGCTCCTACAACTGTAAATGCTAAAATACCATAAGCATCATACCCTACCCCAATAAACCAAGTTCCAAGAACTGCCATCACTAAGATGCCCATGCTTGCGGACAAGCCGTTGATGCCATCTATCAGATTAAAAGCATTCACAACAATTAAAACTGTTAGTATAGAAAGCACTATTGACAACTGAAATGGCATTTCAGCCATCCAGCTGAACATACCGTGTAGACTAACTAATCTTATATCCGCAAAGTACACTATTAGCGTAGCTACCACCAGTTGTGCCACTAATTTTGTAACTGCAGACATTGGCATTAGATCGTCCTTAAGTCCAGTGAGAAAGATTATCACTGTAGCAACAAGAATATACTTGAGTTCGGCAAGTAGTTCATTGGGTAACCAGAAAAGGATCGCAATTAGAAAGCTGGCGAAGATCGCTACGCCACCAATTGACGGTGTTGGCTGAAAGTGCGAACTACGGAGCTTGGGTTCATCATATAGCTGCCGACTAAACGCAACTTTTATGACGGAAGGAAGGATAAAATACGTGAGAAGGAACGCTGTCAAAGCAGCTAACAAGGCAATTGGCATGGGATTATTGACTTACGTGTACGATGTAGGCATCAGGCCACACGGTATGGGTTCTAGGGTACAAGTAAATCCAAAAGGGTATAAAAATCTTCCTAAAGTTAAATAATTTTTAGGATAAGGTTAAATAAAGAATTGAGGTAGAGTGAAAAGCAAGTTAATCTTGAAGACGAGAAAAAAGGTGATTAACCTGATCAGGCCACGAATAGGAGGTTAAAAGGTCCGATGATATTCTCCAAGGAATAGCACCAGAAAAGGCCCATGTACGGTACAGTTGTAAGACAAAGTTTTTCAGTTCAGCACTCTTGTCTGTTGTTCCTTTATAGTACAGATGCCCTGCATTTGTTGTAGTAATAGCAACATCTAGCTCCTTATCGATTGGCCCATTTAGGATGGCAAGTATAGGTCTTCCTGCTGCTAGATAATGCCCCAACTTACTAGTCAGAATGCCACTGTAGTCTGCTCCAGACCACGAACACATAAGGTTAACCTGGCTGCTTTTTTGCAGTTGCTGCGTTTCATTCAGACCGAGGCGGCCATGATCTACACAGAGATATCCGAGTGTATATTCGCTTGCTAATTCAGCCCAAAGCTGGCCTTGATCGCCCGCATAATGTAGCTCTAAGTGAGCAGGGTTTAGCTCTCCTTCGTCTATCAATTCTCGAAGGGCTTTAAATAAGGGGGCAAGGGTTTGCCACCTGGGGTAGATTCTTCCGGTGTAGCTAAGTGTAAAATGACTTCCAACCGGAGCTGAAAGAAAGCCGGTCGGCGGGTTGGGTAGACCGTTTCGTACTACTACTACATTTTTGTGCAGGCTTCGAAAATACTTAGCTAGGCCCTCACTCACGGTAGTTAGCGCATCTGCTGACCGTATTAATCGACTCTGATACAGCTCTTGTAATTTTGGCCACCATACATCACGGCGAATGGGATCAACAGGTCGATCCCGAAAATCAGCAATCCATTTCAACTTGGGAAATTTCCTTTTGAGGGCATTCGCTACAATATGATCAGACCACGGTCGATAACTACTAAAGATGTGCGTGATCCCTTCCTTTTGAATAAGCTCACCCCCATAGCGAATACTATGACGGATATAAGTCCGACCACCATCTCCCGCCCAGTATACAAAGGGAAAGGAGTGATACATCCGTCGAAATCGATCATTCACGGCGCTTTCACGAGGGGGGCTAGTTACCAATTTGCGCGCATCTCGGGTGTTTATTAGTCTAATTTGAGTTACTTCTAACGCCAAAGAAGGGTCCTGCGGAAAAATAGATTGATTGGCGGAGGTTTGCACAAATACCGGAATCCCCAAGCGGATCCACTCCCGAACAAGGAAGTACAACCGGATACTTCCGGGATGGTTTACTGGAGGAAATTTATATGCCTGTATCAGAATCTTCATCCTATCCTAACAGGCTTCGAATAAAATCTAAATAATGCTTAGCGATAAGTTCTGCATCGTACTTGTTAGCGACCAACTGCCGGCCCTGGTCTCCGAATTGTTCTCGAAGTTGCGACGGCGCCTGGTAAGCGTCTAGCATGGCCTCCGCCAAACGAGCACTAGAATGCGTAGGTACCTGCCAACCAGTTTGATGAGGTATAGCAAGCTCTCTACAGCCAGGAGTATTAGTGGATATAATTGGCCGTTTCATAGCTAAGGCTTCCAGTAAACTCCTGGGAACACCTTCCCGATAACTTGGAAGTATGACCACATCAGCATTTTGGATAAAAGGACGGACATCATCCTGATAGCTACGGTGACGAACTCTTTCCTGGGAAAGCCCCTCGTTCCAAGTCGATTCATCCAAGCACCTAGGGTGTTCTTCATCGTATTCTCCAAGTAATTCTAGCTCAGCATCAGGAATAATGTTTAGTATTTGTTGCCAAGCTTGAAACAGCTCTCTTAGGCCTTTGTCAATAAGCATACGGCCTATATATAGAAACTTAAAGGCAGAAGAGGCGGTTCTTGATCTAGGCTGAAAGTGATTCAAATCAATTCCTGATCCTGGTACATGGTGCCAGGATTTAGCCTGTACTCCGATCTGTTGAAGCTCTTTAATGTCAATTTCATTCTGAGCGACAACAGCACTTGCTGCTGGAAGGCATTGACGGTACAACACCTCAATCATCCGACGTTGTATCGATGTAGTTATCCATGTTGTTCCAAGGCCCGTAATATTAGCTACGGAAGCTAACCCTAGCTTACTCGCAGCTATACTTCCTAGTAAGTTAGGCTTAATCGTGAAGTGTAATATAACATCAGGTTCTAAAGCCTGATAAACCTTTAAGAGTTTACGGTATAGCCGAAGTTCAGACGGAAGAAAACGTCCATAAGGCTTTAGCTCAGGCAATGGTTGGAATTCGATACCAGCAGATTCTAGATCTCCTTCGAATCCATCTGCCGGGGCCAAAGCATAAACCTTAAAATCAGCTTCTTGTAGTGCTTTCCAAAGTGCCTTTCGGAAATGTAAGATATTATAGGCACTGTTGGCAACGAGTAGAACTTTCCTGACGGTCAACTAATTGGTCATTTATCTACTCCTTATCAAAGATTGTCGCAAAGGACTTGGCAATAGCTATTTGATATGTTTTCGGCAAGTCTACTTTTGATACTTCATCTATTGTAAACAACCCAATTCCAAAATTCTCCTGGCCCTGCTGTAGTTGTTCCAAACTAGCAGTAGTTTGACAATGGTAGATCACAACTAGTACACTTACTATATTCATGACCTTCACCGTAGTGGTGTTCAACAGGTTTTGAACTTCTACATCAATAGCTAGTTCTTCCTTAATCTCTCTTCGCAAACACTCTGCTAATTCTTCCTTGCGTTTTAGTTTCCCTCCGGGAAGGTCCCATTCGTTTCTCTCATTTCGAATTAGAACCACGTGGTGATCAATTAATAGCACCCCCTTAACAGAAACAGGAAACCTCCTAGCAAAGTAATCAGAGGGGAAGATCCTCCCAACTGTACGTAATAATAGTTTTCTCAGATCCAGCAAAGTAAAAACTAACTTGCAAGCATTCTACTTAAATCCAAAGCGGAAACCAAACCCGCCAGTGAAGTCACTATTTGCTTCAAAAGCTGGCCGTAACAGCTCCACACCTGTATCAAGTGAGCTTTCCGTATTTCGATAAACCAGTTGTATGAAAGCGGAAAAATTCGAGATGGGCACCCAACTGATATCAGCACTTAAGGCCGAAGATTCCCACATGATATTGTCCAGAAATGGTAGCTCGTCCACAGGTGTATCTCCTAGCAGGTCATAAGGAAACTGTTCTCCTTGCTGCCAGAGATCATAGGCGAAATTTATATTCCATTTCGCATGTGGCCTAACCCAAAGTTGTAGGTTTAAGGAAGCGGCATTATCATTTAGAAAATGTCCCAAATTATATTCATTACTTGCATATGTCAGGGATGGAATACGATGATCATAAGTAACCGGCGTCGTTCGGTTATAGTCAAGCTGTAGTCCTACATTTTCAAATGGCCAATTACTCAGGCCAACACCAAACTTATAACTGAGAAAGTTTCGGCGATCAGGGTCAAATAGTCTGGTGAAACTTAGTTCATCTACAAAAACGGAAGAAAACAGGTGAAGGTGCTTTATCCCTCGATAACTAATATCAAAAAACAACTGAGAATTTTGATTATCAATGCCTTGGTTGATCGTATGATCAACTGCTTTAAAGAAGGCGAAAGGAATAAAGTAGGCAGGATGCGCCGGCATATCACTATACACTATACTGTTGCCAAAGGAGACATCCAATGTAGACCAGGGTGATATTGTAAACAAATTTGCAGCTATATGCTTGTTGCGATAAACAGCGCGAAAACGGCTACTACTCGGCGTAGTGTAAGTGTAGGATCGAGTGCTATCAATTACCTCACTAACTAGCCAAGCATGGAAATACCTAAACTGTAACCATTTAAAAGGCTTCAGTTCTAAATTTACCATCGGAAAACTTGGCGCTCGGCCCGATAAAATATTAGCTCCTCCATAATGATTCCCCCATTGGACCTGATCTTTCACAAACCCTACGGTGCCCCAATCCCAGGAATACGTTATTCCACCTCTAAACTCGCTAAAATCAGCGCCAACCCGACCACCAAGGCCTCCATACTTATAGGCGGCACCGGTTTCTCTTGTTAAAAAGGTTGACTCCCCCAATATTTCTTGTTGATAATTATCCCGAATGTTCGCGTAAGCAGAAAATCCTCTACCCAAATAGGCCATCATTTCAGCACCGCCATAAGAAGCGAAGAATGAGTCTTCGCCTGTATTATATAGCTGAATACCGTAGATCGGCCGTGCCATTACCTTTCCCCATTCACCACCAAGCCTGACCCTCGGAGGAACTATGCTGTAAGCATCTCGAAAGCTACTACCTAGTTCAAGCTCCGGGTCTTCAAAATTATAATCAGTCAGGAGTATTTCGGCGCGCTTTCGTTGCCGATCATTTGCCAACTCATTCTTAACTACTGACCTCAACTTCTCTGCAATGACAGTCCTTGGATAAGGTTTAGCAACTGTCGGCAGCACGATAAGCTGATCATTAGCTAACTCATCCATGAAGTCGTAGATGGCCTGGTCAGCTAACGGTTGGTACACATGCTGCGCAAATAGGCAGTTGCCGATAACTAAAGAACAGCATAACAACAATAGAATTCGCATCATTTGCTTCTAGCTTTCTTAATGAAGATGTTGTGCATGGCCTTCCAGAAATAGGTCCAATCCGTTGCCCAAGGCGATTGTTCATATTCCTCCAGGTATCGCATTTCAGACTCCATGATTTCCTCTAAAGTCGAGGGTAGGTCTACATAAAAAGGAGGAATTAGCCCCGGTTTATGACGGCTGCGTTTTTCTTGAAGTTCTTTGTGATACAGACTGAAATAGTGATTACTCAATGGTCGAACACCTACAATTTTCATTTCACCTTTCAGTACATTTAAAAACATTGGCAGCTCATCTAACCAAAATTTACGGAAGAATTTCCCCATTCCTGTCACTCGGAAGTCATCCTTAAACTTTCCGCCTTCATCCAACTGATTTCGTTGGTAAACGTACTCTTGCAAATATTCAGAGTAAGGATACATCGTACGCAGCTTGTAGACACCAATCATTTTACCATTCTCTCCCTTTCGGCGAAGGCGAATCAATGGTCCGTAAGTGGGGTGTTCATCATAAACTGGTTCCTTCACTTTTTTGGTAATAAAATATTGTTTGCCCTCAATGACTTCTTCGTTTACGATCGAAAAGCCACAACTGTACAGACGGCCAAATATTTCTGCCTTAGACACTTCGCGGTACTTGCCCGCAGTAGCAACAAAGTAAATTGCACGCAGGAAGTAAATCTTGGGAAAGATTCGATTCCAAAGCAAATAGGCAAAATGAATAACATAATTGATTCCACGAGGGTAACGATTGAGAATGCGGTCCTTAGAATACTCATAGGTTTCTACAAAACCGGCTAAATGCCCTCCATCTGGAAGCTTCTCATTGATAGCCTCTAAAAACTTATTAATCCGCCCCACTTTATTGAGAGGCTTAAGGTTGACAATCTTGTCAAATGTGCCATCCGGCTGTTGTAGAATATTAAAGCGGCTTTCCGTTGCCAGGAAGACCGTCTTCTCATTAATATTGCTAAGGTTTTGTTGAAGGTATTGCAAAGCGTTTTCACCAACTTCATCAGCAATCAAGAGCCGCAGTGCACCAGAAACCTGAGTAGCTTCTACTTCGTTTTCTATCGCCCCTTTTAACGGAATGCCGGTTGAAGGTTCGGCAGGAATGAATGCGTCTTGATGCAGTAATTTATCAAAGCCAAAAAAACGGATAATCACCGCTTCCAGAAAAGTGACTACGCTGAACCCAAGCAGCAACCACCACTTATAACCCAGGAGTTCCATGTAATAATAGAAAATTACCACTGCAGCATGGATAACCAGGTTCTTTTTTAGTAGAGCATTCAGGGTATTTTCCACGTTCTTGCGGATATCCCATTTAACCAAAATCAAGCTTCCAAGCCACCAAAGTAAGATGTATACTCCGACAGCTAAATGCTTATCCAGTAAACTGGCAATGGTGACATTATGGCCCAATAAACGGCCACTCGCTAGAAACACTGCTGGAACCCATAGTAATCCCCCAAAGTAGAAGAAGTATTTCTTGTTTCTGCTCACAATCAGTTGGCTTGATTACTCAGCACAGCCACTATACGCTCGGCAGTTTTGCCATCCCAACGTTCCGGGCGCTCCGGCTTTCGCTCCTGTTTTAACGTTTCATAAAAAGATCGGCGGATATTCTCTAGGTCATTACCTACCAGTATGGAGGCACCTCCGTGTTCCCGCAGTGTAATTGGCCGCTCCGTGTTCCATCGTAGGGTCAAACAAGGAGTACCCAAAACGGTACATTCTTCTTGTAGGCCACCACTATCCGTCAGCATTATATCTGCCCCCATATTGAGCCTCAACATATCGTGATACCCCAACGGCTTAAGTAAAATGAGGTTTGGCGCCGAGCTCACTTTTTCCCATATGCCAAACTCCTCTAGGCGTTTCCGAGTACGGGGATGGATGGGCCAGATTAATGGCATAGTTGTACATACTTCCTCCGTCAGAAAGTTCATGATGGGTGTTAAGACTTCCGCCTCATCTACATTTGAAGGGCGGTGTAAAGTCATAAGTGCATAACGATCATTCGATGCAGGCTGCCATGTACTTGGCTGAGTTGGGTCTAGCGCATTGCTCTGTAGGATATCCTCAATCCGTATGGCCACCGCTTTCTCACGGTTGGCCTCCAGGGTATCAATCATAATATTGCCCACAAAATGAATACCCTCACTAGCAGCACCCTCGCTTGCCAAATTCTCGTTAGCCATACGATCTGGAGTGAAATGTACATCTGCCAAACGGTCAGCAACCAAACGGTTTATTTCTTCCGGCATCGCCATATCTCGAGAACGTAATCCGGCCTCAATATGAGCGCAACGAATTTTTTCCTTTTTAGCTGTAACAGCCCCGGCTAAAACGGCATTAACATCGCCAACTACAATTACCCAATCGGGTTGCTCTTTCCGTAGAACGGGTTCCAAGGCCATCATCGTCTTACCCACTTGTTCTGCATGGGAGCCGGAACCGATGTTCAGGTTGATATCAGCCTGTGGAATGCCCAATGCCGCAAAGAAATTAGCAGACATCCGATCATCGTAGTGTTGCCCTGAGTGTATGAGTATATGCTCGATGAATGGTGATCGCCCAGCAGCATTATGGGCATCAATAGCCCGAATAAAAGGGGCAATTTTCATAAAATTAGGACGAGCACCGACTAAGGAAACAATTTTCATTACTTACTACTTACTAACTTGAGACGATAAAGATGTTTGCTGGACAGAGGCCGGATAGTTCTCCAAGAACTCGATAAGGAAAGTGGCAACATCTCTTTTCTCCGCCAGCATGATCTGGCGCCGTTGGGCAAATATAGCCTTCAGGTCCTTTTGGGAGAGTAGATCGTTGACGCGATCCAATAGTTTATCGCGATCCTTGGTACGAATACCATACCCCAGCTCATATTGACCTTCTAACTCTGCCAAATAACCAATTCGCCCTACAAAATCATTGAATCGGATAAATGGTACACCAAGTACTCCTGCTTCTGCAGCCATAGTTTGACTATCACCTATATACATTTCAGCAAAAGCCATCACATGGTGAATATCGAGCGGATCAATTGCTAGGCGGTGGGGTTCAAATGCAGGATTTAGTGCTCGTTCAGAAGTAATATATACTTGCCCCTGTAGCTTCAGTCTTTCTACAATTTGGCTAGCCAATTCATTATCAATGCCCTGAATCCCCTTATCATGATGTGCAGTTAATTTGGCAAAACGAATAAGGAAATACGGCTTACTATCGGGGATATATTGCCGCACAACCGCTTCGTCAGGAGTAAAATGAGCAGGATGTAAATATGCGAGTTCGTGGTAGCCTTGATACTTTATGGATTTCGATTCCCATTTACCATTATCACAACTACTCGGAGAGAGAATATGACTACACCAGGGGTAACTTAGTCGGCTATACAAAGGCACTACTTCAGCATCATCCTCATTTACATTAATGGAAGGTATACCCAGTAATGTCCCTACATGCCCTATCTCAACGGAAGTTCCAATCAAAAAGTCTGGTCGATTTCGGAGGCAATAAAGCAGCAGCCGCCAATCGCGCTTAAGCATACCTGCTATCATTCCAAGTTTTGTATCCTTCCGGCCTTCCGGCAAGATATTGATATACGGAATACCACTGCGCTGCATCAACTCTTCGAGAATATCTTTTTTCTTGATTAAAACTGAGACCCGGTCACCCTGAGTTCGAAAGTGTTGTATCACATTCTTAAAGAGGTGGAAGTGGGCAGGATGCCCCAGATGAAATAGATAGTGTTTCATTTAAAGTGTGTTGCGCTTTGCGTAAGCCACATAGCTCAATCCCGTAAACATCCACGCATTGGACCACCGCATAAAGGAGGTCTTGTTCGTAAAATGAGCGTATTGACGAAAATAAAAATAGCCTACTGAAGATTGCATGTTCTGCAGCATCCAATCCATCACTGTCTCAGCCAGAGGCAGATTATTGAATCGTACCGCGGTGAGCAGCATCTGTCCAGCTGCAGTGCAATCAATCGGATAACGCTCCTTATCATAAAACTTTGGGGCGCCGTCCAAGTCAACTAGATTTTCCTGATAATAAGTAAATCCACTGTCCATGGCTGGTCTTACTAGCTGGTTATCTATGTAAGTATGATAGGCTTCCAGACAATCGAGTACATAGCCAGTATGGTAATTATCGACCCAAGCCCCAGTGGCAGCTAAGGAGTACGGCCATGCACCATCCTCCCGTTGCTGCTCAAGGGCAAAACGCACCCCAGTAGTTGCTATTTCTGCCCAATCATTATTGCCCATAATATGATGGGCCTGGGCCAAAAGACGGACACCTTTCAAGGAGGCATTTAATACTTGTTGCGTATCAAAAGGAGAATAGGAGAAGCATATACTATTCTCATATTCCGTGCGGTTAAGATCCTTTAGCACGAATGGCACTGCCCCTAACAGGAGATCGGCACAGACTTGTTCCCGGGTGATTAACCAAGCCTCAAACAGGGCATTCGTTATGATCCCCGTTGCCACTACTGTAGGCTGATAAGCCGGGATTTTTGCGTAACGTGCCTCCCAATCAAAGTCATATCCCCAACAGACACCACTGAACCCCTCTGGGATTAGTGATTGCAACTGTTTAGCCAGTTGCCAAATCTTATTGAGCAGCTCTTCGCGCTCCTCTGGATATACTTCCGTTAAGTAGGCATAGGCCTGTATACACAGTCCTAAACTTACCGGGTTCAAGCCTTTCGGTACTGCCAATAGTGGGCGTAGGTTTACCGGAGCACGTTTGACAAATTGCTGAGTGGCAAACCGCAACCATTTATGGGAACGTAGAATTGGCAGCCGAAACAGCGGGGACTTCAAGGCATCGTAAGGATCATAACCCCGATACTTTTCCTGCTCAATGTATTCTCTGAGCAGCGCTATCCGCTGAAGATACAGATCCATCTCTGGTTTAGAATCTGTGTTCAATAGGTATAGTTTGTCCGCGTTGAATTGACTTCAAAGCTTTGAAAGTCACTAAAGAACTGTGATAGAGTTCTTCGAAAGAAATGGGAGAGGGATTCCCGTCCCGAATCGTTGCTACAAAAGCATCCAGTTCACCTTGATGCCCTTTGTCTTGTGCAATTTTCTTTTTCACGGCTTTATTTCCCTGGATCAAGAGGCGACTGAAATCATCAATCTGCGCAATGACTCCATCGCAGAAGACCTCCATACGTTCCTTCGCTACGGATTTATGACCGTTGGAGAAATAGGAAATAGAAGCCGTGCTACCATTGACAAATGCCAGGTTAATTACCACGGAATCTTGTAACGCCTCCGCCGTTTGCAACTGAAATGCACTCACATGTGCCACAGGGCTAGCCGCCAAAAAGATGGCCAGGTCAACAAAGTGACAACCCTCGCCTATGATCCGGCCACCACCAACCTTAGGGTCGTGCACCCAATGACTAGCTGGCACCTGGCCCGCATTTACCCGGATCTGGATACCCTTGGGTCGTTCTGCCGGAAATAAGCTCGCCACTTGTTGAACAAAGGGTGCAAAACGGCGATTGTAACCCACCATCAGGCAAGGTGGCTTCTCCATAGCACGGAAATTTGCGGCAATTGCCTCCAGCTCCGTCTCTGTCATAGCCAAGGGCTTTTCGACAAATACATTTTTCTTCGACTGTAAGGCTGCAATGACCTGCTCAGCGTGCATATGGTGCCGCGTGGTAATGAATACTGTATTGATATCTTCGTCCTTCATCAATTCCGACACATCAGTCGTACAGTAGGAAAAATTGTATTTCTTACCCACATAAGTAGCTGAATTACCTCGCGCCGTTGCTACTCCTACGAGCTGAACTTTACCTTTCAAGCGTGGCAATAGCATATTCTGGGCGAAATTCCCCGCACCGATAAAACCTACAGCTGGCTTTGCTGGATCGATCCCCTTCTTACTAAGATCAATTCGTTTTGTGATCCGTATTTCTTCTTCATACTCCAGGAGAATACCCGTAAACGGTTCTGAACGATTCATGATGAGGTCATAGGCTTTGGCAGCATCAACCAAAGGGAAAACATGGGATATGAGAGCATCTGCGTTTAGGCTCCCTGCAGCCAGAAGATCGACATAGGTCTGCATATTTCGATTTTCTGTCCAGCGCACATGACCAATAGGATAATCGACTCCCTTTTCTTCATAGGTAGCATCATAGCGGCCGGGGCCATAGGATGAACTCATGCGCAAGTCCAGCTCTTTCTTATAATAATTGGTTCTACTAAAGCCGGTAGGTACAGCACCGACAATCACAACTTTGCCTTTTGGTCGGCAAAGCACACCTGCAAGTTCGACTGGATCTAGTGATGAAGTTCCGGCTGTAATGATCACTGCATCGGTTCCAAAACCACCACTACTGTCGATAATTATATTTTCCAGTCCCTCCTGATCGCGGGTGTAAGCGACTGCACCTTCTAACTGATTGACTGCTGCCACTGGTCCTGCAGCGATATCGATACCGATAGGTTTGATCCCCGCAGCACGCAATAGCTGGATAGTAAGTTGACCAATTAACCCAAGGCCGATCACAACGCAGTTACCGCCTGCCTGCACATCCGCTTGTCGAATTCCTTGCATTGCAATAGCCGCTACTGTTGTAAAAGCTGCTTGCTGATACGACACCTCAGGGGGGAGTTTCACACAAAGGTTGCGATACACCGCTACAATATCGGCATGGTGTGCCCCCTGGCCTCCACACGCTACGCGATCACCCACTTGGATATCTTTGACATCATCAGCTACCGCAATGACCTCTCCGGCAGTACTGTACCCTAGAGCTGATGGCGCCTCCAATTTATTCATAACGATGTTGTACGTAGCCATTAAACCTTGCTGCTTAATCATGTTAATGACCATTCGCACTTCTTTCTGGCGGCTACGCGCTTTTGCTAAATATCCTTTGCGCGCGTCCGATACGGTTTTGCCTTCCGTCCCCGCACTGATAAGCGAGTAATGGTTACGAACCAGGATCTGTCCGGCGTTTAGTGCCGGAATAGGCACTTCGGTAAGCTCCATGTAACCTGATTTTAGTTGTTGGGTAAGTTGCTGCATATAGCCTGTTACAATAAATTCAGTTCAAAAACTACTTCGTAGCGGTGGGAGATGTTAACAGTTTACGATCCACACCTAGTCCGATGAGGATTAAATACATAAGTGCTACTGGTGACGAAAACGGCAACATAATACCTGCGTATAAGACCAGTGTTATTAAGATCCCGAGCGAAAAATAACGCCAGGAACGAGTATAATCTTTAGTGTCCCGCCAGTGCAGTAACAAGAAAATCAGAAAGCTAGCTAGTCCCACGATTCCACCGGCAAACAGAAAGAATAAATATTGCGAATGTGTTCCGGCTGAAAGCATTACAGCATATTCGGCTTTGCCTAACAGGCCTACACCAAATAGCTTAGCTATCATGGGAACCGAATACCACTGTTCCAGGAATCCATTCCACATTTCCACTCGCCCGTTTAATGAGATGTCCTGCCAGAAATTCCCACTGAATGCAGCAATTTCCTTAGCAAACAAGGGAGCAATCTCATGTTCCCAAACAAATGGAAGTGCAATCAGTAGGCCCAACACACCAGAGATGATATAGATCTTTCCTTCTTTTGTTTTCCAGGAAAAAGCCGCCAGCAGTGCTAATAAGGCAGGAATAACGCCCCAAGAAGCCTGATGGTTAAAACCAATTAGAGCCAGTACACTCAGGGCTAAAATGCCTGCTAAGAGCCCAAGAGTCGGTAGCATATTCCCATTTCCTTGCTCCTTTCTCCAATAAGCTAGATCGATAAAATAACGACCACCAACGAGTAAGATCACTATGAAATAGCTGAGGTAATTGTATAAATCCGGGTAAGGACCAGTAATTCGTAAACCTCCGCCACGATAAGCGGCTACTCGACGTATTTCCAGTGGCTGCACGAAAAATTCAAACAAGAATAAGCTTACCGGCACCACACTAGATAGTAATAAAGTCAATAGTACTCCCCTCAGTGTATCTTGAGATTGGATGATTGCTCGTAGATAAAAAAAGACGGTTATTGGCAAAAGCAGCTTGATTAGAGCACCCAGTTGATATATATCTGAATAGAAGGGAAATTGCCTTAAACCATTAAACAAAAGTAGAGCACCTAGGCCTGCTAAAATCATGTCTTTGGCAGAAAAGGGAATTTTCGTAAACCACTTTACTATTCCCCAAGACGAAAGCAGAAAAACCAATACTCCCGTCAGCTGCGTTGGCGAAATCCAGCCTGCCTTCTTAACAAAGCTGAACATATCAATGAGAGGCTTCAGGAGAAGAAATACCAGGAACCAGCGTATGCTCCAGGGTTGCTCTTTCAACCAGGACCACCACCATCTTAATTGTGCTTTTATCAGCGCTTTGCTACTTGGGTAAACGCATTCGCAAAATTGTCCACCAAACTGGCCTCCGTAAACCCAGCCTCGTAATGTTGCCTACTGGCTACAGCCATTTGATTACGTAGACTTGGATCATCGACAAGTGTAACAATTCGTTGGGCGATTTCGACGGGCTCTCGTTTCTCCACCAAAAAACCATTCTGTTCATGTATCACCGATTCAGCAATAGCCGCATGATCCGTGGAGATGATCGGTAGGCCGGCAGCCATAGCCTCCACGATGACCCAAGGATGACCTTCGTTTCGGTAGAAACTTGGGAAAACGAAAACGTCACTGTTTGCCAATAGCTGAAACTTATCCTCGTTGTAAACTGGCCCAACAATAGTAACCGGCAAACCAGGATGATCTGCTACAATCTCCTCAAATGTATTTTTGGTTTGTTCATCCCGCCAATTTCCGGCGAAGAGAAATCGGACTTTCGGCCAGTATGATTCCGGTAAGAGCGTAGCGGAACGTAAGACATCCAGCACTCCTTTACTTTCAATGAAATTCCCTAGGAAAAGAATATCAACTGTATTGTGGTCCGCATTTCTAGCAGGGATAGTGTAATTTCCTCCATTCGGCACCACAAAAATTCGATCATCCGGCATAAAATCGCTGTAGAGATGACGTAGGTTTTCGCCCAAAACCATTTGCCCATCAATTAAGGCCTGTATGCGGCGCACTAACCAACGCATCGGGGCAACCGTTTCGTTGTACCAGTTTTTGAAATAGCCACCTCTCAGCTGGCAGACCACCTTTCGTCCCATCAACTTAGCAATCAACACGAAGGGAACATCACGCAAATACGCAATATTAGTCTGTTGAGAAGGTAGATAGACGATTTTCGGTTTCTCCTGTAGAATCGCTACAACCAACTTGAAATACAGGCGAACTGCGGCCCAAATATTCCGCCAACTGTACTTACCTAAATCAGAAAATGATTTGTGATGGGAAATATCGAAGTGCACCAGCTCGAACTGTTCACGGAGAGCAGAATTTAAAATAATCTGGGTCGCCACCGCTGGGCCAATATAAGGGGGTGGAAGTTTGCCGAAGAAAAGGACTTTGGTTTTGGTCATTACTGAGTCGATACCGTTTATTGCTTCAATTAATTGGTGCGGAACAAGCCATACTTCAGGATACAATAAATGGCTCGAAAGCCATCTTTCCAACCAATTTTCTTGCCTTCTTCATAGGTTCTACCGTAATAGGAAATACCAACTTCGTATATTCGAATATTAGGTATACGGGAGATCTTCGCTGTAACCTCAGGTTCAAAACCAAAACGCTGCTCACGTAAGGATAAACTTTGGATGTGCTCCGTCCTGAACATTTTGTAGCACGTTTCCATATCAGTAAGATTGAGGTTCGTAAAGGCATTGGACAGGAAGGTGAGCCACTTGTTACCAATGCTGTGCCAGAAGAACAAAATCCGATGTGGATTACTACCCTTAAATCGAGAACCATAAACGACATCAGCGACCCCTCCGACGATTGGTCTTAGCAAATCATTGTATTCTTCTGGATCGTATTCTAGATCAGCATCCTGAATTACTAATACTTCACCATCAGCCTGAGCAATCCCCGTATGCAGGGCTGCCCCTTTGCCTTTATTGACTTCGTGCTCAAAGTACCGGATATCCATATCCTTATTCTGTTCCATGTAGCGGCTGATAGCTCCCTTGGTATCGTCAGTAGAATAATCATTAACAATAATGATCTCCTTTGCATAATCTGCAATGAGTTTTACCTTCTTAACCTTGTCAAGAATAAGGTGAATTGTAGCCGCCTCATTGAAGGCAGGGATTACTATTGAAAGTGTCTTGGTCTTCATCAAACTAGATGGTTAATTTCAGATGTGGTTGATAGGATAAATCAATTGGTAGAGCGTAGAATCTCAGGCAGTCGCTGAAACAGGTTTACTATAATGGCGTTGTCTTACACTCATCCGGGATAGTAAATACCGGCGTTCCATAATACCTATAGAGGCAAAAAGAATAACGTTTAGATAATAGTTGTAAAAGGGAGTAGCCCCAAAGCTCAAGACTAAAATCGCTAGCCACAAGGCCAAAGTTTTCATGTAGACAGCACTACTATCTTTCCTAGTTCTCCGAATAACGAAAAACGCTCTAAAGTACAGCAGGTATCCTAATACTACACAACTAATCCCGCCTCTCATCAATAGGTCAAAGACCTGCCCATGAGGTCCAATACCGTGGCCGAAACCGAAAAACTTATTTATCAATTCTCCCTCACTGAATTCTTTTATGGCATCTTCCCATCGCGCGACCCGGCCACTTCCAAGAGTCCTGCGATTCACAGAATTATTATCCTGCAAAAAAGTGACTTCCCGAGTCACCTTATTCTTGAAACCTGCAGTCAAACCCAGAGCATCTAGTCCAAGTATCAATAACGCAACAGCACCTACCAAACCAAGTCGTACAAGGTTACTACCGCGACTAAACAGGAACAACATCGCTACCAAGGCTGCTAGAATAGCATTGCGGCTTATAGCAATGAATAGAAACAGAATAGAGCAACAAAAGACAAACAATGCCAACCTGCGTCCTACCCCTTTATTCAAAAGAAAGGGAATAGAAAAGATGATTCCCACAATGCCGAAACGAGACAAGGAGCCCTCATCAGCAAAGAATCCTACTTGATAACTATATTTTGAATAGTTGACTCCCACTCCAGCCACATTTTCTACTAAGACCAAGCCCACAACTATGAATAATCCAAGGATTGTACTCTTCTGTAGGTTGTTCCCAGCAGTAAAAGGGTTGCCCAAATTCAGTAGCAGCAAATAAGACAGCCAGCCGAGTCCCATCTTGAGGATAACTTCCATGTAGCTTTTCAGATCTCCCTGTCCTACAACCAGCCCAATCACCAGGAAAAACAGAAAAAGCCCGAATACACCACTCAACCGCCCCACTCGAATTCGAGCACCTTTTTTGAGAAAAAGAAGTCCGATACCGAAAAACAGGTAAATACCTAGAACTATCTCAATGATGGAAAAACCCGCAATTCTAATGAAGTAAAGTACATTAAGAAGCGGTGAAAAGATGAGGTACACGAAAATCAGTTCCAGAGGGTTCTTGATGATGTACGGAATTGCCGCCAGCAAAAAGAGTAAAACCAGTATGACCAAAATCGGTATCAAGAGGCTGCTATAGGGTCTTCATTACGTTTTTGAAAAATGCCATTAGTCAGTTTGTGGATCGCAAAACTGGCGTAGAGAATCAACAAAGTATCTAGGGGTACTCGCAAACGTGTGAACCCATAGATCAAAGAATGAGCAATGGTGAAGAGCAGGATCAACAACCAGAATATCCAGGAGTGCGGATACTGCCGGGTCACCCACCAGAAACCTAGGATCCCCAGCAAGAGTAAGGGGGTAAAATATAAGGTATAGAAAACATCCCAGTAGTAAGAAAGGCTACTCCGGTTTTCGTCAAGCGAATTTGTCCGGGGGTTCTTCTGTAGTGACCAGAACTTTTGAAACTTCAACGGAATATTCCGCAAGGCTTGTTGAGGGTCGTGCCCAATGTTATCAAGCCCCTGCTTGACGAAAGTACTATTGTAGGCATATTCCCGGGCGATTTCGTTCGCAAACCTTTGTTGCTCCAGCTCGGCCAAAGCCGGAACCTTCTCTTCTACGTCATGCCTTAGATAATCTACTGATAAGTTATTGGTCAAACAGTAAGCGGTGCTATCATTAAAAGCAAACCAAAACTCGATACCACCGTGTGTGGTAATAAAGAGCTCTTCGGTGTAGTTGTAATTTCTGACCAGCCACGGCAGGCATACCAATGCCATAATCAATGCCGCAGCAGCGAGGCGCCCCACTTCGGCCCAGAAACCTGCTTTGTAACGGAAATATAAAAGGTATAAAAAGATGCCCGGGAAAAGCGTCAGGCTGATCATGCGCGTTTGCAGCAGCCCCCCTAAGACTACGCCCAATAGAATGTACCACTTGGACGACTGTTCTTCCTTACTGACAATACGAACGGCCAGATATACTGCTAACAGCAGCAGCGTGGTAAAGATAACCGTATCACTTACCGACAGGGATTGTGTAAAATAAAAGGGGTAGAACAGCGTGCCCGTAAAAGCCAGCCAGGATACCCATTCCTTCTTGAAGAGCATACTGGCGATCTGTGAGCTCAAAAACGCCATGAATAGCAGTAGCAGGCTTTGCGTAATCAAAATAGCTACCCAATTTTGCCCGAAAACAGCAAATGAGACCGCGACAAAGCCCGCGTAGATCGGCTCATTGTTGGCCGTCGGTCCGGTTTCATCCAGAGAGAAGCCCTCACCCGCAACGAGGTTCTTAGCAATTTGAAAAATTTCGGTAGAACGGTTACCTCTTTCCCAGAAACTATCGCGGAGACTATAGCCTGCATACGAGTGTACAAGGACAAAAAGTCCTATAATTGACCAATAATAACTCGATCTAAATTTCAATTGTAAATTGTAGTTCTGTGAACAAAGTAGACAATAGATTATGAGTTCCCTCTAGTCTTTGGTTCGACAAAACAGACGAGCAGAGTGAATCAAGCTAGTAAGCTTTCCTCGATTTGGGAAACCCAAGCCTCCACATTCAGCGTCTGACCGCTTTGCCAAGCTGCATCGTAGATAGCAGGTGTTCGATCAAGCAAAAAATCTGATAGTCGGTTAACATCTTGGTCTAAATCACCTTGCAATAAAAAGCCATTAGTACCATCTTGAATATAATCAAGTTCAGGTCCATGTGAACCTTCTTCTATTGTAGCATACGGACGACCGTACACGAAAGCATGATTGATAGAAAGGCCAGAATGTCCTGGATTAAAGACCAGGGAGGAATTCCCCATATATGGTGCAATCTTATCTTCTTCCACAATTGCTCCTACCCAACTGATAGAGCTGTCCTTTTCTAGAGATTGTTGTACTAATGGCGCTTGTGGTCCGTCTCCTATTAAAACGAGCTCAACATCTTTCCCTTTTTTCGCCATGTACGCCTTCAATGCCTCATAGTAGGCAAAACAAGTCTTGAGCCGTTTATTGGCAATCAATCGACCAATAAACAAGATCTGAATAGGTGTTTCCGGGGGATAGCAGAACTCGTAGTGTTGCATTACCTCATTAGTGGCGATCGTATTATTAGCCCAAAAGGCTTTTTCCGGTGCAATATAACCTTCATCGACCATTTTTTGACGGCTCTGCTCGGTATAGAAAATAATCCGATCATAAGCACGGTATAGCAGTTTCGTCAATGTTCGATCAAGAGCGGTCACCTTACCTTGACCACTTTTCAAAATGGGATGATTGTAACTTACCAACCGGATAGAACGTCCTTGTAAACGCCACCACCAGCGCAAAATAAGTAAAGCGCATATGAGGGGTATATTTTTCTTTTCTCGAGGGATCATTATCCAATCACATCCCGGAGCTGCGGCGATAATTTCACGAAGTACCAGTACGGAAAAACCGAAACGTGCTTTGCTTACGGGTGTTTGAATGAGCCTAAATGAAGGCTTTTGGCCAGTAAATACATCCCCCATACTGTTCCTTCCCGTACCAGCCAAGACGACTACATCTATCTTACCATTTTCAGATAATAAACTCAGAAAACGCCTTTTGTAGTGATTGAGTGTAGGGCTAAGCCAGAGTACCTGCATCAAAGTTATGTTTACCGAATAATCACTATAACCAACGGTCAAACCAACGCATTAAGAAATAGAAAGTCCATACTGTATTAGTATTGCTGACTTTTCCTCCCTTTAGCTGTTTTGCAAGCCCCTTTATAACTTCACCGTTGAAGTAATTTGTGTTGCTCGCGAAGGAGTTAGCATGTTGGTAAACGTAATCAGAAATTGTATCACCTGCCCATTCTCGAATAGGTAGACAAAAACCCATCTTTTTTCGGTAAAGGACTTCGTGAGGAAGAATTCTCTCCAGTGACTTTTTCAATATGTACTTCGGCACTCCATTTTTCACTTTCAAAGAGCTAGGAAGGGATAAAGCCAGAGCAACCATTTCTCGGTTGAGGAAAGGGCTTCTTGCCTCAATAGAATGGGCCATCCCTAAGCGATCCGAACGGAAAAGAAACCGCTCAATATCAGCGTGCCGATAGCCGGAGAATGACATCCAGCCAATAAAATCCTGATCACTACTAGCGCCAGAGAAAGCCTCGAATTCTTGTTGAAGGCGAGTTACATAGGAATAAGATGTAACAATGTCTTCTTGCTCTCTGAATTGTTTACTCAATAATTCAGATTTGAAACTCTCCTTGATACTTGTGGCCCCTGGCCAAAATAGGCCACGTCCATTTTCCAGGCGATGAGCTAGTTCATAGAAGGGTGACTGTTTATCATACCAGCCAATGGTTTTTGTCCCTATTTTTTTAACAAAACCAGGAAGCCTTGTCAAAGCCATATAATAAGAGTGCATCCTCGCATACTTCAAATAATTGTTGTAGCCGGAAAACAATTCGTCAGGTCCATCACCATTTAGGACCACTTTTATCCCTTGCTTCCTGGCTAGCTCTGAAATGAAGTAAATCGGGATAGCAGTAGTATCAGCTTGCGGCTCATCATAAACGTCTGCGATATTATCAATCAATGACAGCAAGTCATCAGGCTGTACAATCCGTTCGTGGTGAGTCGTATTGAAAACCTTAGATACTTTTTCAGCATGCTCTAACTCACTATAATCCGGCTGATCTGCAAAACCAATCGTGAATGTATTGATCGCATTATCAGTGTTATCCCTCATTAGTGCGACTACTGCGCTCGAATCAACGCCTCCGCTGAGAAAAGCTCCAACAGGAACATCACTGATCATTCGATATTCTACCGATTTCTTTAGTGTCTCAAAAACCATATCAGCCGCTGCAGCTTCAGAAATACCTGCTAAATCTTGCCGATTCAAGCGATAAAAAGGCTCTAGCGACCTGATACCATGACGATTGACAATCATCCTACTGCCGGGAGGGAATTTGTAGATATTCTTAAACATCGTAGCCGGCGGTGGCACCAAATTGTAAGTAAGAAAATCAAAAAGGGCTTGTTCATCAATTTCCTTACGTACCCATGGCAATGCGAAGAGACCTTTCAACTCTGAAGAAAAAGCAAAAACTCCATTCTGCTCCGTATAATAGAGTGGCTTTTTGCCCGAATGATCCCGAGCAAGCAGCAGTTCTTCCTTCGCCTGATCCCAGATCGCAAAAGCAAACATGCCGTTTAATTTCTCGAACATGTCAAGGTCGTATTTGCGATAGAGCTTTAGCAGCGTTTCGGTATCAGTACCCGAATAAAAGGCCTCTTCCGTGAGGTATAAATCATTAATATCTCGATAATTAAATACCTCACCATTAAAGGCGATAACATTGCCGGATAAGTTATCTTTCATGGGCTGGTGCCCAGCAGCAGAAAGATCCAGAATACTCAAACGAGTTTGTGCCAATCCCAACTCACCTGCGGCATTTATCCAGTGTCCTTCATCATCAGGTCCCCGGTGCTTAAGCACAGTATTCATGGCTTTCAGGTGATTTCCAATACCATTTTTGACCGTTGACTTGTTGAAAATGTAGATGCCGTTAATACCACACATAGCTATAGAGAAATTTTCAGGAAACTCCGTTGACGATACTTCGAATCAAACGACTCCATTCCTGACAGAAATATCTTTCGTCAAACTGCTTAACATAATTATGGGCCTGTGTTCCCAACTTGTCACGATTTGATAGAACATAGCTGACCGTACCAGCCAATGCTATCCAATTAGAACAGATGCATTGTCCACCTTTCGTAAGTAATTCACTCATACCTCCACTACCCGAACCAATAACCGGAGTACGCAGCAACATGGCTTCGTGCGCAACCCGGTTCCAGCCTTCCGTCATGGTTGACATGGCTAACACCAGATCACAACTCGCCAATAATTTCCGATACTCATGCGGCTGTAAATTAAAATGGTGCACAGGCAAATCAGCATTTTCGTTCTTTCTGCCAGTGCTCACAAACAGGTATGGTTTGTCTTTGAGTTGCTCGTAAGCTTCGACTACACCTTTGCCTTTTCCGGAGTTTCCCAGGTAAATCAACGGTTGATCTTCAGGAAATCCCAGCGAACTCCGAAATGCTTTTTTTTCTTCATCGGAGAATTGGTAAGCAGCGGTATCAAAGGAATTATAAATAATACGCGTTTGGGTAATTCCGTACTGTTGCAGTCTGCTCTGCCAGTACTCAGAAACAACTACTACCTGATCAAAAGCTTTAAGCTTACGCAGCAACAATTTGATATAGAGCTGATACTTGATATCCGCCTTAAGACGCCGTTCGTCTATATGATGAAGAATAGCAATGTACTTAGTCCCCTTTCTTTTCCTGGTCAGAAGGGCGGGAATCGGCTCCAGAACAAGTAGGTCAGCGTTAGGGGAATTTTCTCGGCAACCCCAAATATACTTTAACCTAGACTGATCACTGAATTTCACGGCATGCTCCCAGACATGAAGCGAATGCTCCTGACCCAGGCACTCGGCCGCCGCAAAATCATAAGCATTTCCACCGTTTAAAAATTCAGGCGGTGCCTGAGTTTTTATTGATTCTGCCAAGACAGGCGAACTTGCTCCCCAATAAATAGTCATTTTCAAAGTAGGTCTAGTTGTACCCTAATTCCTGACAAAGCGCTCCGCAATGCCGATCAAAAATATCTTGTTGGGCTTTGGTCCACGTTCCGTACGGGCCTAGTGTCTCCTGTACAAAAGCACGCCCCGTAAGCCGCGCATATACGTAGCGAAATAATCGAGACCGCGTTTTATTCACTTTCTTATTCTTGGTAGCAAGCCACTGTTTTTTTGTAAGCTTGATACCCATAGGCTGGAGGAGGTGTTCCTCCAGATAGGAATAATCGGAAACAATGTTCTCAAACTTCAAGAGTTTGGTATCCTGCTTTAGCAATCGCTCGGTGGTGTTTGCCCAATTCCAGCAAATTTGCTCAAACTTGTCCATAGCCAACCACTGTTCTACCAGTAGTTTTTCTTTAGGAATTTGATGTGTATCCCTTTCATTTCGTCGTACGTACAGCGATGGTATAACCTTTTTAGGATTTCGCACAAGATGCACGATTTCGGCGTCCGGAAAGACGGAGCGCAATCCATCGACAGCATTCTGTAAATAGCTATTGACGTCAATAAAGATATCTCGTCCTTGCAACTCCTTGTGAATGCGCTCTACATATCTGTTCAGATATGGCACTGCATAATTTTCAGCGGGCAGGTACCAACTCAACAGCCAAAATTCTCGATTCCCAATAAATTCATGCCTTGAGGATACATTATTTGCCTCCTTCAGTAGATTTCCAAGAAAGGTAGTCCCAGAACGCCCCAAGCCGGTAACGAAAATGATCTTCATATTCATCTGGATTCGTAAAATAGTCTCAAGCTGGAAGTAAACGGGATAAAGTGTGGCAAATGCCGGTTGTGATCTGTTCTGATCCGCTCATAATACTGAAACCGTTGAGCGTAGATGGAGTCTGAAGCTGGCACGCTAAAGGGAACTTGAACGACATAGTCATTGAGCCTATTCTGGATACTGTAAAAACGTTTACCTAGAAACGAAAGCATCTGTGGCAAACTGATTCCCTGACATTGGATGCTCAAGTGTGCAGCCTGCTCCAAGCGGATATTCTTAGCAACCTTTAGTCCGTGGTCTGGCAAATAGAAATCCTGTTCTGATAGCAGTTCCAGCAGTAATTGCGTAAGGTTTGCCTGAACAGCGAAGACCAGCTTACTGAGCTCTTTGTCTGGAGGCTGTTCAATGAACCATCTTTGTCGGACAAGTATAACGTCCTTAATAAGTTGATAGAGTGGGTGATGCTGATAATCCAATAACTCAAGATCAAATAAAAGTGCCCTGGCCTCGAGTAAAAAGGACCTTAGCTTAATGACACCATATCGCAACTGTATGGCGAGGGTAAAATACATCTTAAGCAGATACTCAAGCGCCAATTGTTTTTTCACCTCTTTTTCCGTTTCACAGGAAAAGAACCTGGCGGTTTCATCTGTTCCGGCTAAATGTTTGATACCTGAGATGAAGTTGAACCGACGGGCATCACAAATATCGTCATGACGAATGCCAAATAATCCGTGGGTCAAAACTCTCCGGTCTTGCTCGGGCAGTAGATTGTGGATATTGACCGTAAGTGATCCCGTATTCTGAAAAACACAAATCAAATCAAGATCTGATATCCCCGGTTCACGAACTGCACCTGCCTGATAAACACCTCTTACGATTTCGAGTCCAGACAAGTGCGCTAAAACACGGTCAATCACATTATCGTATTCTGTTCTAGCTAAGCTTGTTGGGTAGTCCTGAAATCGCAGGGTTTTCATTTTACAGGCATACTTTTTAACTCTCTATTTTTCCGGGAAGTAAGAAAAGAGTCGTAGGTCTTTTTGGAGCAACGTCTGTAGCCTTTGATTACTTTGTCGATATATTTTCTGGACCTTGGTCCGTTGCTCAGCATTCATAACCCGGTTCGGTTTCTTTGCTCTGTGAAGAAATCGAATGAGCTTAATCAACCTTCTTCTTAGAAGGTCACGTTTAGTAATGCTGTTAGTAGTCCAGCGATAATATTGCTCAGTAAAATCTTCTGCTAGAAGATAATTCATATATCGAATCACCAAAGTTGAAAACCGGCCGACCCCCGTATTCACTGAGCTACTGCTGACTGGTATCTGATCTGAAACCTGAAGAAAAGAGAACAGTTCGCGGATTGTCTTTTCAGGGTCACCTCTAAGTTCTTCGTGTAAGTAAACATGAATATTTTCGCTACCGAAGATATCCGAGTAAAGCTCAAATACCTGATCGTAATATAAACGCGGAAACATGGCATATCTCCCAGCAAAGGAGTTCTTCAAAAAGGAATCAAAAGATAATTTTCCTCCATGAATCACGTAATTACGATAATTGGACTCAATAAAATCGGCTTGATTTCTAAAACTAATAATCAGTTTAGCATTGGGAAAAGTATTTTTTAGTCTCCGGGCTCGTGAAGCAACTTCTAGACCGAACCATTCGGCGCCAGTCAAAAGACTTTCATGACTGATGAAGACTGGAAGCGATGAGTCGAAACGATTGTCCTCCAGTATCTTTTCTACAATTTGGACGAACTTATTCGCAGTCTCGTCCGCATTGAATTGCAGATCATTGGTGTATTTATAATCAGCAAAGAAATTTCTTAATTCTTCTTCCCGCCAGGGCCTGCCCAAATAGTTGATTGTTTTCAACTTGCTGAACACCTCCTTCTGTAGATAGGTGGTCCCCGTTTTGTGATACCCAATATGAAGGAAGATATTATTCTTGTCGTGGTGCATTGCTAAACGACTTTTACCTGGTGAAGATTACTGCGCATTTCCTGTATAAGCTTAATCAGATCAGCATAAAAATCCATCGATAGGGAAGCTTCCAATTCTGGTTCCAGACCTAAAAAGGGGCCTTTCTGAAGAAGTTTACGAAAAACCCTCTCCGGACGCGTAACGAATGGTCTCAAGATTAACGACACCTGGTAATTCCAATTGCTTCTAATGCTAGATGCACGTTCAATGCTACGCCAAGCCTCGTAGGCGAAATCACCTTGAACAGCTGCAAAGCTATATTTCTTGAAAATCGCTTTTTGTTCTCTTGCGGCATAATATACAGACGGCAACAGGAGAATTTGGCTGATAAATGTTTTGAGTGTATAGCGGTTGTGCGGCCGAAAAGGTGGTTCCGTTTTTTTCAACACCGAACTGGACAAGTCATTAAATACTCTCAAGTAATCTGTCGTTACGGGGATACGCATAGTAAGTTCAAGTCCAGCAGCAGGATAAATTGTCTTGGAATGCTCCAAAAGTTCGTAAGGGAAATAGTCTTGTGGAAAGTCATCCATTTGAGCTTCAGACAACTCAAACCAACCATGATGTTGTAATGGATCAAACTCATAGATCAGACGCAATGTCCTCCTTTTAAATTCCCGCAGCTTCGGACTCCCCAGATGGTCTTCTTTTACAATTAATAAACCATCAAAATCACTATACGGAACAATCTCATTTGTCGCAATACTACCATGGACAATAACGGCTAGGAATAATTCAGAAAACTCGCCATGAAGCAATTGCTGAATGGAACTGACAATTGGTGCTTCAAATGGATAAGCAGGAATTGAAACGGTTACTTCTTCAAAGCTCTTCATTTGGGCTCGATAAGGGAATGCAACTAGGTGACTCTATTAGTCAATACAGAGTATAGGTTGCCCAGGATTTTCAAATTAGTCATTACGATCAATACGCCAGACAAGACACTCATTAATGTGAGTTTCCCTATCGGGCTAAGTACGAAAAACCCTTGTACGGACGCTACTTGTATCAGAATCAGAAGAATGACAGCCGCGATGGGACTCCAGAGGTGTTTCAAATAAAATCGTAGGGTAAACGGTATGAAATAGAAAAGGACGACCAGTAAAATTAGGTAAGACAAGACCTTGGCTATTACCAAATAATACGCTACTAGTAATATCCCCACCTGGCAGCCTAGATAGATAGCCAGAATGGTCAATACCGTTCTGGCTCCGGTAATATAAGTAGATACCTCCGGCTTACCTATGCTGGCAAATACCACACTACCTATCTGACTAATAGCCTGAAGCGCTCCTGCAAAACATAAAATCTCTACGATTGGAATTGCCTCAATCCACTTATCACCAAACACGGAAGTTATGAGCCATTCGGCATTAAATGACAGAATACTCATACCAGGAAAAGCTACCATCGCAATGAGTTGCTTGGACTTGAAGTAGCCGCTAATTATTTTTTCGTTACTATCCTTTATCGCAGAAAAAGAGGGAAACAGAACCTCACTGAATATGGTCGATATCCGCTTGACCGGAGCGTACATGATATTATAAGCGAAGGAGTAATAACCGAGTATCGTGGGAGTAAAAACTTTTCCCATGATCAGGTAATCTATATTGCGCTCCAAGAAAAGCATTGTATTGGCCAGCTTAAATTTAGCTGCATACCAAACCATATGTGATACACTACCAAAATCAAATTGTAAGCTCGGTTTCCAGTTCGAGTGATATAGAATTAAGATTAAGCGTGTGACATTCGCAATCACTGACTGCAACACAATCGCATATACGCCCGCTCCAGCATAGGCACTGGATATTCCAACTACAGCCCCAATTAACAGTGCAATTACATTGACTTTGCTCAGCAACTTAAACCTCAGGTCACGTTCTTCGATTTTGTAATGTATCGTGAATAACGGATACAACACAATACTTGTAGCCGCCACCATAGCTACGTTCACTAACCTTGGTTCTTCGTAAAACTCGGCTGCAAGGGGTATTGTCGCTATCACAAGGCTGAAGGTCAAGGTGCATAAGCCGATGTTTAGCCAGTAAAGGGTGGACAGTTGCCGCTGGGTGGATTTCCGTTCATAAATGATAGCAGATCCAAACCCGATTACAGTGAAGATTTTGACGAAGCCAATATAAGTTGTGGCCAACGCGACTAGTCCAAAATCCTCTGGCACTAAGATCGTAGCCAAAATGATATTTACCCCAATGGAGACAAACTGAGCAAGAAGATTGGCTGAAGCCAAAAGAAATCCTCCTTGAACAATCTTTTGCTTTAAACCCAAGAGCTAAAGTAACTAAGGACGTTTAAAGAAACGGGTGATCCAGTTCTTAGAGGCGTCCTCTTCATAGTAACCGTAACCGTAGCCGTAGCCGTAACCATAACCGTAACCATAACCATAACCGTAGCTGCTTCCTTCTTTTACGCCGTTCAGCACAATGGTAGGCCGGTTGAGTTTGTTTTCCCGGCGCAAATTTTCCACTAGCTGGAGGACCGGTTTAGGCGTTTTCCCGTGCCGAACTGAAAAAATGGTGGCGTCGATATGTGGAGTCAAAGAAAAGGCATCAGCAACCAAACCAATTGGCGCTGAGTCTATAAGAATATAGTCATACACTGCTTTTAGTTCAGTGAACAGATCCGATAATTTCGGAGAATTAAGTAACTCTGCGGGATTAGGAGGAATTGGTCCACTGGGGATAAAAGATATGTTTTCTTGATCCTCAACTCCATAGACAATATCCTCTACACTAGCGGTTCCGATCAAATAATTAGTCAGCCCTTCTAGTTGTGCGTCCTCCTGGTTCCGTAAATACTTACTCAATTTGGGCTTTCGAAGATCCACTCCGATCAGCAATACCTTCTTACCTGAAATGGCCAGCGTAAGTCCAAGGTTAATAGTAATAAAGGTCTTACCATCCCCACTCGCTCCAGAGGTAATGAGTATCGTTTGTTGCCCCCGTCCTGCCACAAAATAACTAAGATTACTTCTTAGCATTCGGAACATTTCAACAATTGCCTTTCGGCTATTGGCCTTCACTACCAGTGACTCTTCCACTGAATGCTGAGCGATACTCCCCAGAATCGGCGTATCTGTGAGCTTTTTAATATCAGCTTCGCTATAGATTTTGTTATCAAGAATATCTCTTAGCACTACTAAGGAGATTGGTAGTGCTAGTCCGCCAAGAAAAAAGGCCAGATACACATTAGTAGGCTGAGGTGAAACCGGGCTACTTGGGGTAAGTGCAGGGTCGATAACTCGAGCATTGGCAGAGGTTACAGCACTAGATAAAGCCGTTTCCTCTCTTTTCTGTAAAAGAAAGAGATATAGACTCTCCTTAATATTTTGCTGACGCTTTATCTCAACCAAATCTCTCTCTTGGCGAGGTATACGCTGAATCTTGTCTTGTAGGGTTTCAATTTTTTGGTTCAATTGTTCAATGGAGCGCTCTACGTTGACTCTTGCCTCCTCTACTCCTTCTCTCAGATTTAACTGTAGCTCCACAAGTTGGTTTTCCAGCGTTATTCTTTGTGGATTGTCCGTATTAGCACTACGTTTGATCCGATCAAGGGTGAGCACCAATTCGTTGTAATTCTCAATAGCAGGATTGATATTTGCAGCAAGCCCTTCGACCAGGCTTGTTGGCAATAACTCGTAGTTGCCTTCCGTAACTTTGAGGCCATTTTCCATAGAACGCAGAAGGTCTCTGCTTAACTCCAAACGTGATTTTTCATTGTCATAAACATTCACTTCTGTTAGGATCATCGTTACTGAGGCACTTGCCTCTGTGGGGATCGCATTGCGTTCCTTGTAGTCAACGACATCTCCCTCTACCTGGCGTAGTTCATCTGTAAGTAATTGTAACCGATCATCGATAAACTCAAGTGTTTTTCTTCCGACCTCATTTTTATCACGAATGGCCTCTTCATTATATACCACTACCAGATAATTAACAATATCTGCAGCTCTTTGCGGCACCGGATCCCTCATTTTGAGCTCCAGGACACTACCGTAACGACCAATCTTACCAACAGTCAACTGTGAAAGGAAGCTTCTGGCAACCTTGTCAATTGGTTGAATCTGAATCCGAAGTGGTATATCAAATAGGTCAGTTTGTTGATTCCTTCTCAACCAAATCGTATCAACACCAATTTCTAAAGGCTCGAACAAAGAATGTGGCACTTTGTCTTCGTCCTGTACAAGAAAAAAGGAATCGTCGCTAATCAATTGGACCTCAACAGACACCCGACGCTTATCACTGCCCCAAGCAACAGAATCTACAAAAACTGGTGTGCGCTGATACTGTTCCCGTTCTTTGATTCTCCCTAAGCTGACATACGAGATATTAAGTTTCTTCTTCTCTACTACCTTCTGCATCAAAGACCTGGAAGTCAGAATATGAATTTCATTGTCCAGATTATCTACTAATTGCGAAACACCGAATTCTTCAAGTAGCAGTTCTTCGGACAAACCTCCACTTCCTCCTTTTTGAACCTTAATCAGGACTTTATTACTGGTCTCATAAACAGGCACGGTATACCGTAAATAGAGGCGCGCGCCGATATAAGCTAATAGTAGGCACAGTAGAATCCAGTGCCAAAAACTAAGTAATCGACTAAATAGCGCACGTAAATCCAAAGTTTCTGGCTCTAGATCAACACCTGGTAAGAATGAGCTTTCTTGCGTTTCCAAATCTTACGTTTAGTAGTTAATGGGGAACAAATGACAACCAACTGTAGACGTCATTTTATTTACCGAGTCAAAGTAATTACAAGAGTTGTCAATGAAGTAATTACCGAAAGCCAAGGAAGGATCCGTTGGGATTGATCCCGCAAGGAAGCTGTTTTTTCTTCCAACGGTTCTACGTAGATAACATCATTTTGCCGCAAATAAAAGAAGTCAGACTTAAAGATTGATCGATCCTGTAAGTTCAGATAACCATACTGGCGTTCACCACCAACTTCCCGGATAATTAAAACGTTTGTTCGATTGGCGTAAGGGGTCAAGTCACCGGCCTGTCCCAGGGCATCCAGCACCGTTACACGTTCGTTGGCAAAAAAGAATGTACTTGGTTGTAGGACTTCCCCCAAAACAGTCACCCTAAAATTGAGGAACCTAATAATTACCACTGGATCTTTCAAGTATGGTTCCAGTTTTTCAGTAATTATCACTCTCACTTGCTCGATAGATTTGCCGGCTACCTCCAGCGTACCCAGAATTGGGAAATCGATCGTTCCTTCTGCACTCACCAGATAACCAAACATAGGGCGAACAGCACTATTTGCATTAATATTACCTGCCGCAACATTAGGCAAATCAACATTGAAAGGAAGAGTAGTTTCTTCATCCAGGGCTTTGACCCTAATGGAAATCAAGTCATCTGCTTGCAAAATGAGTTTAGGACTGTTAGTAATTGTTTCCGGCGTTGATGGGAAAGCCGGGCCTTCACTAAAATTCAGTAATTCCGGATGTCGTACGCAGGAACTGCCAACTAAGATAACGGCAGTCAAGAATAAAAAAAGTAGTCTATTTTGAAAACTCATAGCTTACAGGGGTTTCTCAAATACCGTAATAGGCTTTATACCAATTTATGAAGACTCTGATACCTTCTTCAATCGTTGTTTTGGGTTTGTAATCAACCGCATCGATCAAATCCGAAACATCAGCAAAGGTAGTAGGTACATCCCCAGCTTGTATCGGTAACATTTCCTTTTTGGCCTCTTTGCCAAGTTCTTGCTCTATGACACGAATAAAGTGCATCAGATCAACCGGCTGGTTATTACCGATATTGAATACCTTATACGGTGCAGAAGAGCTAGACGGATCTGGAGCTATTGCAGACCATTCGTCGTTTCCTTCTGGTGGACGGGCCAATACTCTGGTCACACTTTCCACAATGTCGTCTACAAATGTGAAATCCCTTTGCATTTCCCCGTAGTTAAAGACCTTGATTGGCTCATTATTTAGAATGGCCTTGGCAAAAAGAAAATAAGCCATATCCGGCCTACCCCAAGGACCGTATACCGTGAAAAAGCGTAGACCTGTGGTAGGCAGTGCAAAAAGATGACTATAAGTATGAGCCATCAGTTCATTACTTTTTTTTGTGGCCGCATAAAGTGATACCGGATGGTCCACATTATCGCTGGTAGAGAATGGAATTTTTTTATTCATCCCGTAAACACTACTGGAACTAGCGTAGACAAAGTGCTGTATTTGGTTATGCCGACAACACTCTAAGAGATTGGCAAAGCCTACTACGTTACTTTGTAAGTATGCGGATGGATTTTTCAAACTGTATCGCACACCTGCCTGAGCTGCTAGATTGACCACATGAGTAAACTGATGTTCTTGAAATAACTCCTGCAAACTTGCCAGATCTTCAAGCTTAAGCTGGACAAAGTAATAATTCGCGTGTTTACTACTTGAGACCAGTTCTCGATACGCAATTCGGTTTCGAGCTATACCAGCTTCCTCTAACCGAGAAATCTTTAGGCTAACATCATAATAGTTATTAATACTATCTAAGCCTACCACTTCATGCCCATCAGCTACTAGACGATTGGCCAAGTGAAATCCGATAAATCCGGCCGTACCTGTAACAAGAACTTTCATGTATTAAACTTCAGTTGTTTAGTTCTAACGTGCAAAAGGGTGTTTACTCAATGGTAGTTTAGCTAATGGGTGAAAATCACCTTTAAGACCCACCGGTTTTTGATGTCGAATTTGGTGAACCGTCTCAATGGCAGTTCTGGCCGTCGCCAAAGGAAACCCCTCCCCATTCAAAATAGCTTCATAACTACGGGTATGAAGCTCCGTAAAGCCACCACTAAACTCGAACTCCTCATCCTCAATCATCAGTGAACGATAAGTTCGAGCTCCCGTCGCACGAATATGTTCAGGAATACAATCATAATTAATACTCAAGAACCAACGTACCCGAGCTCGTTCTAATTCCAGGTAACCTGCTGCACGATCATGGGTATGAACATGTACAACATTCTCCTGAATGGGGCCAAAGACCCATTGTAACATATCATAGAAGTGAACACCAATATTGGTAGCAATCCCACCTGATTTCTCCAGATTACCTTTCCAGCTTGTATAGTACCAGTATCCTCTGGAGGTAAGATAAGTCAAGTCGATATCAAACTTCTTATCCTTCGGTGCCTTTGCGATGCGTTCCTTTAATGCAATCACGCTCGGATGCAACCGAAGTTGGAGGATATTATAGACTTCCTTACCTGTTTCGTTGCAAATCTCCTGTAGAGCATCTACATTCCATGGATTCAGCACCAAAGGTTTTTCGCAGATGACATCAGCACCATGGCGAAGTCCGAAACGAATATGGGCATCATGTAGGTAGTTAGGTGAACAAATGCTCACATAATCTAGTGGCTGACCATTCCGTTTCAGTTTCTCAATATGTCGATCAAATCGTTCAAATTCGACAAAGAAATCAGCTTGCGGAAAATAACTATCAATAATACCAACGGAGTCATTAGCATCCAGCGCAGCTAGAAGGTTATTGCCGGTATCCTTGATAGCCTTCATATGCCGGGGCGCAATATAGCCAGCGGCACCAATTAGAGCGAAAGATTTCAAGAGGGGGGTAGGTTAGTTAAGTTAATGAGATTAGTTGGACTAAGCAGTGTTAAGTATTTATGCTAAGGATTAAGCTAACAGTTGATTTTTCATCCTCTGGACGTACTCTGCTAGTAAACGGCTGATTTTCTTTTCTTGTAGCAACCGCTCTAAATTTTCTGCATGACGCTCATGGTGTAGATCCGTTGCCAGATAGTCGATCATTCCCGCTTTTAAGAGGCGTAGTGCATTATCTTGTATGGGCTTACCATAATAGCCAACCAATGAAAGGAGATTCATTTGAAACTCCACTCCTCGGTCCTTCAACGACTCATACCGCTTAAAATTATCACGAAAGAACAGATAACGTTCCGGATGTGCAAGTAATACCTTATACCCTTTAGTTTGCAGTTGAAAGATATACTGGTCCAGGTTTGGAGGCGCTGAGACGAAAGCCATCTCCACCAATACTCTGTTACCAGGGAGCGTCAGCAGCTCTACCGCCGCCATTTTTTCTCCGAAGGCCTCATCCATCAGGTATTCTGCCGCAGCATCTATCTGTACCTCTAAGCCCTCTTCTCTTGCAGCAGCCCTGACAACTTCTAGTTTTTCCAGTATTATTTCTGGTGTATTCGGATATAAATCAGCCATCACATGCGGTGTGGTGATAAAGCGATTGAAACCCATGCCCTGCAAGCGACGAATAAGGGCAAGGCTTTCCTCTACCGTCTTTGCCCCATCATCAATCCCTGGCAGTAGATGTGAGTGAAGGTCAAGACCAAGTAATTGGTAACTATCCAGCATCGGTTTAGCCTTAAAAAAACTAAACATCCGACAAATCAAATTTGAAGAAATAAAGGACTAAACCGCTTACAAAACTACTTCCTCTCCCTGGAGAGGGAGGGCTAGGGTGGGTCGAAATACGGCTTCGCCCTCCATAAGTCGCAGCGGATTTATGGCCTGAAGGCGATATGTGCAATTGCACGTCCATAATTGTTGCGGCAATTACTGACGTAGTGGTCAATAGCGGCAGCCGCATACCGATATGAAGTCGTTCATCTCATATGGATGACCGAATACAATCTTTACTGGGTTTCAATAGGTTGTGTCGTCCGTCACTTAGTTTCAGTACGAGGCTAAATTTTTCTGTAGCCTACGTACGTGTTGTGGGCTGACTTCCATAAGCAAGTCGTAGCCCAGCGTCTGTAATGAAATCACCAAACATTGGCGTCCCTTCTGTTCAATTAAGGTGCCAGTCAATCCGGTTAATTGACCACCGATCACCTCAACAGCGTCGCCTTGGCGTAGGCTAGTTACGTCTGCCTCTACGCCTCCAATTTCACCTACTATTCTTCGCAGTAGATCAATTTCATGATTAGGAATAGCAAGGAGGTTACGCCTGATTTTCAAAAAGCGTTGAACGTACTGGGTTTCCAGCACCGGTACATACTGAGATTGGGTAATATGGACAAAGACATAGCAACTGATTAAGGGCAGTTCTACCTCTTTGACTTTGCGGGTATAATATCGTTTTAACTTTTGTAGTGGAACGTAGGCAGTAATCCCTTTTTTCCGTAGGAGTTCTACTACCTTCTTTTCGCGCTTGTAACCTGTATATACAGCAAACCACCGCGCTTCTGTATCGTGAAGGTGGTTTTCGTGGGAAGGTCTGGCAATTGGTAATGTCGTTTTCAAGCTCCTCGTCATGGGGTTAATCAGGGTCTTTCTAATTAACCCCGCTAAGTTAGGCTTTATTTGCTTTTTGGCCTATTATCACATTGGCAATCTACTGTTAGGTAAATCCTTAATCTTGGATTTACAAGCGCCAGTAGGTTAACTCACTATCCATTACTGGATAATCATACAGTGCTTTTAGATCAAAGAGTATAGGCGATGATGTCATGATTGACTCAAATTGCTTGAAATCCATTGCCTTATACTCATCATGAGCTACCGCAACGATAACCGCGTCGTAGTCATCACTGACCTTATCGACCAAGGTCATTTTATACTCGTGCGCCAACTCATTAGGTGAAGCGTGGGGATCTGTCAAATGTACATGAACAGAGAAATCCATGAGCTCTCGCGCCATATCTACTACTTTGGAATTTCGAATATCGGAGACGTTTTCCTTAAAGGTAGTACCCATAATAAGCACCTTTGTATTCTTAGGGTTCTTCCCCTTTTGAATCAGCATCTGCACCATTCGCTTCGCAATAAAGCCTGGCATAGCGTCATTCACACGGCGTCCGCTAAGGATGACTTGAGGGTCATAGCCCAACTGCTTGCTCTTATGCAGCAGGTAATAAGGATCTACACTAATACAGTGCCCTCCCACTAAGCCTGGAGAAAACCGAAGAAAGTTCCATTTTGTGCCAGCTGCCGCCAAAACCTCATGCGTGTCAATATCCATCTTATCGAAGATAATCGCCAACTCGTTCATGAAACTGATATTCAAGTCACGTTGAGAGTTTTCGATCACCTTAGCTGCTTCAGCTACCTTAATAGAAGATGCCTCATAGATACCTGCGGTGATGACCGCGCCGTATACTGCTGCAATTTCCTTTAGTGCCTCATCATCAGAACCACTAACGATCTTTAGGATCTTATCAATAGTACGCTCTTTATCTCCCGGATTAATGCGTTCTGGAGAGTATCCCAACTTAAAATCGCCGTTTGCAAAACTTAGCCCGCTCTCTTCTTCTAAGATTGGAAGGCAATCCTCTTCTGTCGCACCAGGGTAAACGGTGGATTCGTAGATGACGTAATCCCCTTTCTTCAGGGCTCTGCCAACTGTTTCTGAAGCCTTGGTTAGCGCAGTAAGGTCAGGCACGCGGTGCTCATCGACTGGTGTGGGAACAGCCACAATATGAAAATGGGCATTTTTGAGATCAGCAGCATTGGAGGTAAATACTATGTCCCTTCCTAGAAAGGCTTCACCTTCAAGTTCTTCCGAAGGGTCTACCCCCTGCTTCATCAGTGCTACGCGTTCAGCACTAATATCGAAGCCTATGACATGAAATTTCTTGGCTAATTCTAAGGCTAATGGTAAACCCACATACCCTAAGCCCACTACGGAAATGCTCTTTTCTTTGTTGGCTAGCGCCGTGTACATTTTCATCGGTATTTGAGGAGCGCCAAAGATAGGGAATTGTTGGTAGGATGGTTAGGATGTTTTAAGGTTGGTTGACTGGGATGGTGATTCTCGCGTCGGGGGACGCTCGGGAACATGGGGTTGGGATAGTGATTCTCGCGTCAGGGGACGCTTGGGAACGGGGGTAGGCTAGTCATTCTCGCGTCGGGGGACGCTCGGGAACGGAGGGAAGGTGACATTATTTGCGTCGGGGGACGCTTGGGAGCGTGGGGTAAAAAGAAAACCACCCAAGGCACCTGAGAACACCGAAGAAAATACTCGGGTGCTCTTGGGAGCCTGGGGTGGTTCAAAAAGAGTGTTGCTACTCTATTACTCGAACAGTCCTAGTACTGAGAGATATCTCCTGCTAGATTTGTGCGGGTATACTTCTGTTCAGGATCACCAGAATATCTGATGTGGCCACCAGTGTTAGCTACAGCGTCTAGGTGTTCACGGGCTACTACTCGTGCCTCTCCACCAGTATTTGCCTTGACCTCTGTACGGTCGGCAACCAGACGAGACGCATAGTACATGCCGCCAGTAGCTGCTGAAGCATATTGAATCTTTACGTTACCGCTTAACTCTAACTCTGCTCCTTCAACTGCTCCTGCCTCTAAAGTATGTACTTCTAATTCCAGGTCAACTTCAGCACCGCTACCTGCTTTGATTTCCAATGCATCACCAGTGATCACTTGATCGCTTCTAAGCTCTGCTCCTGCAGTTACACGGATGGATGTCAATTGCTTGTATTGTACTCGTACACGAAGACGACGGTCGCCCTTAATCCAACCATCTACCAGGCTGAGCTTGAGTCGACCACCACGCATACTGAGGTTTAGTTCATCATCAGGAAAGTCATCACTCTCAATGATGATCTGTTCGGTGTCGCCATGTTCCAGGGTCACGTCTAGTTTTCCAGTAATAACCAACTCATCGAATGGACCTACAGAACGAGTTTCCTGCGCCATCAATACAAGTGGTGATAGGAAGAAAAGCAAAAGCAAATGTTTCATGTTTATTGGTTTTTAGAGCGTGTTATTGGAGAATGTTATTGTTATCTATCCCTAGGATGTAGAAAAACGATTTACCCCCCTACTTAGGTATCCAAAACAAGTGAAAGATCTAATAAATATCGACTAGAATAAACGTAAAGCGGACGGACGCCCTCTTATTCAGATTGGATTACGGCTTCGACACGGCGGGCACGCCGTGCAGGAAGAATAGCAGCTAAGCCCCCAATTGAGATTACTGTCAGTGCTACTATTGGGAAGTCAAACCAGCGTAGACTTACTGGGTAGGCATCAATAAGCATTCCACCCGGAAGGTTAATAATCCCTACCGTCGTTTGCAGAATGTAGATAATGGTAGCTAGTGCGAAACCAAGCAAAACGCCGAAACCACAAAGCAGTAGACCTTCGTAGATGAACAAGCGATATACATCACCTCTGGTCATCCCCATAGAACGTAGAATAGCTATATCAGCCTGTTTTTCCAGCACAATCATCCAAAGCGCACCAATCAGGTTGAAACTAATGAGCAGCATCATCAAACCAACAATGGCAAAGCTTAACCACTTCTCTACCTGCATGAGGCGCAGGAAGGATGCTTCTTGCTCATAACGGTTCTTGATAACGAACTCCTCTCCTACTATATCCTGCAGTTTGGCATAAGTAGAGCTATTGGAGGAACCCTCTGCCAAGTCAATCTCTAAAGCAGAGCAAGCACCTGGTCGGTTCAGCAACTCCCGAACTAAATCGATGGACGTAAGCACATATTGATTTTCAAAATCTTGCTGCACCAGGAATGTTCCTGTTGGCTGTACTTGCTTCGACTTGAAAGGACGCGTATCAAAAATACCTGATCGCTTACGCTTAGGCCAATAGATGGTTAACGGACTAAAGGGGTCATCTACATCAACCCCCAGTTTATTCCGAATACCCTGGCCAATTACCGCTAAGGGTATTCCATCCTGATCAAAGCGATATGAACCTTCCCGGATTGTGCTATCGATGCCCGTCACAACAGAGTAGTACTGATCTACCCCTTTAAGCAAGCCAATGTCCTTGTTGTCTTTGTAATCAAACATGGCCTTCTCCTCCAGCGTCTGAGAAATGGCCACTACTTCCTCCAACTGATAAAGCTGCTCCAAGGTGATAGAGTCAACATCGAAGGTCTTACCTTTTTCAGGCGTGATAGTGACATCCGGATTGAAGCTGTTGTACAAACCCAGGAATAAATCCTCAAATCCATTAAATACGGATAGGATCAAAATGAGGGCTGCCGTACCAATGGCCACACCAAACACAGCAATACCAGTAATGATATTAATGGCATTAGTGGATCGCCGAGCGAACAAGTAACGACGCGCTATTTTGAGTGGTAGATTCAAGGTCGATGTACAATCTTCAATTGATAACGGAAAGGAACTAACATCAAACGACCTAGATCCTTTTTCATTGCGGGCCTAAAGGTACGAATTGAAGGATTAGTTGGTTAGTTGGTTAGTTGGTTAGTTGG
>CAJXOS010000053.1 GCA_913057725.1 uncultured Lewinella sp.
TCAAATATGTTGCTCTTAGCCCTTGATTCGCGTAAGGCATGTAAGGACATATAAGAAGAGCAGCCTAAACTCATCCAACTAACCCAACTATCAAATCATCCAATCACCAAACCAACTAACCTTAAAACCACCCAAGACACCGTAGGTCACCTAAGTTTTTTGAACCAAATAAGGCATATAAGGACATATAAGAAGAGCAATCTAAATTCATCCAACTAATTCAACTAACCCAACTAAATTCACTAACCCAACTATCCAACCACCAAACCTAAAAAACCACTCAACCATCAAACCTAACCAACCAACTACCTAATCAAACTACCCAGCCTCTAATCCCTTCCTGCAACCATATTTTTGCCTAACTTGTTTTAATAGCGCAAATACCTGCATACTATGACAAACGCTGTCGCTCAGGCGAAAGCCACGACCAAGGAAGAATGTACACTACAGTACATGCCGATCAAGCAGTTCTTCGAAATGATGAACGCTAAGAAGGAAGAGAATCCCTATGCATCTACATTCAGTTTTGTTCCATTTCTGGAGCGCATTACGAATGATGATACCGGAGTTCGTCAGGCAGCCAAGACCATTGGCGGACACGCTATTAAGCAATTAGAAGAGAGCTTACTGGAGTTTTCTGATCCTGATAATCTAGATACGCCAGAAAAACGTGAGGCGGTTATCTGCCTACTGTTTCCATCCTTGTTCTTTGAAGGACAAATGGGCTTTATTGGTAAGCCGTTTAGTAAGGAGTTTTTCTACATGACGCCTTCTATGCAGGAGGTGTTCCACTCTGATGAATGGGAAGTGAAAATCTCCGGTGCACTGATCCAGGGCAAGATGGGGCGCCCAGCGGTGGAAGCGGGTAAGCTGATCCTGAATACCTTTTACGGTCAGGCATTTGATGCGAACTCTTACCAGATCATGACTTTCCGAAATCGGAAGACCATGCTAGAGATGCACTTTAAGGTGAATGTCATCCTAGACTACATTAAGACTACACCGAAGCGGGAATTGCCAGATTTGAGTAAAGCACAAATTCACCAACTCTTTAACGAATGGGATAACGAAGCTTACTGGTTAGAGCATTTTCCGCCAGGAGATTTCGCCTTTGAAGGTCTTGTTGTCGGTTATGTCCAGGACGTTACGGAGGTAGAGGTACTTTCGGAGATGAAGGAGATGATGATCTCGGAGACGGATGATGAGGACATCGAAAACGCAGAGGCTATTCGCGATGAGCTGAGAGGGCTCATTCGCTCTTACCTGCAGATGCCAGATTTAGATTTTGGTAGCTTTCTACGTCGTGACTTCAAGTACGCTCAGCTATTGTCTTGGAGTATTCTTGGAGGGGTACCGGTATTGGACCAATTCACGAAACGTGACTTTTGTGAGGACAGCAGTTATGGCAAAACCCTCAGTAAGGGAGAGACCGTTATTGTGGCAGATTTGCAGGCTATTGAGAACCCAACTAAGGTTGAGGCAAACTTAATTGAGCAGGGTTATCGCAGTTTACTATTGGCCCCTCAGCGTGATCGCAACGGCAAGGTCTACGCCGCTATGGAATTGGCTTGTAAAGAACCCTACCGTTTCAATAACAAGCTATTGGTCAAATTGAGAGATGTCATCTCCCTCTTTCAGGTGGGGAGTAATAGATGGGTCTCAGAGATGGATAATAATATCAACTTCTTTATCCAGAAGCAATTTACCTACATCCATCCTAGTGTAGAGTGGAAGTTCCAGGAGGTTAGTCAGAAGTACCTCTTTTCCCAACAAACAGAGGAGCAGTCACAGACGATGGATCCGATTGCCTTCAAGGATGTCTACCCGCTCTATGGGCAGGCAGATATTGTGGGGTCTTCCAAAATCCGAAACCGCTCCATTGCTGCGGATATGCTGGATAATTTGCAGCGCGTACAAAAGGTAATGAAGGCCTTCCGTAAGCGCTTGTCTTTCCAGTTGCTTGATATCTACCTGGCGAAGACGGAAGCCTTCAGTAGCCGCTTAGAAGAAGGCGGTTTTGTGTCCAGTGATGAATCTCAGATAGTAGAGCTTTTGACAGAGGAAATTCACCCCTTGTTGAGAGAGCTCGCCGAGAATTACGATAACCTTCCTAAGGGCATCCTCAAGAAGTATTTCGAATACCTTGATCCTCGCCTGGATATCGTCTACCGCCAGCGACGCGACTATGAGGACAGCGTACATCAGCTTAATGATCTGATCTCGCGTTATATCGATAAGGAGGTGGCTAAGAAACAAGAGATCCTGCCGCACTTCTTTGAGAAGTACATCACGGATGGCGTCGAATACAATATCTATCTCGGGCAATCCATCCTTGAAGAAGGAAACTTTAGCCCTTATTTTCTCCGGGATTTTCGCCTCTGGCAATTGCTGCTCATGTGCGATCTTACCCGTTTGGTACAAAAGAATGCCTCTAAGTTTCCGGTGACTTTGACGACGGCTCAGTTGGTTTTTGTCTATAACAATGCTTTGAGCATCCGCTTCAATATGGATGAGAAGCAATTTGATGTAGATGGTGCCTATAATGTACGCTACGAGATTCTCAAGAAGCGTATCGACAAGGCCGTTATCAAAGGCACTAGCGAGCGGCTTACGCAAAAAGGTAAGATCGCTATCGTTTGGCTACAGGAAAAGGACCGGCTTGAGTACCTGGAGTACATTGATCATTTGCTCCAACAAGGGTATATCACAGATGATATTGAAGAGCTGGAACTGGAACGCCTACAGGGAGCTGACGGTCTAAAGGCCTTACGTGTAACAGTAGCAGTCTAAGGATCAATAGGTCGTAAACCGCAGGTCAAAACTACCAGCAGTAACTTCCTTGATATCATCGGGGTTGCCGGCACTGCGCATGCGGAATTGAAAGCTACCTACGACTTTCTCCGCGGTGAATTCTGTGATCGTAACTGATCCAGGGTTGTCTGGCATGCCATTGGTAACATAGTTTATCCCACCTTGGTCTTTGAACTTCAGGAAGCCCAGCATTCCCTGATCGGTAATAGGGTAGGTGCCTGTGCCAATGCCAGTGGCCTGATAAATGGTTAGGGCAAAGTTGGATTGATCGTCGGCATAGCCTTCAATTCGTACCATGGTGGAACCGTCGGTAATGGCTTCTTCTTCAAAATTCATTTCCGGATGGCCGGGAGGGCCACTTTGCCAATTTGCACCATCAAATTGAAATTGAATAATCCCGTTATCGATTAGGTCGGAACTGTTCGGGTTTGTGCTGTTGCCCGTGCCAGGTGAGGCGCCACAATTAAGTAGGGCAAGGAATAAAAGGCTTATAAAAACAGCAGGGATTGACTTAGTGTGGTACATAATGAATCGATTTTTAGGCTAGGGTATAATTGTAAATTACGGATTACGATTAGGAAATGCTATCCAGGCTGATGTATATTGAACGGCCCTAGATACACGCACAAGAGGTGTTTCTGAGGGTGTCCACGTCCTTTTCATCAGACCTACATCCACATGAGATTAATCCTTACCATCTGCTTCGTGTTACTGGCAACTAGCCTTTCCTTCAGCCAAGAATCGCATCGCCGCTGGCGCAAAATGAATCAAATCCGCAACGATAAGTTTGACCTCGTTCTGCCGGAGGTCATGCGAGAAAACAATATTGATATGTGGATCGTCATGAACCGCGAAGGGCGCTTCGATCCTCTATATCCAGATATGGGTGAAGGGTATGTAAGTTCTACCGGCTACTACGTCTTTACCGATAGGGGAGGGGACCGTATCGAACGAGCCGCCTTAGGAATCAGCGGGTACTTACTGAAAGAGGGAGGAGCCTACGATATTTTTGGTTCAGACTTAGAGCTACGCGAGTTCGTAGAGGAGCGCGATCCACAACGTATTGGATTGAATTTTTCCAAAAACATTGGTGGCGCCGATGGTCTATCGTACTCTGGCTACTTAGAACTGGAAGAAGTCTTGGGTGAAAAGTATGCCGAACGCTTTGTCTCTGCCGAAAAGCTCGTTTCAGATTTTCGCTCTCGTCGCGTAGCAAGTGAGATTGCGGTTTATGGAGAGGCCTGCGAATTGGCCTATCAGATCGCTGAGCGGGCACTGTCCAATGAAGTAGTCACACCGGGTATTACCACTTTAGAGGATGTGGCTTGGTGGATGAAGGAACAGATGTTTCAGCACAATCTGGAATCCTCCTTTGGTATGCCTTCCGTATACGTCACGGGAGTACGTGGTATCCTGGCCACCTCCACGGATCGGATTATTCAACGTGGGGATGTGATCATGATTGATTTCGGCGTAGGCCTCATGAATATGTATACCGATATGAAGCGAATGGCCTATGTGCTTCAGGAAGGAGAAACAGCGGTGCCACCAGGTATTCAGAATGCCTTTGATCAAGGCGTAATAGTACGCGACATCATTAAGCGAACCATCAAGCCAGGCGTTACTGCTCAAGAAGCGGAAAATGCCGTATATGAAGCGCTAGAGGCCGAAGGCTTCAATAAGATGAAAGGCTTCAATCAGTTTACCGATGGTGACGTGACCGACGTTATTATCGGTTGCCACTCTGTAGGAAACTGGGGGCATGGAGTGGGGCCATCTATCGCCTTCTTTAACCCGGTACGCTTGGGTTTCGAGATTAAGCCTAGCAATCTATTGTCGATCGAACTCTTTGCCTATACCAAGGTGCCGGAATGGGGTGGCAAGAAGCTCCGTGTACCACTCGAAGATGACGCTGTTGTCACTGAACGAGGGGTAGAATGGATCTATCCGATTAATCCCCGGGTTTTAGTGATTAAGTAATATGGAAGAGGGGGAGCAGTAAAGTGGGGATGTCATCTTTGTCTCCAATTTATGACTTGTAAAAACAGAGAATAAAAGAGGGCGGGTAGAAAGTGGTTTTGCTTAATTTTCGGGCGATTCTTATCCCAGCCTGATGAAAAAACTCCTTTACTTTCTACTGTTGTGCCCGTTTGTTATTGTTGCTCAAATCAATGAGAGCGATACACTAAGGCTTAAAGCAAAACTATCCTTTAGTGGCTTGTGGCAGAGAGGAAATGTCGAGACTTCCATCTTTCGAGCTCGGGCGGATCTAAGCTATAAGCCTTGGAGGAAATGGGAGTTCAAGACCCAGAACTCCTACGTATATCAAGCGTTTGGAGGCAAGCTGGCAGACGAGGATATGCTCAGTCTGAATTTCTTGTACTTCAATCCTGATCGGAAAATCTATCCCTTTATTTTGGGCTTCGGAAGTACCAGTTTCCGACGGGAGATTCGGTTGCGCTATCTATTCGGAGGAGGTTTTACCGTTAATTTGTATCAGCGCAAGAAGGATTGGCTCAAATTCTCACTATCAAGTGAATACGAACAGACTGACTTCGAGCGCCCTAGCTTCAATCGGCCATTCTACAATGGCGATAATTCTATCCACACTTTTCGGGCGACCCTTTGGGTAAATGGTAATTATCATCTCTTCAAAGATAAAGTCATCGTCACGCACGAGAGTTATGTACAACCGTCTTTAGAGCGAGGAGATAACTATCGTTGGCAAGGGGATTTGAGTCTAGCGTTTCCCCTATGGCCGTTTCTGGACTTCAAAGTTAATTACCTCCATACGTTCGAAAGCGTTGTCATCACCAGCCAACGGCAAGAAGATCGATTTCTGACCTTTGGTTTTACCCTGAAGAGCTATTAACAAAATCAAGTTCATATTGATTTCTAACCCTCCGCTCAATTAGCTTCCTGCGAATGGCGTGCCGAATATGCCTACTGCCAGCTCGGCCCAAATAAGTAGAAGTAATACTAAAAATCCGATGGCAACCAGGATGCGATGGCGTGGTTGCTTGACCGTTCTTAGTACGAATTCCATCGATAGACCTACCACCAGTAGAATAACTGCGGCAGCAACGAAATCAAAACCCTTCCAATTTACCTCCGACGTAAACTGCATTGCAATTAGTGGGATGAGCAGAAGTAGAGGTATGCCTAAAAGGATATAGATGAGCCGTTTGTTTGCGGTAATCATATGACAGTATTTTTTTGAATTGAAAGTACTTTGTAATTCAAAGTAAATGATTTTTATGCAATAATGCAAATCGAGTAAGCCTGCATAGTGTCGCCTAACAATAGGCTGACGTCTAGTAGTAGCCCAAATTTTTATGCTTAACTTAGAGGCTAAGGCCACGTACAGCGTACGATGTGTTTCCCTAAATCAAAAATGATTGTTAGCTATGTCTGTGTTTTGGAACAGCAAGAGGAAAGTGTATTGGAGCACTTTTACCAGACCTTTATTATTTCTCGTACTCTGCCTATTCTGTGCGAGTTCATGTCAGGAAGCCCCGGAAGAAATTATGACAGATCAAGACCAGGAAATCGAACAGAAAATCGACTCACTTCTTGCGCTCATGACTTTGGAGGAAAAGATCGGTCAGATGTCTCAGGTGCGGCACTTTGCGGATATTGAAGAGGGTGATGTGGCCTCGAAATTCATTGGTTCGGTGATTCACACAGATGGTCCTACTCCTGGTGAAGGGGCAGCAGGCTGGCAAGCTAAGTTTACGGAGCTTCAGGAAGAGGCACTTTCTACGCGCTTGGGTATTCCGCTATTGCTAGGCGTAGACGCTGTCCATGGGCAGAACACCTTTGCCGGAGCAACGATCTTTCCCCATAATATTGGTATGGGAGCTACGGGTAATGCGCAGTTGGTAGAGGAAGCTGCTGCTATTACGGCCAAGGAAGTGCAAGCTACTGGCCTCAACTGGACCTTCTCTCCTTGTATCGCTATTCCCTACAATGATCGTTGGGGGCGGGTATACGAGGCTTTTTCGGAGAGTACTGAACTGACAGAACAAATGGCTAGAGCTTCCGTAAGAGGCCACCAGGGCGAATTGTCGGATCAACACACCGTCATGGCTACCGCCAAACACTACATCGGTGATGGGGCTACCGACTATGGAAAGGAAGGTGGGCCCACTACCTTGGATCGTAAGGAGGTTTTTGAGCGCTTGCTACCTCCATACCGTGCTGCGGTAGAGGAAGGCGTTGGGGCTATAATGGCCTCTTTCAATACGCTTCATGACATTCTCATGCATTCTCATAAAGAGATGATTACGGATACCCTTAAAGGAGTCATGGGTTTTGATGGAATCGTACTGACCGATTGGAAGGGCTATTCTCGCTTTGGCGAAAACGACGTGATCAATGCCGGAGTTGATATGGTAATGGCCGTAGATGGCGACTTACCAAAGTTTCAGGAAGGACTCACAAAGGCAGTAGCGAGCGGCTACGTAAAGATGGACCGGATAGATGATGCTGTACGCCGAATCCTACGCCAGAAATTTCGGATGGGGCTGTTTGAAAATCCTTTCCCAGATTCAACGCTAATTGCCTCAATTGGTGCTGCAGCGCATCGTGACAAGGCTCGGCAGGCCGTACGGGAATCCTTGGTGCTACTCAAACACGAAAACAATGCGCTACCGATAGCGAAGGACAGTCGAAAGATTGTGGTGGTAGGCGAGCACGCCAATAACAGTGGGTTACAATCAGGTGGCTGGACGGTGACTTGGCAAGGCAAAGCCGAGAATTATCCTGGCGCCACGACCATTTTGGAAGGCATTCAAAGTCAGGCTACTGGAGAAGTTGTTTACGATGCTGATGGCACCGGCGAGCACCACGATGCTGATGTGGCCGTCATTTTTGTAGGAGAGACGCCTTACGCCGAATTTTTCGGTGACATCCAACACGACCACAGCCGCGACGAATACCTGTATACGCTCAATGAGACCCATCAGCAATATATCAATGCCTATGCGGGTAAAGGCCCCAAAGTAGTAGTTGTACTTATTTCCGGACGACCATTGGTCGTAACCGAGCAGATTGACCAGTCCGATGCATTTGTAGCGGCCTGGCTGCCGGGTTCAGAAGGGGATGGTGTCGCTGAAGTCTTATTTGGCGACCATAACTTTAGTGGCAAGCTACCGCACTCCTGGCCCAAGGCAGTGGAGGATGTCCAAGGCCGTTTTGGCCCGAACTATTGGGATGACTCTATTGAGCCGCTATATGAGTTAGGGCATGGATTGAAGTGGTAGCTGGCAATCACTTTTACTGTAGGAAGAACATGAGTCATGCCGAATTTTTGGCATGACTCATGTTTGCTTTTTACTCCTTCATTATCTGCCCCTCACGCTCCTTAATCCATCCATCATACTCTTCATAAAATTGGTGCTGTTGCTCCAGGAAATCCATGTAGGATGGCCCGCGGGCATAGTCAATATTATCTCCGAATAGGACCACAATGCCTTCCATCGGCTCATCGTAAGGATTGTAGATAACATGCTTGACGTACTGGCCCACAAATACGCTCATGCCTGCTTCCAATTCTACTATTCCATCACCAAAATCGGCTTGGCCGCGGCCCTTGGTCACAATAAAAAGATTGGGCACTTGGCCTTTATCCAGTCCGCGTTCTGCATTTGCAGCCTGATCGGGGCCAATGCTAAACCATCCAATGCGCTTGTCTTTCATGGTATATAAGCCGACGTGGTCTACTCCGTGAGTTGGCAAAGAGCCATCGCGAGCGAAACGGGTGATTTCTACAGCGTCCTTTTTCCAAAAGTGCTCCATTACCTCGTAGACGATGGCGTCGTCTTTTATGCCGCTTTGAAAGCCTTCCATGTCTCGAATATTCAAGGCTACGATGTCGCTGCCGAAAGACTTGGCTGAGGCTGTGGATGCTGTCCAAACCTTGTTGTTGATATTGTCTAAGGTCTCGCGATTAGCGAAATGGAAGTACCAGGTGGGTGCTTCAGGTTGGCCGGAGTGTAAGCTCACTTCGTGCGGCCCAAAATTGTGGAACGTATACTGCTGGCGTTTACCCACAAGATAACCTTCCTGCTTTCGGATAGACTTGACGTGCCACCAATCGTCATCGCCTATGCGGATTCCGAAAGTGATGGTCTGTGCCATATGGTCTGTTTGATAGCTGTCTACAAAGCTTTGTAAAATAGCTTCCGTACTTTCCTCCTGGGCTTGTAGGTAGTTGAGGGTAAGCGTGAAACTAATGAAGATAACGACTAGCCCGATTTTCCGGGTAGTGAATAATGCTGGGATACTTTGCATGATGCACATGTTTTACAAGTGATTTCAAAATGTTGTCACGAGCAAAGAAGTGGGCATCCGGGCAGTGAAAGCAAGGAGATTGGGGGGCACTGTGGTGAAAGTGCTCTATTTGGGGTGAATAATTTTAGGCTACTGGATGAGGTGTTGGCCTTGTATTAACTGGTGAAATCCATGAGCGATTTGAGCTGGGTAATGACCTCTTCTCGATACGACTTGGAAACGGGTACGGCGATGTCGGTAGCCCTCAGATGGAGCTCTAGGTCATTGGTTCCGCCCTTGATAGCTTCTACTTGCGGAAGGTTTACCAGATAAGATCGGTGGCATCGAACGATGGAGGGGTGATTTATACTTGCAATAAGCTTGCTGAGTGAGGTTCGCATCAAAAACTTGTTCAACTGCTCGTCCTTCCGATAGTACAACTCTACGTAGTTGTCTTGTGCCTGGCCATACAGGAATATGGAACTCGCCAGGGTGATATGATCTTTATTGCCTTGACCTCGAAATTGGATCAATTCATGGCCGCCGAACTCCTTTTTACTGGAGAGGATGTGGTGCATCCGATCTTGAAGGGAACGATAGCGAAACACGAAGAAAGTGCCAAGGGTTGGAAAGATCAGCACACTGCCACAATTACCAATAAACCCGAAGTAACTCTTTATGCGAAAGTCGTGCCAATTGCCCAAGTAGTTATAGGTGAAGAAAATTAGTGTTCCTAGCAGAATAAAAGACCAAAGGGTCCAGATGCTAATAGATTTAGCAGAAGCTTCTTTGACGAATAGAGGGCGAAGCAAAAACTCATTCGCCAGACTAAAGCTGAGTACAACTACAAAGAAGTAGAAGATTTCTAAGAGGAAGGCCAAAGTATATTGGTGTCGGGGATTGTAATTGTCTACACCGAAGGGTAAGAAAAATACCAGGAAGACATAGAAGAAGATCGCCATGCTAAAGCACAGCGTTAGCTTGTATTTCGGGCTGTGAAAAAAAGCAAACTGCATACTCGTTCTATTGATAGCGTTAAGGGGGCGTTTCCGCTTTGTCTGCAACTGTTGCGAGCTGAAAGCGGGAAGGAGGCAAGCAAGCCTTCGGCCAATCTGGCATGTATCTACACCGAATTATTGGCCTGCTGCCCCCTATCCCTTCACCCCAATTCTAGTCTAATAAGTAGGAAGAATCAAAGGCTTCCTATGCTTGTCTTTTTGGAGCGATAGTGTAATATGGAAGCCCTATACAAATGATCAGGGCTTCCGAAAACGTTTTTACAACTTGAATCACTTAAAAGGACAGGCGCAATTTTCGAAGAGTGGCAAAACTCGGCAGTGAATCTGCCTAATCCGGGAAATGAGTCGTTGAACGGTGGGAATTGTTAGACGAATGTGCAATTAATAGAAAACACATTCAACAGTTGGATAAACACTTGTTATAGCTATATCTCACGTCTGTCTTCTTTAATTCAGCGTCTAAACGCAAAAAAACGCGACTCATCTTGTTCGCGGTAGTTTCATGTTACAGAAACCCCTACCTTTCGACGGCAGTTGATTGTTATGGGTTTGCCAGTGAGAGATTATTATGCTGCTAAATCTTTGGTTAAGAAATTGTTAGTCAGTTGTTTATAGAGAAGGTCCGAAACGCTCCGTCTACTCAGTATAATCACACAAAAGGACACTCAAGAAGAGTTGAAATTGACTGAACTAGCATTACCATCGCTGCCACTCGATCCGTAGTCTAATACCATTGCTTCGTTCCGTGCTTGTTATAACAGGCCCAGCCTGTTCTTTGTACTTGTAATCATAACACTATGAGGAATTACGTATTGGGACTATCGTTGTTGATAGTATTTACCTGCGGCTCCGATGAAGTATGGAGCCAGAAGGCTCGGGGAGGAGATCAACTCTTAGGTCTTTTGAAGATGGATCGCGGTCTCTCTAATGAAAGTACCCAACCCTTAAGCAATGCCCAACATTACACTTACGGTGAAAGAACTCCGTTAGCTGATGATCACAACACACTGATGGAAAGGCGAAAACTATTTGAAGCAGCAGAGCATCAAATACGTCTTTACTACGATGGAGTGGGTTCGCTCGAGGGTCTGCTCTTTACTAGTGAGGATGCACCTCCATTGCTGGTAACTCATCTAAGTACAGCAAAGGAATTTCAGGAACTTCTGATAGAGTGGGTGCGCCTGAATGGGTATAATGACTACATCACCGAGAGATTTGTCTTTCGTTCACCATATCGATATGCTTGTGTAGCAAAGGACCAAGATGCGCTCCGTAGACCATACGATGGAATTATACACGGAGAGCTTGTACAAGAAACCATAAGGAATGGCCGAGTAAATGTTATTCGCATTCCGATTGAATTAGAGCTCAGCTCTATATAACTAAACACTATGAACAACGGGAATTGATAATTGCATCAAATCCATTTGCACTAGTGTGTCTGTTCAAGTGAGAACTTTGGGGATTTCACAGCATCCTGTTTCCCGAAACTTTTCCTGTCTAACCGGGGGGTAGACAGGATAGAGGTGACGCATCACCGTGATGCCCGGAACTCGATTGACTAAGCTTGAATACATTTAGCGATCCAAGGGTTCTTTCCTTGACAGACCACTAGCTTTTTGCTCGGAATTGAGTAGGTGAGATTCCAGCCTTCTTCTTGAAAAAGGAACTAAAATGAAGTGGCTCCTCGAATCCAATGCGGTAGGCGATTTCCTTTGCCGTTAGGTCTGTGTGAAGTAGCAATCGTTTGGCCTCTAGTAAAAGACGGTCTTGAATAAATTCCTTCGCGGACTTTCCGGTAAACTGTTTGACGGTCTGGCTTAGATACTTTGAGCTCAGATGGACTTCTGCGGCGTAGTCATTTACTTTATGCCATTCGGAATAGCGCTGCTCTACAAGGTGCTTGAAATCTCGAAGAATACATACGCCAGCATTCTCTTCGTCGAGTTGGCGCGGATTGATAGTGCTACTGTTGTTGCAATGAATAAGAAACAGTTGCAATAAGGCCCCTAGTGCCCGACTGCGATAGGTGAGTTCCATCGGAAGACACTCTCGCATTTGCTTGATAATGGCCTGGAGGCGTTCGAAGGTGAGCTGGTCCAACTGTAGGGGAGGAGCGTCCCCGAAAGCTTGAAATAAGTTGATGTTAGTGATAAAACTCTCCGGAATATTATTTGCTACCAGGAAGTCTCTAGAAAAGGTAAACACCGAGCCATCAGGCTTGGTATTCGCCGCCACCTGGTGTACCTGACCCGGGCTGACAAAAAACACTTGCAGCGGTTGGAAGGAATAGGTTTTGTAATCGACGAGATGGGTGCCTTCTGCTTGCTCAATCAGCAATACGGTGTAATAATCGTGGCGGTGTGGAACATCAGTCTTGCCTTCTGCCTGATCATAGATCTCACCCATGTCTCCTAAGTAGAAGTCCGTGTTGTGCTTCCTATTCTCAATCTTGTTCTGAGCTCTTTGTCGGTAGTCCATTACGGTAGATTAAATGGTCAGGCTAATCTTTGAACGATCAGTAGTGGAAAAAGTTGGTGGATGCGGCAGTGGGGCGCAGTCGATATTGTCGACTGTTCGCGGACAACCAAATCCACTAATTTTCCGAAAAAGGATCGTCTGTTACCTGCATGGATGCTTGTTCTCTGGTAGCCAGAACGCCTTCGATCTCGCTCTTCAATAATCCGCTACCCCCACCAAAATGCTGGACAATAGCACTTTCTGGACGAGCTTGCTGGAACAATGCTCTCACCTTCTTTTCAGAGATATCATCTATACCTCCGCCCAGAAGCAGGATGTCATAGGAGCGCTGCCAGAACTGCTCAATGATGACTTCTTCCTCCGTATAGCCTTCGCCCGACCAGGCTTCGTTGTTATTAATTAGGCGAAGTACGGTGTCCAGAATCTCAGGGTGCTTGCCATAAACCAAAGATGTTTATCTTTTTCATAGCTCGCGTGTGAATTGATTAATGGATAAACGGTTCCGTGCACTCAGTTCACGGCTGAGGTATGGTTCTTCCAGCGCTTCAGCTTCACCGAGGTAGCCTAAGGCGATCATGCACACAGGGCGTTGGTCATCGCTGAGATTCAATACCTCTTTTGTTTTGTTGCTATCAAAACCCGCCATCATATGACCGTAGATATCCAGGTGAGCAGCTTGTAGCATTAGCTGTGCATTGGCCATGCCCAGATCATGTGTGGCCCAGGGGTTGGTTTTACTGGTCTTAGCAAAGGTGTTGCGCTGAATAGTAACAACCAGGACGGCTGCTTTTTGGGTCCAAGGCTGATTTCCAGGCATTAGGCAATCCCATAGTTGATCAAAGCCTGGTGTGCCTTTATGTGCGTATGCATATTCCCAAGGTTGCTCATTGTTGGCACTAGCCGACCAGCGAGCTGCTTCAAAAAGTGCGTTCAGTTGATCTGGCGCAATAGCCTGCTCAGAAAATGAACGCGGACTCCAGCGCTTGGCAATTAAGGAATGAACATCGTGCTCCGTCTCTGGAGTCTTGATCTGAAGAGTACTAACGGCTTTCATTGTTGATTGTTTTCTCGCTCAATGAGCAGCAATTTGGTCGAATTGAATCTATCGGGCAATACAAGCCGATAACCACAGACAAAATTGCAGGTTTCAACAAAGGAGAGCCATATAAAAACAGGATAGTGTGATGTAAAAATCACCTTCCCGTTCCATTGTTCCCTCGCGTCTGTTCCCTCGCGTCCGTTTCCGAGCGTCCCCCGACGCGAAGAAGTAAAAATGATAACTAACCAACTAACCCCTACCTCATACTCACATTAATCTCCTCCAACTTCACACTACCCGGGCACAAGTCATCCTCTCGTAGCGTATTCAGCGGTCGCTTTGTGGTATTCATCAGGTCATGTAGTTCCTGACTCTTCGGATCGATGTAGATTAAGCCGGTCAGTATTTCTCCATCCATTTTTGACTTTTGCAGGCGTAGGAAGGCCGAATAACGATCGGTAGGATCCCATTTGGGTGCTAGCTTTCGTAGAGCGATAACGGAGCCATCGTGCAGTGCTACATCAGCAGAGCTGCCTTCTTCGTATTCGACGGTGATCTCCTCTTGTTCGGGAACAAAATCTAGGACCGAGGTGGCCGCAATATGGTCACGCACAAAGTCGTAGGATTTGGTGGATCCTTTATTATTGTTGAAAGTGACACATGGAGAAATAACATCAATCAGTGCAAAGCCCGGGTGGGACATGGCGGCTTTGATTAGAGGTACAAGTTGAGTCTTATCCCCCGAAAAACTACGTGCTACGAAGGTGGCTTTTAGCTCTAGTGCCATGCCCACAAGATCAATGGCTTCAAAGGGATTTGGTTTGCCTGGTTTGGTGCGGGAACCCAGATCCGCTGTAGCGGAATCTTGCCCTTTCGTCAGGCCGTAGCAACCGTTGTTCATGACGATGTAAACCATGTTCAGGTTGCGTCGAATGGCATGCACAAATTGCCCCATACCAATGGATGCGGTGTCCCCATCGCCAGAGATGCCCAGGTAGATCAAATCTCGATTGGCCATATTGGCACCAGTCGTTACGCTCGGCATACGACCATGTACCGAATTAAAACCATGAGAGTTCCGCAGGAAGTAGGTAGGCGTCTTGGAAGAACACCCGATCCCAGAGATTTTTGCCAGCCGATGAGGCTCCACATTCATCTCAAAACAAGCTTGGATGATGCCACCACTGATGGAATCATGGCCGCAACCAGCACAGAGTGTGGAAATAGCACCTTCGTAATCTGATTTAGCAAAACCTAGCGCATTCTTTGGAAGTCCGGGATGGCGAAAGGTGGGTTTTATATAAGTCATGGTCTTTGTTTTTAACGAGGATGAAAATGGGTGCTACGCTTCTGCCCCAACACTCAGGTGTGCCTGAATACCGTCTACAATTGTTTTGGCAGTGATAGGCATCCCATCATAATTGAGAATGGAAGTCAATTTGCTAGGAGGGATCTCCAGTTCATTCATGATAATGGTGCGAAGCTGAGCATCGCGATTTTGCTCAATCACGAATATTTCATCATGCTCTTCCATGAAGTCTGCCACAGTCTTGTTGAACGGGAAGGCTTTGATCCGGATGGCGTCTACGGAGATGCCTTTCGCTTCCATCATGTCCATGGCCTCTAGGGCAGCATAGGTGGTAGTACCGAGGAATACAATGCCTTTGCTGGATCGGTACTCCTTCTGATAGAGCTCTGGCGCAGGAACATGATCTTGCGCCGTCACCCATTTCTTCAACAGCCGATCAACAACTCGCACATACACCTCACCACTTTCAGTATAGCGGGCGTACTCGTCACGTGAGGTGCCACGGGTAAAGAAGGATCCTTTAGTAGGGTGCGTGCCCGGGATAGTACGATAGCAGATGCCATCATCATCTACATCTAGATAACGACCGTACTCTTTCAGCTGCTCTAGCTCTTCGGCATTGTAGACTTTGCCTAGGTCGTAGCGGCGATTATCGTCCCATTTTAGCGGCGGACTCATGTGGTAATTCATGCCAAGATCTAGATCGGAAACGAGGATCACTGGCGTTTGGAAACGGTCGGCCAAATCAAAGCATTCGGCGGTCATCTCAAAGCACTCCGCTGGGGTGCTTGGGAAGAGGCAGATGTGCTTAGTGTCACCATGGGAGGCATAGATGCACGTCATCAGATCACCCTGTTGGGTACGGGTAGGCATACCGGTAGATGGCCCTCCTCTTTGCACGTTGATTAGTACTACTGGGATTTCTGCGAAGTAGGCAAGGCCAATGAATTCACCCATCAGGGATACGCCGGGCCCACTAGTGGTAGTAAAAGCCCGAGCACCATTCCAGGTGGCGCCAATCACCATTCCCATCGCTGCCAGTTCGTCTTCTGCCTGTACGCTGGCATAGTTCTTTTGACCTGTTTCAGGATCAATGCGTAATTGTTTGGCGTACGATTCAAACTCCTTAATGATAGAAGTAGAGGGCGTAATCGGATACCAGGCCGCTACCGTGGCTCCTCCGTAGATGGTGCCAAGTGCCGTAGCGGCATTGCCTTCAATCAGGATATGGTCCCCAACATTATCTCTGGTTTCCAAATGAATGGGCAACGGACAACTAAAGGTTTCATTGGCGTAGTTATAGCCAGCATCTAGGGCCTGGAAGTTAGGTGGTACTAGCTTAGGCTTCGCGGCGAATTGCTCCCGGATTATTTGCCGAATGACATCCATATCCATATTCAGAAGCGCAGCCAATGCACCCACGTAGATAATATTTTTGAACAGCTGTTGCTGCCGCGGCACAGAGAAAAAATCCATACTGAGTTGCATCATCGGTATACCGAGATAGGTGATGTCATCGCGCAAATCCTGTTTGTGTAATGGCTTCGAACTGTCATAGATGAAATAACCGCCACTGCGTACCGAGGCAATGTCTTTCTCATAGCTCTGGGGGTTTACTGCGACCAGCACATCTATGCCAGCACGCCGGCCCAGGTAACCGTGTTCATTGATCCGTACCTCGTACCAAGTGGGAAGCCCTTGGATATTTGATGGAAAGATATTCTTAGGTGATACGGGCAGCCCCATTCGAAAGACTGCCTTGGAGAACATATTATTAGCACTGGCAGAGCCCGTTCCGTTTACATTCGCAAAGCGAATGACCATATCATTGATGATGTCCGACATAATTTTTCAAGTTCTGTTTTCCTGCGACGTGGCAGGTTGGTGGTCGTCGTATTCAGGTTTCTGATCTTACCGATTTATGCATGCGACATGCAATAGGTTTTTGTTACCTCATAGAGGTACTTCTTCATGTCCCAGGCGGCGGTAGGGCAGCGTTCAGCACAAAGGCCACAGTGAAGGCATACATCTTCGTCTTTGATCATTACTCTGCCAGTGGGTAGCTTGTCAGAGACATACAAATCTTGACTTAAATTGAGCGCTGGTGCCAAGAGGCGAGTACGTAGGTCTTCTTCCTCTCCATTAGTCGTGAAGGTGATGCAAGAAGTAGGGCATACATCCATGCAAGCATCACACTCGATGCAACTGGTGGTATTGAAGACCGTTTGCACATCACAGTTGAGACAGCGTTGGGCTTCTTTAAATCCGGTGCCTGTACTGAAACCAAGTTCTACTTCAATCTTACGATTGGTAAGGGTGATGGTCTTTTCTTCGTGTGGTACGGCATAGCGTACATCTGCCACTACCGGGCTATCGTACATCCATTCGTGGATACCCATTTTTTGGCGTACCAGATTGGTAGTTGGCGCTGGCCGATCTTTGACTAGATCCTGGCCTTCCAGATAGAGATGTATTGATATAGCGGCCTGATGCCCGTGGGCGGCGGCAGTGATGATGTTCTCTGGGCCGAAAGCGGCATCTCCTCCGAAGAATACTTTTGGAAGCGTTGATTGGAAGGTAACCCGATCCAATACGGGTAGGTCCCATTTACCGAATTCGATTCCGAGATCACGCTCAATCCAGGGGAAGGCATTGTCCTGCCCGATCGCTATGATCACGTCATCGGCTTCAATGAACTCATCGGGTTCGCCCGTAGGGATGAGCTTGCGCCGACCGTTTTCATCATATTCTGCCCGCACCTTTCCGAATACTACGCCTTTGAGTTTTCCATCTTCCACCACAAATTCCTTCGGAGGCATATTGTTGTAGATAGGGATATCCTCGCGTTGAGCATCTTCAATTTCCCAGGGAGAGGCCTTCATATCCTTGAACGGACTACGTACGATCACTTTAACTTCATCGCCTCCAAGGCGTCGGGAAGTACGGCAGCAATCCATGGCAGTATTTCCTCCACCAAGAATGATGACCTTACGGCCAATTTTCTCGCGATGTTCGAATGCTACATCCGCTAAGAACTCGATGCCAATATGTACATGCTTGTCCGCTTCTTCTCTACCAGGCAGTTTAAGGTCACGACCTTTAGGAGCTCCTGTTCCTACGAAGACGGCGTCGTATCCTTGTTCCAGGATTTCACGCATACTCGAAACATAGGTATTGAAATGCGTGTGGATTCCCATGTTAATGACATAACCCACTTCTTCATCCAGTACCTCTTCCGGTAGGCGAAAAGCAGGGATCTGAGTACGCATCATTCCGCCGCCTTTATGCCATTCATCGTAGAGGTGGATTTCGTATCCTAACGGAGCGAGGTCTCGTGCTACTGTTAGGGAAGCGGGACCGCCACCGATTAGCGCAATCTTCTTGCCGTTCTTCTGCGCTGGGGCTTTCGGCATGAGGTGTTCGACTTCACCCTTGTTGTCTGCTGCTACTCGCTTAAGTCGACAGATAGCTACCGGTTCTTCTTCCACACGTCCGCGTCGGCAGGCAGGTTCACATGGACGATCGCAAGTGCGGCCGAGAATGCCTGGGAATACGTTGGATTCCCAATTGACCATGTAGGCCTCTGTGTATTTTTCGGCAGCGATTAGACGAATATACTCGGGCACGGGAGTATGGGCTGGACAGGCGTACTGGCAATCAACCACTTTGTGAAAGTACTCCGGATCCTGAATGTCGGTCGGCTTCATGTAGCGGTAACTTTTCGAGTTTATAAAAATTCCGGACCAGCGCCTAGGCCCTGATCCGGTATAGGTGATTTTGAGTGGTAACAATAAAAATAATTGTTATTCCGTATAAATAAAGAAAGTTGGTATAAAATTTGGCAAATGACTTATTTATGCAAAATTTATGAATGTGATTTACTGAAAGGAGTTTTGTTTTTTCGTCCACATATCGATAATTTGATGGATCGCTATCTAAACACACTTTACGACCATCGACGATGGTTAATTGGCTGGGCTATTCTGCTCAGTTTCTCTGCTGTTGGCTTTCACTTCGACGGGGCACGAACCAGCATGTGGTGGGAGTCTTTTCCACTCGCGGCCGTTAGTTTGGTCACCTTAGGATTGATGTTGCTTTTTCTGTACGTGAGCACGATTCAACATCAAATGGATTTAATGCGCTCAAAAATTGATCATGCTACTGGAGATAGTTTGGAGAATCTGCCTGGCGTACTCACCACTCGCCAAGAACAAATCTTCTACTTGATCTTAGCAGGCAAGTCGAACAAGGAAATTATGGCAGAGCTTTTCATTGAGTTGAGTACGCTCAAGTCACATATCAACCAGATCTACAAGAAGCTAAAAGTCCGTACTCGAACAGAGCTCAAGCGCAAGCATTCCAAGCGAGGATAGTAAATCAACCTTTTTTCAACCCCGCTAACTAGTAGCGTATTGGCGAATGACGCGCATATTGTAGTCATTCACCAAATCTGTTTTATCATGTACGCTAAGATCTATTTAGGGCTTTCGATTGCTTTGCTGCTGGCCTGCTTCAGCTTCACTTTTCAGGAGAATACAATTCAATGGGCCTGGGAATCATACCCTATGATGCCCTATAATCTTGCTGGACTTTCTCTGCTATCATTTTTACTCCACGTTCAACAAAGAAAACGGGCGGGAGATGGCGCTTAGTAAAGTGGCCTGGTTGCTCAGTGCTACGATTGAATGTTGCTACTATATGAAGGGCTAGGGATATTTGTGCGGTGTAGGTGATTGGCCATTTGAATGGTTGTGGTATTAAAGAAGTAGCACCACAATTTTGGAGGTGAGATAACAGATTGTCAATGTTCTGTTAAGCCACAATCAAATACTATTGCTGCTCTGCGAATTCTACTAATTTACGCAGCCCAACTAACGATCTCTACTATGCGTATTCGAATGCTAGCCCTCTTTTTACTACTTGGGTTAGCGGCTTGTCAAAAGCCCAGCTCTCCCTTAGGTGTTGCCGCGGATTACTATCCGCCTACGGCTCAGCTTCGTAAGGGCATAGTCAATAAGTACTATCTCCATTTTACCAGTGCGGATGGATATGAGCGCTCTACCAATGTTTCCTATTATCTATACCAGTTAGATAAGGAAGGACAATTGGAGATAACCCGCTATGATCCTGCCTATAGTCCAATGATTCGCACCCTAACCACCTTCCAGGGTACACAGCAGCAGGTACTCATGCAAGAACAGTTTTGGCAAAAGGACTCCTTTCCGGTGGAGGTGAATAAAAACGTCATCAGAGACTGGGCGGCGGATACCGCTAGCTATATCACTAGTACCGCCTTTATGGATGAAATAGTAGAAGACTTTCAGCTTAGGCAATTGAGTCAATACGATTCATTAGCTACTAATCGGGAGTTGAAGGTTTTTAACAGGGAGCGATCACAAGTCTATCGTTATGCTGATGGTACTGAGCGTAGCTTTCAGGCTGAGATTCAAGAAGTGTATGCCAAAGGCCTCGGATTATACGGTAGCAAGCTGAACCTGGATGATGGAATCGTGGAGATTGAATTAGTAGAGCAATTCCCTGCTACTGAATTTCGCAAGCGTCAAGCTGCAGCGCCGATGCGAGTCGCTTATATCGATCCAACCCAAGTATTGGATAAGGGATCTGATTTTCAAGTGTGTGATGACTATATCTACGACTACTATAATGGTGATCCGGACGCTGGTCCTGTAGGTGGAAAAAGAAGATTGAGCCTTTGGCTGGAAGATAAATTAGACAAGCGTTTATTGGCGGATCAGTCCGGTTATCTCACCTTCCGTTTTGTCATCAACTGTGAGGGTGATGCTGGGTACTTCATCACTGAGGAGGCTAGCTTAGACTTTGCGGTTAAGCAGTTTCCAGATCAGTTGATTCAACATGTTTACGAACAGCTAAAGGCGTTCGACAATTGGGAGCCGACTACTATTCGTGAAGAGGTGGCGGATGCCTATGCTTATGTAACCCTAAAACTTGAAGACGGTGAACTTGTCGATATACTACCCTAAAACCTTAATCTGGTTTTTTGCTGGTCTGGCATTACTCATGGCATCGTGCCAGGGTGGGGGCTATGATTATTATCAGAAAACCTATTCGGCTGAGGAACACAAGGCATTGGCCCAAACACTAACCGATGGCATCGGGAATTACTATCAGGGCTCACCAGCCTGTCAGGCTTTGCTAGAAGAGGCAAAAGGATATGACCCTACTTATGCCTTAGCTTATCGCGAAATTGGGGTCCCTTACCTGAAACGCGGGATTGCAGCGGCCTTTCCGCATTACTACGGAAAAGCAGCTGATCTAGATCCACTGGGTTGGATAGGCTGGCGAGGATATCTGTATCTCTACTTCTATCGCGATTACGAACGAGCCCTACTAGATTTCAATCGCCTGGATACGATTACGCCTGGTGTGGTTGATTACCCACAGTCGACAAGCGTAGACTATATGCGTGCTATTTGCCACTTGCAGCTTGGCGATTACGACTCGGCGATTGACTATTTGGATCAGCACATCGCCCATGAGGATACGATAGCTGGATTCAAATACATTCCTCCTGAAGCATTCTTATTTCGGGGCATTGCGTATTGGAAAAAGGTAGAGCCGGAGCAGGCCATCCGGTCTTTCCTTACCGGACATGACCTGGAGGACTATAATGCGGATTTACAATTTTGGCTGGCCAAGGTATACGCTGAAAACGGGTTGCAATCAGAAGCTCGCAAGTGGTTTAAGCAAGCTGAAAAAGCATTTCAAGAAGGCGACTACAACCGACGACCTTATGTGGAGGAATTCTACCAGTTGTATACCGAAGATTTTGATGCATTGCGAATACAGCTAGAGTAGCGGCCTCATTGTGCGGGAAAACGTACTTTTGCCCTATCTCAATCCTTAATTATGGAACAGCCACAATACTTTCAAGACTTTATGCCCGGAAACGTCTGTTTTGGATGTGGGCGCGATAACCACTTTGGCCTACAGATTAGTAGCTATTGGGAAGGCGAAGAGGCTGTTTGTATTTGGAACTCAGAGGAAAAGTACCAAGGCTGGAAAGGCATCCTCAATGGCGGGATTATCGCCACCTTGGTAGACTGTCATACCATGGGCGCAGCGGCTGCGGCATCTTACCGCGCGGAAGGTCGAGTATTAGGGAGTGAGCCGGAATATCGCTACGCTACCGGCACCTTAGAAGTAAAATACCTCAAGCCAACTCCCAATGATAAACCCATAGAACTGCGCGCCCGCGTAACGGAAATCAAAGGACGAAAGACGGTCTTGGAATGTGATGTTTTTGCGGATGGGGTAAAGACGGCCGTAGCACATGCAGTGGCCATTCGGGTCTACGATGGCAGCCAGCCGGATAAAGGTCCCTTCAGCGGATAAGGAATCGTTCTAATTTCTGCCTCCCTCTTTCTTTCTCATAATAGCATTGCGAATCTTGGAAGCACTTTCGTAGTCCTCCTTAGCAAGGACTTGCTTCAATAATTGTCCTAATTCGTCTAAGGAATAGTCCTCTAATTTTCCCCGCTTATTGGTAAAGGCTTTGCTAGGAGATTCAAGTACTACTCCAGCTTTCTGGAGAATAGCTTCGGTCGTGAAAATCGGGCAACCATAACGCACGGCCATGGCAATAGCATCGGACGAACGAGCATCTACTTCGAGCGGGCTACCGTCTGCTTTTTCACCGATCATGGTGGCATAAAACACATTGCCCACCAGGCCAGAGATAATGATCTCTTTGATCGTTACCCCCGATGTTTCCAACGTGTTCTTAAATAAATCATGCGTGAGTGGCCGATTGGTCTGCATCCGCTCCAGAGAAATTGCAATGGCTTGCGCCTCAAAGGCACCGATGATGATAGGTAGACGGCGAAACCCCTTGCTTTCCTCCAGGATGAGTGTATAATTGCCTTTGCTGGATTCGCTGTCGGCAAGGGCAATGATATTTAACTCAAGCTTTTTCATTTAATTCCAGATCCCTTTTAATAAAATCGCATAAGGATTCCACACTGTTAAATGGAGCAACCACATAACCGTCTTGGAGCAGTTTGAATAGTTGCTCACCTTCTACTTCCACGGTGTATCCGTGTTCAAGGTAGACCATTTTGCCATCGTGATGGTTCACGCGTAGCTCAAATTGCTGCAGTGTATGTAGCAGTCTTTCCTTTGGGGTGCTAGCGTCCATCTTAGGCAGCAAGGTTTTCTATCATGATATATGCGCCGTAGCCAATACACAGAAAAGCAGAAAGTAAGGTCAGGCCAATTTGCAGCTTCTGACTCTCCGTCAAGCGGCGAGAGAACGGCAGACTAAAGATGCCAGCAGCCACTAGCATGCCAAAAGCAGAGCCTAAACCAAAAATTAGTAGGTAAAGGATGCTATCTGTACTTTCTTGTATTTCAGTCATGACCAGCAGTACCATAGCGCCGCTACCGGCTAAACCATGGATGAGTCCCACACCGTAGGCCAAGTGGTGATTCTTGCGGTCGTCAGTAAGGGAGTGCTTATGTTGCCGTTGTTGACTGGGCATAAGCTGCCGTAGCCGAACCAACCCTAATATGATTAGCATCACTCCCACAATGGCTTCGAAGTAGCCAAAGTAGCCATTTAGGAAAGTGGCTTTACCAATGATGAGTAGTGCACCGATAAGAAGAATGGTGGATGTATGGCCTAAACCCCAATAGATGCCATCCTTAATAGCCAAAAGGAGTTTGTCGCGGCGAGTGACAATATTACCTACCGCTACCAGGTGGTCAGCCTCGAAAGCATGCCCGAAGCCTACGACAGCAGCAAAAAGAAGTGGGAAAGAAGACTCTATCATGATGGCTAGAAGTTAAGATGGTTAATAACAATACGATGGTTTCCGGTATCGGCGGCTACCATCGTTTGGCCTTCGATACAGACCTGGAAAGGCCAGTAAAGGCTTTCCTCCGTGCTCCAAATGGTGTTCTTGTTTTCACTGCCGGTAGTGAAGTCATCTTGGCCCAATACATTGTTGGCTGGCGTGTTGTGTTCTTTGGGGATGTCCTCAAACCATAGGATTCTACTACTCCCCGTATCTGCTACCCAAAGCCCATTTTGATAGAAGCAGGTATCGTAGCACCAATTCAAGGTGTTGGCCTTTGGAAACCAGCCAAACTGATTCTGACCATTCCCCTCAAAAGAGGCCTGACCAATAATGACATCAGCCTTTTCTTGAGTGGCTGTTTTCCAGTCGTTCCAAATCAATACTCGATAGTACTGGGTATCGGCAATGGCCATTTGACCTTGTGGACCAATTTTTACGGAATAAGGCCAGATTGGGTCCTCGTGATCGTAGTCGCGTTCTTCAAAATTGGGCTTGCCTATCACTTGATTGGCGGCGGCAAAGTTTTCGGTAGGAATAGTATTAAAATGCAGTACCCGGCGGTTTCCCGTATCAGCGATCCAAAGCTGTTGCCCATCCGAGAATACGCCATAAGGCCAGTTTAAAGACTGAGCAGAAGGCGTATGGCTAATACCTTCTACATTCGGCTCGTTGCGGCTGAAGTCTGGTTGTCCAACAACTACATCTGCTGGTTGCCCATCCTCCTCTGGGAAATTAAGCCAAATCAGTACTCGGTGATTCCAGGCATCGGCCACAATTAGTTTTTGGCCATCCGACCAAATGCCAGAAGGGTAGAATAAACTAGAGGCATTGGCACCACCTCCGGCATTGCGGCCGGTAGCGGATTTACCTGCTTGCCCTAAGACAATATCGGCAGCCTGGTGCTCTGTTTCTGGCAGCTTGTTCCAGATGAAGAGCCGATTCTGAGCAGTATCTGCTACAAGCAATTTTCCTTGCGTTAGGAACACACCACGAGGTGCCAGCAAGGGGCTGTCCTCTGCTCCATTAAAGATGGTGGTATGAGTCACCAGGGTTTGTAATTCTGTTTGCGTACTATCCTCCATGTTTGTCTTAGAGTATGTTTAAAATTTATCGTACACTGATAATCAGTGATTTATGGTTTTGACAAAGCTCCTCCGCAGGCGTTTCACTTTGTGGCTGCTGCGCGGTGGCGGGTCAAACAACTAAGGAGAGATGCAGTCAAGTTCATAAAGCCTTGGTTTTCAGAAGCTAGAAATTTAAACATACTCTTAGTTGTTTATGGCCAGGCGCCGATTGTCCAGATCGTCGATTTTCATTTTAATGATGGTCGCGATGGAGAGGGCCCGGTCTTTCGCACCTTTAGCTTTTTCTCCGCTGAATAGCTCATCTACTACATTGTTAAAGATGGCTAGCCAACTATTGAAGTGTTCATTGGTCAGTCGATGGGTCATGTGCAGGTCCAGATGCTTTTGCAGGGTATCTCTCTTGTATTTCCCCGCTTGAAAAAGGACACTTTCCCAAAAGTCGACGATGATATCCAGATGTTCCAGAACGTCAATTTGTGCTACTTCTAGAAATAAGTGCTTAAAGGTTTCGTCCTTTAGTAGCTGCTCATAAAAGGTATGCACCAAGCGCTTGATATCTGCTCGATCTTGAATATCTGTCTTCATGCCTTCGAGATCAACAGATTCTAGGTAGTTGCTCACCTACCAGCATGTTGACAACGCGCTTGCCGCCAATACCACTAGTGAGAACCACTTGCCGAGGATGAGCCTCGGTTACCTCTCCGATAATGCTGGCATGCTGGCAGTATTCGTGCGTGCGCAGTTTCTCCACTACCGCATCAGCTACCGCTCCGTCGACGATGGTCATAAACACGCCTTCATTGGCAACGTATAGCGGGTCTAGCCCAAGGATTTCGCAGGCTCCACTTACTTGTTCGTCCACCGGGATGTCTTTTTGATGCACATCAATACCCAATTTAGTATCACGGGCTACCTCTGTTAGTACTGTTCCCAAGCCGCCCCGAGTTGGGTCGCGAAGAAGGTGCACTTGCAGACCAAACTCATCCAGCAGTGCTTTCACCGCATGGTTTAGATTGCGACTATCACTTTCGATAGTGGTCTCAAATTCCAAACCTTCACGGACAGACATGATCGCAATACCGTGCGTAGCAATATTGTCACTTACAATCACCTTGTCACCAACCTTGACGCGCGAGATATCAATTTGTGCCTGTGCGTGCACTTCTCCAATGCCAGTGGTGTTGATAAAGATCTTATCGCCCTTACCTCGCTCTACTACCTTAGTATCTCCTGTTACTACGGTGACACCGGCTTCGGCGCAAGCAAACTTTATGGCTACGAGAATATCCCAAAAGGCCTCCATCTCCAAGCCCTCTTCAATAATGAAGCTTAGGGATAGATAACGTGGAATAGCACCGCACATAGCCAAGTCATTGACCGTGCCGTTTACCGCTAGCTCACCAATGTTGCCGCCTGGGAAAAACACGGGCGATATTACAAAGCTATCGGTGGTAAATGCAGTAGGGCCGTTCAGTTGAAGAACTGCACCGTCATGGCGTCTATCCAGTAGTTCGTTCTTCAGCACATCAAACACACCGCTATCCAGCAGGCGGTTGGTTAATAATCCACCGCTGCCGTGCCCCAGGGTAATGATATCGAAGTCGAGCTTCGGCATCGGGCACTGGAGCCGCATTTTTATCTTCTTCTCTTTTAGGTTAGATACAGTCATTAGGCAATGGCTTGTTCTTCGAGTCGATTAATCTGATCGCTGAAGTGATAGTAGGCTGCGCAGGCTCCTTCGCTACTCACCATTGGTGCGCCCAATGGATTTTCAGGCTTACACTTCGTGCCAAAGTTGGGGCACTCGAAAGGCTTTTTGATACCTTTCATGATATCGCCAGCGATACACTCTTTGTTTTCTGGAGCTTCAGGAATATTGACCGAGAACTTCTTGCGAGCATCAAAGCTTTCGTAATCATTCTTGACTTCATATCCGCTCATTGGAATGACGTCCATGCCCCGCCACATACGATCGGTTACATCAAATACTTCACGGATTGTTTTGATGGCATTTGGGTTGCCATCCGGGCGTACCATGCGGGTGTATTGATTTTCAAGTTTGGCCTCCCCGGCTTCCAATTGTTGGACGACCATTAGAATCCCCTGCAAAATGTCTACTGGCTCAAAGCCTGTAATAACGATAGGTACACCGAATTTATCTACTAGCGGGTAGTACTCTTCCATGCCCATGATGGTGCAAACATGACCAGCGGCCAGGAAGCCCTGAACACTACATTCCTCATCGCTCATAAGTGCTTCGATCGCTGGAGGAACGAGTACGTGAGAGGCTAGGATAGAATAGTTGGTAAGCCCCATGCGATTGGCATGAACAACAGAAAGTGCGTTTGCCGGAGCTGTAGTTTCGAAACCTACTGCAAAGAAAACCACCTCCCGATCAGGGTTCTCTTCGGCAATTTTGACGGCCTCCAGGGGAGAGTACAGGATGCGAATATCAGCCCCATTGGCTTTGGATTCTAATAAGCTCTTTTCCGAACCAGGTACACGTAGCATGTCACCATAGGAACAAAGGATAACATCCTTCTCCTCGGCCAGGTAAACAGCTTTATCAATTAGGTTAAGTGGAGTGACACAGACTGGGCAGCCTGGGCCGTGTACCATGTTGATTTCTTTCGGTAGCATGGCCAGAATCCCGTTCTTAACCAAGCTATGGGTTTGGCCACCGCAAACTTCCATGATGGTCCAGGGGCGGGTAACGGTCTTTTTGATTTCAGCGAGATAACGCTGTGCTAATTCCGGATCACGATATTCGGTAAGAAACTTCATAGGTTTCGGATTTTTAGTTTGAGATGGATGCTGACTGCTACTTCGCGTACTCGGACTTGTCCGGTAGGAACTCACTGATGTTGAGTTCGTCTTCTACTTCGCCCATTTCTTCCAGATATCGGAAGGTTTTCTTGGCTTCTTCTTCGTCCACAATACTGATAGCCACGCCAACGTGAACCAGTACGTAGTCATCAACAACGGCCGCTGGAACCATTTCAAGGCTGGCTTCTTTGATGATACCGCCAAAGGAAACTTTCGCCATACGGACGGCGCCATTGAATTTGGATTCAATAGACTTAATCTTGCCGGGAATTGCTAAGCACATGCTGCTGTGTTTTTTCCGTGAATAATGTATGCTGTCGCTCTATTTCGGCACAGACAAGCTGGCCGAAGGAGATGTTTTCGTCATTAGGTGAGAGCTGATCATGGAAGAACAGCTCATAGTCTTTTGAGAGATGCTCGATGAGCAGATCTACGAGGAGTGCATTTTGGAATACGCCACCGCTAAAAGCCAGGCGAGTAATGCTTTGCTGCTCGGCAATTGCCTGAACGTACTTGACCAGGCTGAAGTGAAACTTCGCGGCAATATGTTCAGGCGATAAGCCCAGACTAATATCTTTCTGAATGGCAGCTAATATTCCAGTAGTAGGAATGGTGGTGGTCAAGAGTTGTCCTTCCAGGTAGTGAGCTGTTTGTTTGCGGGAGCTTTTTCGGAAGTATCGTTCTGCCATCACTTGTAAAGCAATTGCCGCTTCTCCCTCAAAGGATTGTTTGTCAATTCCTGTTGCCAGAGCAGCCACCGCATCGAACAAGCGACCGACGCTGGAAGATTTTAAGCCTTGCTCTCTTGCGAGCATACGCTCATAAATTCGCCACTCTTGATCGCTAAATCTTGGACGCAGCGCCTCACGAACTTCTGGCGATGACCAACCGATGGCTAAGGCTGACATTCGAGGCTCGCGGGCCATCTTGTCTCCTGCTAAGGACTGGAAGTAGGAAAACTGTCCGCAGCGCTCAAACTGATAATCTTGGTAACGGAAGAACTCTCCACCCCAGATTTGCTGGTCCTCTCCGAGGCCGGTGCCATCCCAAATAACACCAAGTACTGGTTCGGTGCTCTGGATCAAATTATGTTCTCCAAGAATAGCGCCGAAATGCGCTTGATGGTGCTGTATCTGACGGATCGAAATTTCTAGCTCTTCGCTCCAATTTTCGCCGAGTTGTGTACTAGGGTAGTTGGGGTGTGCATCTACCAAAACCTGTTTCGGCTGCGCTTCTAGAAGGTGTACCAGATGCTGGAAACAGTGGCGGTAGTTTTCCTGGGTGTCAAAATGCTCCAGATCACCAAGGTATTGGCTGATGTAGGTATTGCCGCGGTGCAAGATGGAGAAGGTACTCTTGAGCATGGCGCCCATAGCAACCGACTCAGGGATCGACCACTGGAGATCAGCTTGAATATAGGTAGGAGCCCATCCTCGCGAACGTCTCAGGATAATACGCTGCCGATGCCATGGGGAGTATAGCACCACACTGTCATCCTGCGGAGCTACAATGGCCCGTTGGTTGTCCAATACATAGTCGGCTATGGGATGTAGATCTTGGATAGCCTTAGCGTCCTCAAATATGATAGGGGCATTACTAATGTTACCGCTAGTTGCTATAACTGGGCGGCCAAATGCCTGAAGGAGGATTTCGTACAGTGGCGTGTAAGGCAACATAATGCCCAAGCGCTCCAGTCCCGGTGCAATAGCATCGGTGGCTAAAGAAGAATAATCTTTAATCGATGCCAAAACAATCGGTGCAGTAGTGCTCGTGAGCGCCTCTATTTCGTCCGCTCCCAGTGCCAATTGAGCCTTGGCTGCAGCCAGGGCGGGGAAGAGGAGGGCAAAAGGTTTTGTGGGGCGTTGCTTACGGGCCCGGAGCAATTGGATAGCCTGCTCATTTTGGGCGTCACAAGTCAACAAGTAACCACCAATACCTTTGACGGCTACAATCTTGCCCTCCTCCCAGAGTGTTACAACTTTATTGATTATTTCCGACTGGTCAAGCGATAAGGCTTCTCCGGTCGAGGTATATAGTTGTAAGTTGATGCTACAATCCTCACATGTATTCGTTTGTGCGTAGTAGCGCCGATCCGTTGGATCATGATATTCATCCTCGCACGACTGGCAGAGCGGAAAAGCTTCCATAGTAGTGACTGGTCGGTCATAGGGGAGCTTCTGAATAATGGAATAACGCGGACCACAGTTGGTACAACTGGTAAAAGCATATCCCTCACGCCGACTATTAGAATCGTACAGGTCATTCCGGCAATCTTCGCAGAGTGCGAAATCGGGAGTGAGCATCAGGTTTACTTCTTTACCGGAAGTGCTATGGACGATCTCAAAGGAAGTGTAGCATTGATCAGCTACCTGTTGTACCGTAACATCGGTAATGCGAGAGAGTCGCGGAGCGGTTTTCAAGAGTTCGTCTAGAAAGGTCATGACTGCCGCTTGTTGCGCTTCGATCTCTACATGTACACCATCAGTAGTATTATTCACCCAACCATTCAAGGCATGGCGTTGTGCCAATACGTAGACAAAGGGCCGGAAACCGACCCCCTGAACTTGCCCTTGAATGTGGATGTGCCAATTCATATTACTCGGCGTTTGCTACAGCTTTTGCGGCTTCTTGCTTCTCCGCTACTTTATTGAGTAACCAATTGCACCATTCATCAATTCCTTGGTCATTGATGCTTGAAATTTCCAGTACCTCAAGATTAGGGTTGATGTCGCGTGCATCTGCTACTACATTATCTACTGAGAATGGCAGGTAGGGTAGTAGGTCTATCTTGGAAACCAAGAGTAGCTCGCTGGTAAGGAACATACGTGGGTACTTCTTAGGCTTATCATCTCCTTCCGTGGTAGCGATCAGGGTAACCCGATAGTCTTCACCCAAGTCGAAGGAGGCTGGGCAAACCAAATTGCCTACGTTTTCAATAATGAGTAGTTCTACACCATCCAGACTAAAGCCTTCCATACCTTGCCAGACCATTTGTGCTTCCAGGTGGCAAATCCCACCAGTGACAATCTGTAACGCATCAGCACCTACATCGCGCAAACGATCAGCATCTCTCTCCGTTTCCAGGTCTCCAACCAGAATCTTCATGTTTACCTTGTCGCCGATCCGGCGGGCGGTTTCTTGTAGCAATGTCGTCTTGCCACTACCGGCAGAAGAAGTGATGTTGATGAGTAAGATATTCTTCTCGGCCATTTTCTTGCGAATACTCTCCGCTACAAAGTCATTGGCCTTCAGTAAGTGCATGGTGGTATTGTCACAAGTGACTGTTCCTCTGGCTGTTTTGGTAGATTTCTGAGCTTTATCCATCGTTATGTTCTTATACGTCAGTTGATTGTTATAGGTAAGTTATGGCCTTCCTTTTGATTAGAAAAGGAATTCAAGGCTTTAGAAAATTTTTTCTAAAAGTGAAGCTGGTTTAGAAGGGATACTACACCATTAGAAAATTAGCTCAAAGGGATGTGAGCGTTGATGACTTTTGTCAGTGCCTTAGGAGAAACTTGTTTTGATGACTGGAATGCCCCCTAAGCATTTTTGAATAATTAAAGAGCGGCAAGACCACCTGCATCCTACTATTTTATATAGGGATTGCTGGCCTGACAGCCTGCTATCGTCTTACCCAAAAAGTCCTGATCACACGAAATGACACTTTGGTCACATAAGTCTTACCACTGATCAAACGGCCAAAGCAAAGTACAGGGTGCTGTGTTATACTTGCAAAAGAAAGCAACAGCATTATGAAGAATAATCTACTACTCTTTTCCTTGTTGGCCACTTTGATTTGGCTACCAAACGCGCACTCTCAAGTTTTAACTGAAATTCAGGACACTAATATTGAGCTACGCAAGTCTCCCTATTATGTAATCCTTGGAGGCAGTATCAGAGCTGATTTTGGTTACCAGCAAATACGAGATTTCTACGAAGGGCAGGGCTTTGATGATATCTTCGTCCTTGAGGACCACGGGATAATTGGCGGTGGTCTTTTATTTGGTGATGGTTTCTCCGTAGAACTACTCGGTGAGTTGGGAACTGATTCTGATGAAACGCGCTCTGGTCTTTCAGAGCTTTCGCTAATTAAGGCGAATCTGGGGCTTCATGCCCTACTCGGATATAATGTTTGGAAAGCCGAACGGAAGAGTCTTTTCCTACAAGCTGGCTTGTCTGGGCTGGGTAGTGCCGTTAGCATCAATGAACAGCGCTCTGGTACCTTTGATTTCAATGATGTAAATGCTGCTAACGCTCCGTTGGTGAGGAGTTGGCCCACCTTCACCCACTGGCAGGGAGGCTTACATTTTGCGCTTCAATTTAAATTTAGCTACCCTCGGTCAGTGCTTGGGTCCTCTGATTTAGACATTCGGCTGGGTTATGTGACGGCACAACGATCAAAAGAGTGGTCTCTTGATCCGGGGCAAGGGCTAAATGTCCCATCGGATCGTGCTCAGTATCTTTATTTCAGTTCTACTTATCACTTCTTCTTCAGAATCCGTCGATAGTGGAAATGAGAATCATACTTATCATCCTTTCGTTTGCACTGATTTGGCCCGCAATGGCCATTGGGCAACAAAGTAGTGACGTAGTTAGTGAACAAGAGGAGTACGCTACGCTCTACTTCTACCGCAAGCCTGAGTTTTACAGTGGGCGTTTCGATTGTTGGATAGGAGAGACGCGCTTGATCAAGAACTTTCAGCGTTCAAGCTACTTTTGGCTGAATCTGCCGGCGGGCACCTATGAAATAAAAACGAATGGTAGACCCGCTTGGACCATTTATGAGAAAAAGTACGAGCTCAAAGTAGAGGCGGGGCAGGTTTACTATATTGAAGCAGTATTAGACTACGACTTCCTAGGCACTGCTCTCCTTTTGCAAGTACGTAGTCAGGCAGACTTTGATCTGTTGAAATCTAAACTCTCCTTCGATGAGCGAGCGATCCGAGTATTGGACTAAAACCCCTCGCTACTTTTTTGTAGCCCTTGGTCTGGTGCTGATTGGCTATTGGGTGTATTGGTGGCAGCTTGGCCTGGCACCATATACCGGCGAAGGAAGTGCTGATTTAGCAGGTTTCTTACGTTGGTTGCTGGGGTACGTATTCCTTTTGGTGGTGATTTTTGGAGTTGCATTACTGAATCATCGCCTGTTCTTCCGCAAGTTTGTAAGCCAGCGACCAGGTTCACATTGGTACTACTACAGTTGGCTCCTTGCTTTGTGGTGGATGCTGTTTGAGCTCTTTCAGTCTCTAAATGCCTACGCCACTGAGGTCATCATTGAGAATTGGTTCGTGAGTTTACTTTGTACGGTCTTAATTGCTGTTCTGACGTTGGCCATTGACCAACCGGAGATTCGTCAAAAACGAGCTGAACTAGAGCAGGATAAGGCGGAAGCAGAGCTACGCAACCTCCGAGCGCAACTTCATCCTCACTTTCTATTCAATACCCTGAATACGGTCTACAGTGAGGCACTACAGCAAGATCAAGAGCACCTGGCCACCTTGATTGGAGAATTGTCTGGTTTGTTACGCTACTCCTTTAAGCACGCTAAGCAGGTAACGGTAACACTACACGAAGAGGTGGATTTCTTGCAGCGCTACATCAATTTACAAGTAGCACGACTTACTGAAAGACAGCAAGAGGGAGTAGAGCTTACGTTTCCTAACGAACCATCGCCAGCTATGCTGCCACCTTTACTGATCATTCCTTTTGTCGAAAATGCTTTTGTGCATGGTATCCATGATGGACCTGACTTCTTTTTGAAGATTGAACTCAAGGAGGAAGATGACTATTTACTATTGCATATTGCCAATAGTAAACCCACTACACAACACCCCAAAGGAAGTGGAACGGGAATTAGCAATACTCGCCAACGCTTGGACCGCCTCTACCAAGGCCGCTACGTGTTGGAAGAAGAGCAGACTGCTAAGTCCTACCGCCTTCATTTGAAATTTCCTTTAAGCCCAGTCACATGAACTTAAAAGCTATAGCTATAGATGATGAAGCTCCAGCGCTAGCAGTAATTGAAAAGCATGCTAGCAAGCTGCCGTTTTTATCATTGGATAATACCTTTACGAATCCATTGAAGGCCATAGCCTGGCTGCAGGAAAACTCCGTGGATCTCATCTTCCTGGATATCGAGATGCCCGAAATGCGGGGTACGGATTTCATGCGGACGATGAATGGGCTGACCTCCGCCAACTTTATCTTTACTACGGCTTACGATAAGTATGCTTTGGAGGGTTTCGAGTTACAAGCCTTGGATTACTTGCTGAAGCCTATCCTTTTTACCCGTTTTGCTAGTGCCTGCAAGCGTGCTTTGGCGCAATCTGCTCCGCCGCCAGAACAACGTGCTGAAGATGGAGATTCGTTCCTGTTTGTGAAAGATGGGCATGATTGGGTACGAATCGATTTTGAAGATATTCTTTTTGCTCGATCTGATGGGAACCTGCTCTTCATTCACCAAACCAACCATAAAGTCGTTACCCGAATGACGTTACAAAACTTTATCAGTGTCATACCGGAGGCGGCCTTCGTGCGTACCCACAAATCCTACGTAGTGGCCCTGGCGGCTGTCCGCAAGATTGAGCGGATGCAATTGGTTTTGAATAATGGGACAAAAGTTCCTTTGGCTAGATCCTACCGTCCCGCTATCACCCAAGAGCTCATCCAGCGAGATCAGTCTGCGTCCGATAAGTGAGCATGCACCTTCTTCGATAAAACGAAAAACCCCAGATACTCAATACGATTAAACATCTGGGGCTTAATTGTTAGAGGCTGTTAAAATCTGGTTGTGAGGAATTGTTATTGTCAATTTTTAGAGCCAATTAAGGCACCAAAACCGGAGTTTAGCAGCGCTAAATGAGGATTTTGGTAACGCGAAGTGGCTTAAAAAAGGGGCATAACAAAATTTGCGAACTAGATCTTAACAGCCTCCTAAAAAGAGAGTCTACTGACCAATAGCTTAGGACAGTTCCGGTTCTTTGAAATGCACACGATGAATGAGCAGTTCTGTTCCTTCCACTACATTGTTATTCGGTTGCCCACAGCTCGAGCAGGCGAATTTGTAGTTCTCAACAACAGAATGGGTATCGCAAGGCTGGCAATGAATCTTAATTGGAATCACCTTCACATTCAGTTTTACCTCCTGAAACTTCTCTTCGGCCGTAGTAACTGCTGAAAAAGCGTTGTGCATAAGCACTGGCTCTACATTAGAGAGCATACCCACCTTAAGATCAATAGCGGTAAGGTTTTGTAACTCCTCAGCAGAGAACTCTGCCTCTAATGTGTTGAAGATGTTGCGGACTAACGATATCTCGTGCATACTTAGTTATTCGTTGTTAACGAAAAGTACATCTGCTGTTTAGGCTTCCTTTTCGACTACTGTTTTTAGCTCATCCAATAGTTTGAGGTGTTCTTCTGCACCCTTAACCATATCTGGTTCATCCACTAGTGTTTTGACCTCCTCTGCTTTGGCTATCATGTCGAGGAAACGTACCTCATTAAACTCTTCATCGCTATTACCTACGCGCCAGCTGGCTTCCAGGTAGTTGAGTAAAGTGATGGCTCGCTCATAAGGGAAAGCAGGGGTGCGTACGTCAAGCGCTTCCTGGTAATAGAAGAGTGCCTTCTCGTAATTGTCCGTCAGTACAGCCTGTGGAAACTTGGTAAAGGCATTTGCATAGCTGTTGCAAATCATACCGTACTCGTAAGGGAATTCCTCTTTAGTGAAATACTCCAAAGCTTCCTGAAAAGAAGAATTGGCTACCCCGGCCCAGATGCTTCGTTTCTTAATTTCGGAAGGCATGTCGGTGTAGATTACCCCCAAGTGGTGATGCACTTCGGCAAAAACAGATGGGGCGGCTTCTTTGGTAAACACCTTCAATGATTCTTGGTAGGCTTCTACGGCAGGGCGGAAGAACTGTGGATTATCCTGTTGTGCCCATGTATAGAGTAAAGTTCCTTTGCGAAGCTGAGCATTACCAGCTAACTCCGTCAACTGCTCTTCATCGAAAATGCGAATGGCTCGAGTTACGTACCCTAGCGCTTCCGTGAAGCTGCCGTTAATATTGGCAATCTGAGTTGCATCAAGCAGCAATAGGCCTGCCTCCACCGAACGCCCTGCCTCCTCATAGGCTTGTAGCACTTCCCAGAGGTTACTTTTTAGTTGGTCGAGTAGCTCTGGATTATAAGGCACAGTCAACTGCTGTAATCCGGCATGGCATAGGGTATGCTTTAATTCTATCCTTGCCTCCGGAGAAACCTCCTCTGCATTTAAGCTATTGATAACTGCTTCTGCTTGTGAGGCCTGATGGATATCCACCAGAAGAAGGGCGTATTGTCGAGCCGTAAAAGCTTGATGTTCGGCGGTAGGTGCAGTACGCATGGCCTCTTCGTAGAAGTATGCGGTTTTCTCCATGTCGAAGTTGCTCGGTGTAGCGGAGTAGTGCCGGAGAATGGCATTGTTGTGCATCAAGCGATAATCTTCATACGGAGAGTACTGGCTCGTGAGCTCATCTGGCCGAACGGGAATACCTTGTTGGAGACGGTTGATAAAATCCAATTCTGTGAATAGTCCCGGGTTGTTTTTCTGCAGATACTCGTATGCCTTTTCGTAGTTGTTCAGTTTTGAAAAGACAATACCCAGTAGATTATGTGTATTCAGCGCGATCTCCTCAGGTAGGAGGAATGGTGGCTGCTGGTTGTGCCAGTCTAAAGGGAAAGCAATCTCTCCGTTCTTAATGAGAATGCTATGAGCGTCCGTGTTGGGGCGCTGCTCCAATATATCAATGACGCTGACCAGTTCATCCAGGCGATCTTCTTGTTGGATCATCTGTGAAATCTGGTCATGCAAATCAGTTGTCGCAAAAATGGAAACCATCTCGATTGGTTTTTAATGTTCCGCGGGCGTCTTTGCGGATGCCTCGCATCATGATTTCGGCAAAGGTTTTAGCCTTCTTCTCTGAGTTGTAGGTGTCGATCTTTCGGCAAATCAGTTTCAGTGGGTTATCGATAGCGATGTAGATCATCGTTAGATGCCACTGGCTTCTTCGCTCCACTAGTTGGTATCGTACTTCGGTATTCATTAGCCACTTGTCTTCCCTCAGGATCTTCATATCCTGATCTTCGCCGGGAATCTCCGGTGTATGCTGATAAGGAAAGTCGGCAGGAATACGCATATCACATAGCTTTATAGTTGAATGCTTAAAATCCCGGAGCCATCACCACCGGTAAATTCCAGATCTCGATCACTCGTGTTTACATCATGATCGATTAGAATTTCATGGATAGCTATGCTCTTGTCTCCGTTGAGGCTACGATCTTTCAGCATGAACTGCTTTGCTTTATGCAAACTTGCAAACAGTTCGTCGTCCTTGCGTGCCAGCATTAGTGTTCTTCGGTTTGGGTAGTATACCAGATTTACATTGGGGCTGTTACCGAATAATGGCTGTGCTAGTTCACCCATGATAAGAATGTGTGAAGACTTCAGCCGAACCTGAGCAACCGCCTGGCTGCTTTTTGGTAGCTGTTCATTCAACTTGCTGGGAGGTATAAACATACGCTCAGTATTAGTCTGCTAATTCGTCGAGCAGGAGTTTAACTATTTTGTCGCCACCTTCCTTGGCTTCTTCTGACATTCCCACATTGAAGCGGGTGCTTTCGATAGCGATTAGGTAAACGATCACTTCCTCAGGGTACTCATCGCCTAGCATTTTTCGCGCGTAGGAAAGTGCCTGGTTCCATTTTAGTCCGTGCAGGAACACCAATGGGTCATCTTCAATTTCTGCTTCTACGGCTTCAGCTGGCAAGCGGAAGGTCGTACCAACTGCTTCACCAGAATTGATGACGGCATCCACAAGGACGATGCGGTCGTGGCCTTTGAGTTTAAAGAGTACTTCAAAGGCAGCAGTACCCATATCGAATATGCTGAGCTGGTCGCTTTCCGGCAACATTTTCTCGAGCTCTTGAACTACGTAAATGCCTACACCATCGTCGGCACGTACGGGATTTCCAAAGCCTAAAACAGCAGTCTTTTTGGTCACTACAGTGGTGTTACTGATCATTGTCTGTTGATGAAGATAAGAATATGAACTTGTCTAAGAATTCGCTTCGCGGCGACTTCGTGGTACTGCGATAGTCAAAAAATCAGGCATTTTAGATCTAATCAAGGCACGCACAGAGCCTG
>CAJXOS010000054.1 GCA_913057725.1 uncultured Lewinella sp.
GATACCTCTCAAAATCGCCACGGACTATTGACTAACGTATTTTTCACTTATTGGCCATCCACTTTATCTAAATTCACTAGGCAAAAAGAAGTTGTCATAAGCGACTCGTAATCAGAAGTATATGATAGAAGTGGATTGGTTGTTTATACATCCTAAACCTCAATATCATGAAATATTTACTGTTTGTCATTTTGACTTTTTTCTATTCTGGTTTGATCGCACAATCACAAATAGGTAGCGATATCGATGGCGAAGCGACAGATGATAACTCTGGGGTCTCAGTCTCGCTATCCTCAACAGGTACCCGTGTCGCAATCGGAGCCACTAACAATGATGGAAATGGATCCAATTCGGGTCATGTAAGAATATATGAAGAAAGTGGCGGTACCTGGACACAGGTTGGAAATGACATTGACGGCGAAGCTGCTGATGACCAATCTGGTATTTCTATCTCGCTATCCTCAACAGGTGATCGAGTAGCAATCGGAGCTTCGGCAAATGATGGGAATGGAAACCTTTCCGGTCATACAAGGATATATGAAGAAAGCGGTGGTACCTGGACACAGGTTGGCAGTGACATTGATGGCGAAGCTTCTGCTGACTTTTCTGGAAGGGCCGTGGACCTGTCCTCCACCGGTGATTGTGTGGCAATTGGAGCCCTTTTCAATGATGGAAATGGATCTAGTTCGGGTCATGTAAGAATATATAAAGAGAGTGGTGGTACTTGGACACAGGTTGGCAGTGATATAGACGGTGAAGCTGCTAGTGACCTATCTGGTATTTCTGTTTCGCTGTCCTCGGCAGGCACCCGTGTTGCTATCGGAGCCTATTTGAATGATGGCAATGGATCGAATTCTGGTCATGTAAGAATTTTTGAGGAGATCGTTTTACCTGTAGAGCTTTATGCCTTTTACGGACAAGAATCTGATAATAGAGTGATGCTTTTCTGGCAAACGGCTTCGGAACGAAATAACAAAGGCTTTGAAGTACAAAAAACGAAAGCCGGTACCGATTGGCAAACCATTGGCTTTGTGAAAGGGAAAGGAACGACAAATGAATTCAATGAGTATACTTTTCAGGACAGGAATCCCTATTCAGGAATTAATTACTACCGCTTAAAGCAATTAGATCATGACGGAAAATATGGGTTCTCAGAAGTTATATCTGTATTATTAAAAAAAGGAAAGGACATACGTATTTTTCCAAACCCAACTTCCGGAATCGTACAAATTATTGGTGTAGATAACGGAAACTATGTAATAGCGGATTGCCAAGGGGAGAGATTAAAAACTGGAACTTTAGATGGCCGTCAAATTAATATTTCCAAGTTTCCAAACGGAGTTTACCATATGCAAATCATTCACAAAGGTGATCTATTCAGTAAAAGCATAATCAAGCATTAACTAGAGAACTTACATTAACAATGGCTAATGGTAATGTAAGTTGTACGTGCACACCTATGTAGCAGAGAGCTTGCGTGGTACCTTAAAAAAACAAACTAGAATCTGTAGATCATGAGACCATCTATTCGCTTATTACTATTAGCTATGACTTTGATTGCTTGTAAGCAAGAAGGGGATGAAATAAATACTATCGTAGAAGTGGAAAGTAACCCCATTGAATCATTAGATACTATTCCAAAAGTGACAGGAATTGGAGGGATATTTTTCAAATCAAGTAGTCCTGAAGAAATGAAAGAATGGTATAGAGACAATTTAGGTCTCGCCGTTGATGACTACGGTTCTCCGTTCGAATTTAGGAATGCAAATCGCCCTGATGAAGTCAATTATCTTAACTGGGATCTCTTTGCAGACTCTACAAGCTATTTCGACCCCTCTGAAAGAGAATTCATGATAAATTATCGGGTCCAAAATATGGAAGGATTAGTTCGGAAACTAAAGAACAATGGAGTCACCATTCTCGATGCAATTGCAACCTATGACTACGGTAAATTTGTACACATATTGGATGTTGATGGGAATAAAATTGAACTGTGGGAGCCCGTTGATAGTGTTCTTACGAAAATCGGAAGGCAAACCACCAAATAAACCGACAACCCGGAGGTCGTTTACCTATGCAACCCCCAAGGATATACAGAAACCCTATAAACCTTAAATTGCTACCGCCGCAGACAATGTACTCACTGTTGCGTGATCATTCCCGCCTGCGGGCTCCACAGTCACGTTAAGGGATTCGGCATGATCCAGGTAAGCCATAGGGAGTAGCTCTTCCTGTGCCGACTGGTGATTAAAGGTGCCAAGGCTTTTCATTTCACCATCAATATCGGCCCAGAGTTGGTAGGTTTTATCCGCGGGGATATCAGGTAGGTTCGCTACGCGTAGTAGGCAAGCTTTCTCTGTAGGGTTCCAGTACACAATGACCATGCTATTGGGGGCATAGTCCGTACCGGTGAGTACCGCTGGCTGCGTATCAGGTGCATTAATGAATGCAAATTGGAGGTTTGTCTTTTGGCAATCCGCTTCCATTTGAGCGATCTGCTCGGTGTAGGCAGTCGCTTGTGCTTCCAGCTCATTGATGCGCTGCTGCTGCCAAATCCAGACGCCGCCGGCAACCAGTAGTAAGCTGGCAGCATAGGCCAACCAAGTATAGCTCAACCGGCTCGAAGGTACCTGCGGCTCTACAGGGTAGTCTTGGCGAAGGACTTTATCCCGTAAGCCTGGTGGCGTTGTCATCTGTTGCTCCAGGGCGATCTGCTCCAGGGTAGCTTCCTGCTTGTCCAGTGCCTCCCTGATCTCAGGCGACGTTCGGCGTAGTTCCAGCACCTTCGCTTTCTCCTGCTCACTTACCTCACCCAGCAAGTAGCGCTCCAGTAAATCAGATTCTAATATACCCCTCAGTTCTTTGTTCATATTTCTAAATCTACAATAGCGAAGGCGGATAATAAAGCGGCGGTGGTGTCAAAATCATACCATTTTCTGAGTTCTCGCAAGCCTATTTTGACCCGAGATTTGACCGTGCCTAAGGGTATTTGTAGGCGGTCGCTCACTTCTTGCTGAGTGTAGCCCTGCAAGTATAATAAGCTAATGACCGTCCGGTATTTTTCGTCAATCTTTTGCAGCATCCCTTTTACATCTACGGTCTCAGGTACCGTTTCACGTGACCTATCAGATAGATATACCAATTTTTCGTCCGTTTGGACTTCGGTCTGCTGACGAAATCCCTTCGAGTTGCGACGATTGATGGCCAGATTGCGAGCAATGTTGACCATCCAGGTAAACAGTCTGCCCCGTTCGGGGTCATAAGTAGAACCGTTTTCCCAGATCTTTACAAAGGTGTCTTGTAGCACCTCAGCGGCGTCTTCTTCCCGCCCTACAATCCGGTAGATAATACCATAAAGTGCATCACCATAGTGGTCGTAGATGAGCGGTATACACGCTTGATCACGGGCCTGTAGTTGGTCACATAGATGTTGGTAAGCCTGTTTAGAAAGCATGAATCTCTAACTCCAATTTTGTGCTTTTGTTCACTTGGTGTTGGAGGCTGGGGGGCTGTTGAGCTTTGATTTGGTAGGGATGCTTAGTCAGTTCAGGCAAAGCTTGGTAGGGTGTGTTCGCGCTATCGCGCTCACGGTTGAAGTTCACTTACGTTCACGGAAAAAGCTCGCTAGGCTCGCGGTTACGCGGCTATCGCCGACGCAGTTGGTACTACTGCGACCGAGAGGGAGCTTTTCCCGTGAGCGCGATAGCGCGAACACCACCTATTAAGCCTGAAATACAATTCCTCAGCACTACCAACTACAGTCTTAGCAAAGCTAAACTCCCATGTTCCACCACCCCCAAAAGAAAAAATTAAAAAAAATGCCCCGCAAAAAATCCAAGGCGCTTTTTTCTCGGTAGGTATCAATGTCAACCGATTGTATCAAGGAAGTTTCACCTTCCAAACAAAACTAAATTAAGAATGAAAAAGATCCTTTTTATCGCCCTGTTGAGTGTTTGTGTATCCGCTCAATCTGCTTTTGCCCAATGTGGTGGTAGCCGCAGTAACGCCACTAATGTATCCTATCACCATGATAAGGACATCGTAGACATTGCCGCTTCTGCCGATGATTTCAGCACCTTGGTGGCTGCAGTACAAGCTGCCGACCTGGTGAGTACACTGAAGTCGGACGGACCCTTCACGGTATTCGCCCCGACCAACAATGCTTTTGGAAAACTTCCATCCGGAACAGTGGAGTCTCTGCTTAAGCCAGAGGCCAAAGATCAACTGACCACCATCCTGGCTTACCATGTCGTACCGACAGATATCTCAGCGGAGATGTTGGTGATGGCCATCCAAGCTACCGGTGGAAGTTTTGAGATGAAGACCGTAGCGGGAAGCACGCTCACGGCAACTATCAAGAATGGTAGAGCAGCTTTGATTGATGCTCAGGGGAATACCTCCTACATCACTAAGACCGACTTGAACGCGTCTAATGGCACCATCCACGTGATCGATACGGTGGTACTGCCCTAAGGTTTCAATCATAACAATGGGTACGCACTTACTGGGAAGGTCCGGTAGGTGCGTTTTTTTTGGTAGAAAACAGGGGTACAATCTTTATCTTGGGTAGTGCTTAACTCAAAGGTCACTGAAAAATAACACTATGAAGTTATTAGCTTTCTCTATCTGTTTCTGTATTACTACCATTGCTTTTGGCCAAAGACCTCCCATTCCTGACCTACCTGCGATCATTCCCGAAGAGGTAGGATTTAGTCAAGATTCCTTAAATGCACTGGACGATTTCATTAGTGGCTTTGAGCAGAATGATTTCACCGGGATGGTCGTCATTCGAGACCATAAAATTGTGATCGAGTACTTCTACACCAACAATTGGCGAACCGATATCAATGACGTACGATCGGTGGGGAAAAGTATCACCAGCCTACTACTAGGCGTTGCCATGGAAGATGGCATAGTGAGTAATCTCGATCAAGATGTTTACTCCTTTTTCTCCAAAGAGAAATACCCGATGCTGCATGAGGATTACAAAAATGTCAAGATCAGGGACTTGTTAAATATGGCCTCGGGCTTGGATGCCGATTCCGATCGATGGGAGACGCCCGGTAATGCAGGTCAATGGATGGGAAAGGACGAATGGCTCACCTACTTACTAGGAATATCTCAACCCAATGAACCAGGAAAAAATTGGGTGTATGCCGATATTAATGCAGCCTTGATAGGCGCTATTATTGAAGAAAAAACAGGCATGAGTTTAAGAGACTATGCCGATGAAAAGGTATTTAAACCCTTAGGGATCACGAAGTACTTTTGGTACACCAACCCCGCTAACCAAACAGTTGCCGCCGGCACCTTATTTCTATCTACACTAGATCTGGCCAAAATCGGGGTACTGGTAGCAAACGAAGGAAAATGGGCCGACCAGCAGATCATTCCCCAGGACTATATCGAATTGCTCATCGACAGTAAAGGAATTAGTGACCCTGCCAATGCATCTATCTGGGACAGTTATTCAATGTTTTGGTACAGAACTAAAACCATCAGTAACGGAAGAGAAATAGATTACCTCTGGGCCTCGGGCAACGGTGGTAATCAATTGATCGTGATACCAGAAGAAAACATGGTTATTTCCCTAACGGCCACCGCTTATGGGTATCGCTACGGGCATCGAAGAACGCGTGCGGTTTTGAGGAAGCTTTTTGATGCGTTTGAATAGTTTAGAAAACCAAGTGCAATGCGCAGTACGAATGGATGAAGGAGAGCTGGCGAAAAGTGATACCTGATTATTGGCTGGCACACGTGCTGCCTTTATGAATTGACGTTGTTTGGGCTTATCTTAAGGGTTAAACGCAAGGGATTAGGTACAGTTATCCCTCTGTTTAAAGACAAATATAGAATCAACTTAAAGATAGTTTATGGACGATTTCAAACGGAGAGAATTCATAAAGCTCAGTGCTTTAGGGTTTGCGGGAATAGCTTTACAGCTTAACTCCATCACCACTTATGCCCAGTCTGCGAATGCTCATTTCGGCAAGTGGAACCAAGATACGGCCATCAACTGGGATGCATTTTTAGAGCGGCTTACGCAATTAGCCAAGACCCAATACGAAATACCGTGGGACCAAAAACAGTACACCCAACAGGTAAAGCAATTACTTCTACAGTGCCATTTTCCGGGATTCGAAAACATCCGAAAAGAACTTGAATCCTATGAAGATAGGACCCCCAACATGGCTGAAGCTACAAATCTTCATATGGAAGTAGATTTTCAGGTGTCGCTTTTTCAATTCGAAAAAGGGGAATACATTCCGCATCATGATCATCCAGATATGACCGGAGTGATTAATGTTGTTTCGGGAAGCATATTGGCCAAGAATTACTCCCTAGAGGAACAACTCTCTACCACCAGAGAAATAATAAAAAATGGGCGGAAAGAGGTGATGCAAAAGTGTACGGTCAGAGAAGTTGGAAATGAAATTATTGAAGGTGGGCATGTGAGTGTTCTTACCGCGCATGAAGGAAATATCCACTCTATTATGCCTAATCTATACACTCAAATGGTGGATGTGTTTACACCGGCGTATAAACAGGACACCAGTACCATTTGGTATCAGGTCAATGAAGATGGATTTAGTGAAGGACAGAAAAATGTATTTGAAGCGGAATATGTAAACAAGGAGCTGTCAGAAGTTAACGTCATAAAGCTCCGCAACAGGAAATTAAATCGATATGTGGGGGCCTACAAAGTGCGTGAGACGAGCTATCTAAAGGTCTATAAGAAAGAGGATGACATTATTTTGGAACGTACGCCCAACTTAGATACACCTGGCATGCTCATGAAATTACTGCCTTATGAGCACAACAAGTTTTGGGTAGAGGACCAGCCTATCCGTTGTGTTTTTAATATTGGCGATAGAAAAGAAGCCGAAAGCCTTACCCTATTTGTGAGTGGGACAAGTATTACTGCCAATAAGATAAAGTGATGAAACGATTGACAATTCTATTGTTGCTTTTACTCTTCCACAATTATTCAAAAGCTCAGTCTAATTTAGATGAATTATATGGAGAGTGGGCAAATTATAGAGAGGTAAGTGCTTGCGGTTATGACGATCCGCCTTTGCTTGAGACTAGTCTGAAGGTTGAGCCTTATTCGCCTGATACAATCCTGCTTACACTAACTAGAGATGGGTATGAGGATGAGGAGTATTATTCAGTAATCCAGGAGTCTACATTAAACGAGGGAGAATTTTTAGTTAATGCTTATTTTGAAGAATATTATTGTTTCAGAAAAATGATTTTAACCCATAGTGATTCTCTATTTGTAGAGAGCCTTTGTGCCTGTTTAGCATGCTGGTGCGGTGGAGATTATTTCTTTGTTAAAAGTTCTGACATTACGACCAATGTAGACATAGAAGTTGAAAATTGGCGCATCTATCCCAACCCTGTATTAAGCAATGTAATCGTTACTGCTCCTGATTTTGAAGATAAAAATGCGGAAATAAGAATTTACAATAGTATAGGGAACTTGGTGCAGCTTGTGCCTGTCAGTTCAAAACAAAATTTCATCGATCTAGCTGCTTTGAGGACTGGAATATATTATATAGAAATACAGTATGATAACACTAGAATAGTTGAGAAGATCATTAAAATTTAAGTTCTATGTGTCAGTTATGTTTGCTATAATCTTGGGATGAAGAGATGAGAATTATTAGTTATGAACTGATGAAAATTAGGCAACTGAGAACAAAGCTTGTAAGAACATGTTCATACCGCAAACGGCGCACCACAGTAAGGTGTTAATAGGGAGCTAGAGATAGTAAACCAGCCGCCCCACTTAACCACAATGAACAATAAATCCAGAATAACCTCCATCCTCAGCACCCCCAACCTGGACGCATCCATCACCGGCTGGCCATCTTTTGAGCTATCCGAATTAGAGCTGGGAGGTGATCTCGATTTTCCGCTGCCAACGGATCTGAGGCTGGGGCATCTGGCAGAGAAGGTGGTCGCTACGCTCATCAAGTCTTCTACAAACTATGAAGTCCTTTATGAAAATATCCAACTCGTCGAGAATAAGCAGACGATAGGGGAAATTGACTTCATTCTATCATCACCAAACACAGACCGGCTCATTCATGTCGAGCTAGCGTATAAGTTCTACTTGTACGATCCCAGTATCTCTTCGGAGCTCATCAACAACTGGATCGGGCCGAATAGGAATGATTCTTTGCGGGAGAAACTGGAGAAAACAAGAAACAAGCAGTTCCCTTTACTCTACCACAAGGCAGCTAAACCACTACTTGATCAGCTAGGGCCAAAGGCCATTTCGCAACAGCTATGCTTATTGGCTAATCTGTTTATTCCCTATCAATCTGATGCGCATTTTCCCGCTGCCTATCAGAAAGCCATCAAAGGATACTATTTAAGCGTCGAAGATTTTATCCGCTTAGACCACTCCCAAAAGACCTACTATTTACCGCAAAAAAGGGAATGGGGAATAGACCCCGCTGAGCATGAAAATTGGGAAGGATTTGATCAGTTCCACCCTCACATCAATAAAAGCATGGCCCAAAAACAAGCGCTGCTCTGCTGGCAGAAACACGGAGAATCCTATTCTACCTTCTTTATCGTTTGGTGGTGAAGTTGCATGAATGAATACCAACTTGGAATAATGGCAATAAGGCCTTGCCTAAGAGTACTCTACTTTACAAAAATTATCATAGTGAACAAAGCCCATGTTTTACGGACGCGGATTAGCGCAGATGCCGCGGATTTTTAATTTTTCTCTAGTCGCGTCGCGACTAAGGAAAAGAAATCTGTGCTAATCCGCGTAAATCAGTGTCCCAATTTGCCTGCTTATCACCACACTAACAAAATAGTAAGGTAGAGTAACCTGGGAGAAACTGAACCCATCTCACCTCCAGATGCAACCCCAACTCATCTACATGATCTTTAGTAATGGTTAGAAAGAGGTTTGGGAATAGGGTAGTGGTACCTTATTGCTAGCGCTGCTCTTCATTGGTTTTACAGTCATCAATAGTTATCATGCAAAAGAAAGTCAGCTTACTACTCCTACTTGCCGGAGTGCTATTTTATCAGAATATCAATGCATCCTCCATTCACGCCTGTTCTCATGTAGGACTGCATGAGCATGATTTGGATTCCATAGGTATCACCAATGATGAGCTCAAGTACCTCCAGCAAACTCCGCCCTCCTTGACTCCCGAAAAGTTCGCACCCAATGTGGTGTCCACAAAAGACGAGTACGAATTTGGATCGGTCTTCAATAGAGAAGCTACCGAGTTCTTTTACGGGGTCAACGTGGATGGAAAGGACGAAATACGGTATTCAAAACTTACGGGAGGATCATGGAGTCAACCCAAAACCTTGCTGGAATATTCTGCCTACGTCTACAATGATCCCTTCCTTTCGCCCGACGAGAACCGCTTGTACTTCATTTCTCGACGGGCCATGGACGGTACAGGCGAACCCAAGGACTATGACATCTGGTATGTAGAACGACAAGAAGACGGCTTGTCAGAGCCAATCAATGCCGGCTCCCAGATCAATTCGAATCAGAATGAGTATTACATCTCCTTCACGCGCAATGGCGACATGTACTTTTCGTCGAATAAGCGAGGGAATGACTTCGATATCTATACCTCACGGTTCGTCGACGGCGAATTTCAAGAACCCACTCGGCTTGGAGATGCCATTAATACGCCAGCTTACGAAGCAGATGTATTTGTGGATCTAGATGAATCTTACCTCATCTTTTGTGCGAGAAGAGAGGAAGGCTTCGGTAGAGGCGATTTGTACATCAGCTTCAAGAATCCTGATGGTTCCTGGACACCCTCTAAGAATATGGGGGAGCAGATCAATACCGAAGGCCACGAACTTTGCCCCTTCGTAAGTAACGATGGGAAGTACCTCTTCTACACCAGTAACCAGGATATCTACTGGGTGGATGCAAAGATTTTAGAACAGTACCGAGACGAATAGGAAGACGGAGAGTACCTCACCTTGAGGCTTAGCGCTCACAAATGGAGCAGCGCACCTTCCTAAGATTTCAATTCAAAAAAGCACTGATACACTGCCTAAGATGTCATTATCTTTCCCCTATCGCATTTAGGGTAGTGCACTTTCATTTTGTCTTATTAGCTTGGCCACTAATTAAAGAAGCACTATCAGTCCAGCCTTACATCTGTAGGACTATGGCATCTATCATTTCTAAACAAGAACACCATGCAAAACGAATTGAAATCCCGCGTTTCAATGCTTGTTTTTGGAATGCTCCTTATGGCGTTCCAGCTAACTGCTCAAACTGAACCCAACCACGGTGTAAAGTTTGAACAACTAGGGCCAATGCTGGCCTCACCCAATGACTACCGTGGCGCCGACGGAGCTCCTGGTCCGGAATACTGGCAACAGAATGCTGATTACGTGATCGAATGTACCCTTGATGTTGAAAATCAGCGACTTGACGGTACGGAGCTAATCACCTACCACAATAATTCTCCGAATACGCTGCGATACATTTGGCTCCAACTAGACGAGAATCAACACGCCGCGGACGCCGACAATCATAGATTTGAACCCAGCAGTATTTCTCCGGCCATGAGCGAGCAACAATTGCGCTCCCTAGAACCTTGGAGAGAGCTCGATAAGTTCGGTGTCAATATTGAGGCCGTAACCCGGAAGGATGGTTCCGCATTGGATTATACCATCAACAAAACCATGATGAGGATCCTTTTACCGCAGCCGCTTAAATCGGGTGAAAGCTTTTCCTTCAATGTAAAATGGCACTATTACCTAATCGACCGGATCAACTCCGCAAGTTGGGGACGTGGCGGGTATGAGTTTTTCCCAGATGATGAGAATTACATTTTTACCATGACCCAGTGGTACCCGCGATTGTGTGTCTACAGCGATTTCGAAGGATGGCAGAATAATCAATTCACCGGACGTGGTGAGTTCGCCCTGAACTTCGGAAACTTCGATGTGAAGATGACCTTGCCGGAGGATTTCGTGGTCGGTAGTACCGGCAATTGCCAGAACTACTCCGAAATGTTGACGCCAGCACAGCTGGACAGATGGAAACAGGCCCAGTCCTCATCCGAGCCAGTAGAGGTTGTCACTTTGGAGGAAGCAAAAACCATGGAGGGAACCAAAAAGTCTCGGACCATGAAGACCTGGCACTACAAAGCGGAAAATGTCAGAGACTTCGCCTGGACCGCTAGCCGGAAGTTTATCTGGGACGCTATGAGCTACCCGAATGAAGGAGGGGAGCCCGTGATGTGCATGAGCTACTACGCGAAAGAGGCTTACCCTATTTATCGGAAGTATTCTACCGAGGCTGTTGCTCACACCTTAAAGACGTATTCTAATTTCTCCATCCCATACCCCTATCCCGTTGCTATCTCTGTTGAAGCAGCGAACGGTATGGAGTATCCGATGATTTGCTTTAACCCGGGAAGAGCGGAAGAGGATGGTACTTATACAGAATCCGCCAAGCTAAGCGCCATCTCGGTGATCATCCACGAGGTAGGGCACAACTATTTCCCCATGATCATCAACAGCGATGAAAGACAGTGGGCCTGGTTTGATGAAGGCATCAACACCTTTGTCCAATACGTGGCGGAGCAAGAGTGGGATAACAACTACAAGTCATGGGTGGGTGCGCATATGATCGTGGATTATATGTCGCTACCAAAAGACCAACTGGAACCCATCATGACCAATACGGAGAACATCGTCCACTATTTCCCGAATGCCTACCTCAAACCTGCTGCCGCGCTGAACATTCTTCGGGAAACCATCATGGGCCGGGAGCAATTTGACTTTGCCTTCCAGGAATATTGCCGTCGATGGGCCTTTAAGCACCCTACTCCTGCAGACTTCTTCCGCACCATGGAGGACGCCAGTGGATACGATCTGGACTGGTTTTGGAAGGGTTGGTTCTACACCACCGACGTGGTAGATATCTCTTTAGACAGCATCAACTGGTACAAGGTCGATCTGGAGAATGATCCGGAAAGAACGGAGGACACCAGCACCACCAAAGAGGAACCACTGTTCCAGGATATCACCAGAATCCGCAACCGCGAGGAAGGCATGGTTTTCCCCGTTCAGGAAGAGGAGGCATTACAGGATTTCTACAATGACTACAAGCCGTGGGAAACGGAAGATAGTATCACCACCAGCACCACGCTACTGTATGAAGAACAATTCACCAGAAGAGAGAAGAAAAAGCAGTTTGGTGATAACAACTATTACGAACTGTTCTTCAGTAACAAAGGTGGTTTGGTCATGCCCGTAATCATCGAGTGGACCTTTGAAGACGGTACCACCGAAATCGAGAAAGTACCAGTAGAAATCTGGCGGAAGAACGAAGGCAGTTTCCAGAAAGTCTTTGTGAAGGACAAGGTGGTAACGGCCATCCGAATCGATCCTTTCAAGGAAACAGCTGACATCGACGAAAGCAATAACAACTGGCCGGTGCGGGAGTTGCCATCAAGATTCGAGGTGTTCAGGAAGCACGTTCAAAAAGAGCAGCCTAACCCGATGCAAAGGGCTAAGGCAAAGGAAATAAACCCGTAAGACGTCAGTTGGCAGTCTCATATAGAGATGGGGCATGCTCGAATAGCTGGTAGCTTTTATCAGTGTACTTACAATAAGAGCCTGTTGGAGATTTGCGCTAAAGTGCGGATCGCTAACAGGCTCTTCAATTTATACCTACTCTGCAACCAAGCTGAAGTGCATTTATGAATTGACGTAGTTTGGGATTATCTTGAGGGTTATGTGCAGTCAAGTGCATATGGGTAAACGACTGTTGCCGACAACCAAATCACCTACTAAAACAAGCAAAATGAAATCACGACTATTAATCCTTCTATGCCTTGCATCTTTACTATCCTGTGTTGATGAAACCATGAAGCCAGAATCGTCCGATGATAAGATTTCAGCAGTAGAATCTAATCTCATTCCACCGGTATACATCGAAGGTGATCCTACCTGGACGCTGGAGGAAAGAATGGAGCACTACGGTGTTCCTGGGGTGAGTATCGCCGTAATCCACGATGGAGAAATAGCCTGGACAAAAACCTATGGAACAGTCGAAAAAGACAGTGCGGTTCCTGTCACTGAAAATACCCTGTTTCAAGCCGCCTCCATCAGTAAGCCCGTTACCGCTTATGCCGCTTTGGGATTAGTGGAGCAAGGCAAGATTGATTTGAATGCCAATATCAACAGCCAGCTGAAATCATGGAGCTTAGGCGAAAATGAGTTTACTGCCAATACCGCGGTCACCCTCAAGAACCTGCTCAACCATTCAGCTGGAACTACTGTGCATGGATTTCTAGGGTACAGCCCCGGTCTGCCCGTTCCAAATCTAATACAAGTACTAAACGGTGAGTCACCAGCGAATTCGAACGCAATTGTGGTAGACAAAACACCAGAGGAGAGCTTCCGCTATTCTGGAGGTGGATACAATGTGGTGCAGCAATTGATGATTGATGTGGAAGGCAAGTCCTTTCCGGAAATCATGCACGAACAGGTTCTAAGCCCGCTAGGCATGGACCACAGCACCTTCGATCAACCGCTCGAAGAAGCGCAGTTGAAGCTTGCGGCGACCGGATATCTACCCAATGGCGATATGACCACGGGCAAGCGCCACACCTATCCTGAAATGGCCGCCGCCGGACTTTGGACCACCGCCGAAGACCTGGCCAAGTTTGCGCTCAATATTCAGCAGACGCTAAAGGGAGAAAGCACGGTTGGTTTGTCGCACGATATGACCGACCAAATGCTTACGCCCTTCGTAGAGGAATTTGTTGGCCTTGGTATTTTTATCAGCCAAAGAGGAGATCAAGTCTATTTCGAACATGGTGGCTGGAACGAAGGCTTTTCCAGCGAAATGGTGGCCCACAAAGAAGGCGGCTATGGTGCGGTGGTAATGATCAATGCCAATCAGCCTGATTTCATTGCCGAACTGATCCGTTCGGTGGCCCTTACCTATGACTGGGCCAATTATTTTCCGAGGTACAAGGAATCGGACAGTCCGGTGGGCCTAGATCCAGACATTCTTGGTAAGTACAGCATGCGTGGGTTCGACATCATTGAGGTTGTAGACCGGACCGATCAGTTGTGGTACAGATATGGTGCAGAAGGAGAGCCGGTTCCGTTCACGCGAATAACGGATAGCACCTTTGTCCTCAGAGATGCGGACGTACTCTATCAGTTCAAAAGGGACGAGGAGAGCGGTGTGATGAAATTGCTCATGCTGAATTCCCGCAACCACGAGATCGAATCCGAGTATGAGAAGTTGCCAGGCGATGCTGTGCTGCCTATCGAAATACTTGTTAGTGGCGATTTTGAAGGAGCATTGGAGGCCTATAAGTCCGCTCAGGCAAAGGACGAAAATGACCCTGCCGTCAATGAAAACTATTTGAACGGATTGGGGTATCGCTACCTGTTCAATGACAAAAAGGAGTTGGCAAAAGAGATGTTCGCTATTAATATGGCACTTTACCCGGAGAGCTTCAATGTCTATGATAGTTATGCGGAGGCTTGTATGGAACTGGGCGAAACGGAGCTGGCCATTGAGTACTATCAGAAATCATTGGATTTGAATCCAGAGAACGACAATGCTCGGAATCTAATTCAGCGAATGCAGGAAGGAGAATAGATGCCACCATAGGACTTGCTTCTTGTATTTAACAGGAAGCAAGTCCTTGGTGCAAAAGAATTTTGCTATTCTTTACACTATTGATTTGGAGAGGGTATAGGAGCAGATTGAAGCCCTTCGGAAATCTAGACCTGTAAACCAATGAGCATTGAGAAAGCATACAATATCTGGGCCGACCAATACGACACGAATTCCAATAAGACGAGGGACTTAGATCAGCAAGCAACCATTGAAGCACTACGTGCATTCGACTTCTCCAAAGTCATAGAATTAGGTTGCGGAACGGGGAAAAACACGGTTTCCCTTTTGGAAAAAGCAGATCAGATTATCGGCCTGGATTTTTCACAAGAGATGTTGAATAAAGCCAAGGCCAAGATTCAGGATGAGCGAGTGGAATTCAGGAAAGCAGATTTGACGGTTGAATGGGAGATAGAAGATGGCTATGCCGATTTGATCACTTGTAGCCTGGTATTGGAGCATATTGAAAACCTGGACTTTATCTTTGGGCAGGCTCAGCTTAAGCTAAAAGAGGGCGGAGTTTTCTTTATCAGTGAGCTTCACCCCTTCAAGCAGTACTCGGGGAGCAAAGCTCAATTTGAAACGGATCAAGGGACAGAAGAACTAGAAACCTACGTTCATCATGTTTCGGAATACTTGGAGGTAGCCAGGCAGAATGGATTTGAATTGATCGACCTGAAGGAACATTTCGATGAAGAAAGTAAGGTTGGTATACCAAGGCTGATTGGAATTACGCTAAAAAAGCGGAGCTCGTAGACGACGAATGAAAAGAGCGATACAAATGATACGGACCACAATACACAATCCGCATGCTTAACAATGAAGTGATATCATTCTATGGTTGGTGGCAGTTCTCTGTCTGCCTCTTTGCCTTTGTGGCATTGCTGTCCATTTGGTGGCACATTGGGAAAAAGCAGAACGACTTCGGGCAAGTATGGTTGGCGCTCTCCGTTCTGTGCTGGAGTATTTCTGGTGCCTTCGAAATCTACTTCATTGAAACCGACATCACCTCCGCTTTTGTCGTAGATGGATGGCGAAGTGTGTGGTCTTTGCTCAACAGCTTATTCATCTTATTGGCCCTGCCATGGTTTAGGTACATACCAGACCCGATCCGGCATATCATCGAATCCAAGTACTGGATCTACATTGTGGGCCTACCTTTTCTGTTTTCTTTGCTGCCCACGGTAACGCGCATGGTTTCTGGTGCCGATCTGACGATGATCAATGAACTGGATGTTTATTACGCCATCTTCACTTTGGGCTTTCTGGGGTATGTGCTCTGGGAATCATTTCTGAAGCGCCGATTGAAGGCCCTGGCTTTCCTATCTCTGGTGTGCATTCTGATCACGCTAGTTGCTCAGTTCTACAAGCTCCTTGGGAATGAGATTAACTTGACCTTGTTCTCGGCGATCTTCAAGACTACCTTGATCATGATCTTCTTTGCCCTGGCCTTGAGCTGGGTGAAGGAACTAGCTGAAAATGTGGTGCCGGGCTCGAACCATCTCCACCTGAAGCTACTGAGGAATAAACTAGCATCGGGGAAAATTGAGCATCTGGTCTTCCTCAAAGGCTTTCCTGGAGCCGAAAAACGGGAGGTCACCCTAACGCCTGCTTTATTCGAACTGCTCCACAAGTTTGCGCAACGGAGATTGTCGGATGACGAGTGGCTGGAGATCAAGCCAAAGAACTATGCTGTGTCCGGCAAGACCTTTGATATTAATGACTACAATCAGATCAAGCGATTGCTGGTAGCATTGTTGGATGGCGTATTCGGAGGAGGGAATTGGTCGACCGAGCACCATCAAAATCCATTGAAAACGGCGCTTTTCGAAATGTCGGAAAAACGCGACCGGAAGATTCGTTTGAAAATCCCTAAGGATAACATCTCCTTGTAATTCAATAGGTTGGGCGTCTTTGTCAGTAACCTACTTACCGACATTTTTACATCTTTTCCGAAAAAACAATCATTTGAAAGCTCAGGATTAAACATTGCGGTGAAAATCATCAACCAATGTTTATGGCTACCAAGCAATCCTTACTCACTACTGTTTTATTCGGAATCCCATTTCTCACTCAAGCCCAATCCAAAGGACTGGACGAGCAGCTCAATGAGGCTTTTATGCCCTTTGCTACCTGGTGGGAAAGCTTCATCCTTTCTACACTTCCACTCTTTGGTGTGGACGTTCCCATTGTGCTCATCCTATTATCCCTCGGTGCTGTCTTCTTCACCATCTATTTTGGTTTTGTGAACATCCGGCATTTTACCACTGCCATTGCCGTAGTGCGCGGGAAATATGACGACCTGGAATCTGCTAGTACCCCAATCACCAATACAGTCCATGAAATGGGGGGCGATATCGTCGACACGATAAAAGATGAAAGCCACCACGGGGAGGTGAATCATTTCCAGGCGTTGGCTACCGCCGTCTCTGGAACAGTAGGACTGGGGAACATTGCGATGGTGGCCGTAGCCATTTCTATCGGCGGCCCAGGAGCTACCTTTTGGATGATTGTTGCGGGCTTACTCGGCATGTCCTCCAAGTTCGTCGAGTGCACCTTGGGTGTAAAGTACAGGGACATCGATAGCGAAGGCAATGTCTACGGCGGTCCCATGTACTATCTGTCGAAAGGCCTGAAAGAAAGAGGTTGGGCGAAGTTGGGCAAATTCCTGGGTGCCACTTTTGCGGTCCTATGTGTAGGAGCCTCTTTTGGTGGAGGCAATGCCTTTCAGACCAATCAAGCGGCCGCCCAAATCATCTCCAGGTTTGGTATTGAAGGCTCTGCCTCGGGTAGCATCATCGGGTTGATATTTGCCATATTGGTGGGTATCGTCATCATTGGCGGGATCAAGCGCATCGCCAAAGTGACGGAGAAACTGGTCCCGCTGATGGCGGTGCTGTATGTGGCTTCTGCACTGTTCATCATTTTCTCCAACTTCAGTTTTGTGGATGATGCCATTGGCTTAATCATTACGGAGGCCTTCACGCCGCAGGCATCGATTGTAGGCGGCTTCATTGGGGTAATGGTACAAGGGTTTCGCCGCGCGGCCTTTTCGAATGAGGCGGGAGCGGGCTCTGCGGCTATCGCTCACTCGGCCGTAAATACTAAATATGCGGCGTCGGAAGGTTTGGTGGGCTTGTTGGAACCCTTTATTGACACGGTAGTCGTCTGTAGCATGACTGCCATCATCATCGTCATGTTCAACATGGATGGGGCCTTTGTGTATGGCGATGTCGTCAATGGCCAGGCCCTGATGGCTGACGGCTCCCGATTGGGGGGCGTCAATCTAACTTCTATGGCTTTTGATGATGCTATTCCCGGCGCTTCCTACATGCTGGTTGTGGCCGTGACGCTATTTGCCTTTTCCACCATCCTATCCTGGTCGTATTATGGCCTGCAGTCCTGGAAGTACCTATTCGGAAGAGGGAAATGGACGGACCTCACCTATAAGCTCATCTTCCTGGTCTTCACCATTATGGGCGCCGCCATTACATTGGATGCTGTGATCAAGTTTTCGGATGCCATGATTCTCGCCCTCGTCTTTCCTAATATGATTGGGTTGCTACTACTCTTCCCGAAGGTCAGAGAAGAGATGGGACGCTACCTGAAGGCGATTAAAGCGCTGAAGGTGGATTAACTGATTATTATGATAGAAGATGAATGAGCACTGTCGGTGAGCCGTCCAACTGTTCTATTGTGAGCTATGAATTGACGCAGTTTGAGTTTATTTTGGGGATTATGTGCAGCTGCTTGTAGTCCTGCTCTGCCAGTAACCCTTGTCACGCTGCACTAACTATCTACCCATATCGCTTCGCGAGGAGTAGAGATAATGCCCATAGGCTTGCGCTATTCGTTCAGACGGAAAGAATTAAACCGAATTTTCATGAAAAGAAATGTACTGCTGCTTCTATTTGTCCTGTCCTTATTTTCAACAACCATTTTCGCTCAAAACAATACCGTAGGCCTGCTGTCTTACGATCCTGTTAAGGCATTTGATGGTTATAATCTGTTGTTTCCTCATAACCAACCCAATGTCTACCTACTCAATAATTGTGGCGAAATCGTCCACACTTGGGCGGACGATGCCAATTTTCGACCCGGTAACGTTGCTATCCTAACGGAAGAAGGATTACTGTACAAAGGAAAGCGGGACGCCAGCGTAGCCGGAGATGCCATCTGGGCCGGCGGTGGTGGTGCCATTCTAGAAATAAGGGATTGGGATAATAACCTCATCTGGAGTTTTGAAATGAATGACGATCAATTCCGTTTGCATCACGACTTTGCCGTAACGGAAGAGGGAACCATCATTGCGCTAGCTTGGGAGCTGAAAACTTTGGAGGAATGTTATCAGGCAGGCCGGGATACGACTACCTTGGCCCAGGATGAGCTGTGGCCGGATTGGGTTTTTGAAATAGACCCCGCCACGGATGAAATTATCTGGGAGTGGCACGCTTGGGATCATCTCGTTCAGGACTTCAATGAGGAGGTCGACAACTTCGGGGTGATAGCAGATCATCCTGAACTAATCAATGTGAATTATGGAAGAGTAGATGGCCATCCCGACTGGATGCACGCCAATTCATTGGATTACAGCGATGAGCTGAAACAGATCATGCTCAGTGTACCTTACTTCGATGAAATCTGGATCATTGATCATACCACCACCACTGAAGAAGCGGCCAGCCATAATGGTGGCTTTGGTGGACGAGGAGGCGACCTGATGTTTAGATGGGGGAATCCACTAACCTATCAAGCCGGTGATACGATTGATCAGCAATTGTTCTTCCAACATGATGCGCACTGGGTTGATGATTTCCTGGAACCCAATCATCCTCTATACGGTAAAATAGCCTTGTTCAACAATAGGGTAGGGGCCGACTTTTCAACGGCCAATATCTTGACACCAGATTGGGACATGTACAATTGGCGATATGGCATTCCAAATGGCACCTTTTCTCCGGCGGATTTTGATCTTACTTATACCCATCCGGTTGATCCTACGAACTTGTGGTCTACGGGCCTATCCAGTGTTCAGGTCTTACCCAATGGAAATACGCTGATCACCTCAGGCCGGTTTGGCTACACCTTTGAGCTGACGCCTGATGATGAAATCGTTTGGGAGTATAAAACACCCTTAGTAGGTGGTTCACCGGCCAGCCAAGGAGATACGCTAGTCGTCAATAACAATCTCACTTTCCGGATGAAAAGGTATCCGGTAGATTTTGCCGCTTTTGACGGTCAGGATTTAAGCCCTCAAGGATGGATTGAGTTGGAACCCGACGCTACCTTTTGCGATATGCTAACCTCCACCATGGCGCCGATGGATGAAGCCAATTTCAAAGTGTTTCCTAACCCCGCGAGCGATTTCCTAACCATCGAATGGGACGGGATGATGTACGTTGATTTGGAGGTGTTTGATATGACGGGGCGTAAATTTGCCAGCTTTGCCCAATGTAACGGTGGGCGCAAATTCATTGACACAGCCCGTTGGCCTGCAGGTGTTTATCTTGTTTCCTTTGTCGCTGAGGGCAATTGGTACAGCCGAAAAGTCATAATAGGGGATAAGCAATAAGACCTTAGCCCATTACTTACCATCTACACTATTCAAGAACTATGAATTATAGATTAATACCAATCTTCCTGGCTACGGTCTTTTTCACGCTCCAGGGAGCTGCACAAACGGTTGGCACCCTTCAAAATGACGAAACTAGCCTTCAGGGCTATACCTTTTTCTCTCCTTTTTCGGGTACCAAAGCCTGGATAGTAGACAACTGTGGGCAACTCATCAATTCATGGGACCGAGGAACACGTCCCGGGCTGGCTGCCTACTTTCTTGAGAATGGAATGATGTTGAGGACCTACAAAGCAGAGTTGGAAGGGCCATTCACATCAGCGAGCAATGCCGGAGGGATCGAACTGGTGGATTGGGACAATAATACCGTCTGGCAATACGAATGGAATACCCCCACCGCACTCTCTCATCATGATGCGGTCTTTATGCCGAATGGGAATATCCTCCTACTCACCTGGGAATTGGTGTATACCGATGAATTGGTCGCCTTGGGCCGTGACCCAGACGAAATCGCTGTTCAAGGTTTCATGTGGTCGGAGAAAATTGTAGAGGTCGAACCGGTCGGAACCAATGATATCAACGTCGTTTGGCAATGGGAAATTAAAGACCATTACATTCAGGATTTTGATGCTTCAAAGCAAAATTATGGCGTGGTATCTGAGCACCCGGAATTATTTGATATCAACCTGCCTGACCTGAATAGCAGCAATTCCAATGCCTCGCGCGATTGGAATCATTTCAACGCGATCGATTATAATGAAAGCTTGGATCAGATTTTGATCTCGGTACGTAATTCAGATGAAATATGGATCATCGACCACTCCACCACTACGGCCGAAGCAGCTTCTCATGAAGGAGGCTTGTATGGGCGTGGCGGAGATATTCTATACCGCTGGGGCAACGCTTCCGCCTATGACCGTGGAGAGGTGAATGAGCAACAACTATTTGGTCAACACGGCGCGCATTGGATCAGGGATGGTTTGCCGGACGCCGGAAAAATAATGCTCTTCAATAATGGGAATGGCCGACCAGGAACGGATTATTCTACGGCAGAAATCCTTATTCCTCCACAGGATGCCAATGGCGGGTATATCACCTCCGACTCCAATCCGTTCGGACCGGAAGAACCGGAATGGATCTATGGCGATCAAGCTGGGGAGGACTTTTACTCTCCCTATTTATCCAATGCACAACGTCTTGTGAATGGAAACACCTTAATCAATGCCGGTTCACCAGGAAGAATCTTTGAGGTTGATCCGGATCGAAATACGGTTTGGGAATATGAGATTCCGCTCTTCGGTGATACGCCTGCGAACCAGGGAGGCAACATCAATAACAACTCCAACTTTAGAGCCTACAAATATCCGTCTGATTATCCTGGATTTGATGGTGTTGATCTGACCCCAGGTGCCACCATTGAAAATGGCGAGAATCCCATTGGTTGCCAGATCTTCGTAGATGTAGATGAAGTAGCGCAAAGTGAGCTCTTCATTGATGTGCAGTATTTTCCGGAAGAGAACAGCTTAAAGATTCTAAATCCTCAAAATGAAGAGGCAGAACTATTTGTAATTGGGGTGGATGGCCGATTCTATCAAAAGGAAAAAATCAATGCTTTTGAGCAGACGGTTCAGCTTTCCCCTGATCTGAATGGGGTTTACTTTATACAGATTCTTACCGCAAGAGGAGCGAGTTTTAGTACAAAACTGGTGTTTTTCGGCGGGTAATAAAATCGGGAAGCGTAGGGAGAAATTTAGACTAAGCTCTAAGAAAGGAAATGAATGAAGTAGACTTGCTAGGTTTTATTGGGGTTTCACTAATCCTGATTGCCTATTTCCTGAATCTAAATGATAAGCTTCAATCAAGTGATATCATCTACATAGCGATGAATTTAGTCGGGGCAATCCTGGCGTGTCTTGCATCCATACTAATGGAGTACTATCCATTTGTATTACTGGAGGGAACGTGGACCATTGTATCTTTTGTTGCGCTGATCAAATACTTTAGAAATGGGAAAGAAAACAGGAGAAACAGATTTAGAAAAGTTAATCGCTAATATGGAGCCTGTGCTCAATGAAGGGGAGTACGTATTTGCAACCACCCTTGATACAGCGTCTATACCAAGAGAAAGAACGATCTGCGAAATAAAGGAGAAAGAAGGCGTTACCGTCATTCTATCAAAATCGGATGCAGATGCACTCGGCCTAACGTATGAATACATAGCCGCTTGGATTACCCTCAATGTTCATTCTTCCTTAGAGGCAGTGGGATTGACGGCAGCCTTTTCCACCGCATTAGGTAATCAAGGGATAAGCTGTAATGTGGTGGCAGGCTACTATCATGACCACATCTTTGTTGATAAAAAAGACCAGGAGAAAGCTTTGGTTGTATTGCGAGGGATGTCATCAATGGGGACAAGTGGAATGCCGTAGTCAATAATGCATGTTACGTGTAAGAAAGAGTTCTGCTTAATTAAAGAAATAGTATCATGATAATATTAATTGGTGTTAATTAATGGTTTAGTATATTTGATACTATCAAATGATATTATCATGGTTCAAAAATACTATGAGGGTACACCTAGAATTATTAATCTTTCAATAGAGATTGGTCGTTTATTAGGTATTGTAGATGCAACACATTTAAGAAAACCAAAGACGGAATTACGAAAGAAAAGTAAGGTAGAGACGATCAGAGCTTCACTAGCGATAGAAGGCAACACGCTGAGTAAAGAACAGATAACAGCGATAATAGAAAATAAGCGTGTCATAGGTCCTGCAAAGGATATTTTAGAGGTTAAAAATGCAATAGAGGTCTATAGTGCTTTGGCAGAATTTGACGCATTTTCCGAAGAATCCTATTTGAGGGCTCATGGTATACTAATGTCAGGTTTAGTTGAAAAACCAGGTCTATATCGCACTGGAGGAGTCGGAATAGTACAAGGAGATAAAGTAGCACATTTAGCGCCTCCGGGATGGAATGTATCAAATTTGATGAGTCAATTATTCCAGTATTTAAAAGGTAGTGAAGATAACTTGATAATCAAGAGTTGTGTATTTCATTACGAGATGGAGTTTATTCATCCATTTTATGATGGGAATGGAAGGATGGGCAGATTGTGGCAGACCGTGATATTGATGAGAGTTAACCCAGTATTTGAGTATTTGCCTATAGAGAAAGCGATCAAAGAAAGTCAAGATGAATATTACCGAGTACTAGGTGAAAGCGACAAGGCAGGACTGTCAACAACGTTCGTAGAGTACGCTTTAGAAAAGATTAAGTTGAGCTTAGAGGAGTTATTAAAATCTCGACCTGAATCCATGAACGATGAAGAAAGGATGGATTATTACTTGTCTCAATTGGAAGAAGGGAAAGAATTCACAAGGAGTGACTACCTGAAGGTATTTACAAGTATATCAGGAGCAACAGCATCACGAGATTTACAAAAAGCGATAGAAAGAGATTTATTAATAAAGGTAGGGGAGAAGCGGTTGACGAGGTATAAGAAGAAATAGATACTGATCAAAACAAAGCTCGGGCGACAAGTCTCCTTCCTCGGCCTGCGTCCAAGCCAGAGTTGGTTGGTTGCAATGAGACTGAAAAATATGAGTAGAAGAAATGAAATCCTAATAGACGGACTGAGTGCCGAAGAACTATTGTCTTGGTCTGATTCACCAGAGTTTCAGGAAATCGTATTTACGGATGAAGCAGTGATTTTTAGAGCTGGGACAAGTCAGGTATTGGGGCAATTCAAAAAGGATGATGATAAGCTTAGGATTGTATTGTCCCATATTGAAGGTGGGGGAGAAGGTGTATTGTTGACTCTTATGAATCTGGTCAGAAAGTTTGGCAAAAAGCAGGAGTTGAAAGAAATAGAATGGATTGTTCATGCTGTTGATTGTCCAAAACCTAACCCTAGATTACCTAGAATCTTAGAGTTAAAGGGCTTTCATGTATTCGAGGATCCACTAGATGGACAGGTGTACCGACAGCTAGAAATATTAAGATTGAAGCTAAGTGTTGGTAGGGCTTGCTGGTGAGAAAATTTGTAAGCCAGAGGGAATAGATATCTGAAACCAATCAGACATAAAGGGATGTATTTGATAGTATCATGTGGGAAATGGATTACTCTTCAAGACAGAAGAGATGCGCTTGACGAGTTATGAAATAAGGTATAACGTACAATAAAAACCATGCACAGAATTAACCTAAACCTCCTATTGACACTATCCATAGCTGTGTGTCAAATAAGCTATGGCCAAACCCTTTCAAAGCAGGTAACGGATTATGTTGCCATACCGGATACCACATTGGTCCTGAAAAATGTGACGCTCATTGATGGTAGCGGCGGTGAAATCAAGTACAACCAGGATATTCTAATTCTGAATGATCGCATTGCGGCAATCGGGGAATCTGATGAAGTAGAGGTACTTGAAAACGCACTGGTAGTAGATGGCACCGGGAAAACCGTAATTCCAGGGTTGATTATGATGCATGAACACCTGTTCCATGCGAAACCGTTCTTCGGAAGCTATAAAATAGTACAGATGGCGCATACTTTTCCTCAGATGTATTTAGCTGGGGGAGTGACAACAATGAGAACGGCAGGAGGCATTGAAGCCAATTCCGATTTAAACATCAAAAACTTAATCGAGACCGGCAGACGCGTTGGTCCGTATATAGATGTTTCCACGCCTCATATTGAAAGGGAAGGGTTTGAAGAATACATCCCACAGCTCCAATCCTTGTATGGAGAGGAGAGCCTTGAGAATTGGTTGAATTATTGGTTTGATAAAGGGGCAACCTCCGTCAAAGTGTACAACAATCTAACCAAAGCGGACTTAGGAGAAGTCATTAGGGTTGCTCATGCAAGAGGCATCAAAGTAACAGGTCATCTGTGTTCCATAACCTATCGAGAAGCTGCCGAATTAGGGATTGATAATTTAGAGCATACCTTCGAGGCGTCAACGGATTTTGTCAAGGACAAGCCAGAAAACGAATGCGTTTACGGAGGGCAATCACTATTTGAATTGGAAGATGATGATCCTGAGTTGTTATCGCTAATGGAGTTTCTCATAGAAAAGAATGTAACCCTCACCTATACGCCGGTCGTGGTCGAACCTTACACCGACAGGGAAGTCATTTCAGGAGGTGGCGATGCTGCACTAGCTCCCTATTTGCTGGCGCAAATGAAACAGGCGCATGCTTCGGCAGTAAACACGGTTGGAGATTCCATTAGTCTGGTGAGCTTTAAACAAGAAATGAGGCGGGTAATGAAGTTTCATGCTTTAGGTGGCAAAATTACGGTAGGTACGGATCCCACTTACGTAGGTAAAACCATAGCCGGGTACTCCAACCAAAGAATGATTGAGATACTGATAGAGGCTGGCTTCACTATTGAAGAAGCTATAAAGTTATCATCGCTAAATGGCGCAGAATACCTGGAGATAGATGACGAAAGAGGAACCGTTGAAGCCGGGAAGAAAGCGGATTTAGTGTTGATTGATGGAGACCTGTCTAAAGATGTATCGGCCATTAGAAAGATGGAAATCGTTTTCAAAAACGGCGTAGGTTTTGACTCCGCCAGAATATTTAAGTCCGTAGAAGGGCAGGTTGGGGCCTATTGATAACCATATCTGGTAATATGGATTTTATTAAAGACCATAATTTTAGAAGCAGATGATAAGAAGCTGTAGGCCCAGACTGTTTCCATTATGACCACGCTCACTCGAAACTAAGATTGCGCCTATGAAAATTTGGATCCTGTCAACAATTCTGTTTCTGCTCAGTACCGTAGGTTTTTCTCAAAACATCATGGAAGCCTTACAACTGAAAAGGAACCTGATTGGGGAGTATCTGATCGGCGAATTAATGGCGACGGATACCATCGTTGACCTCAGGAATGGGTATTATGAAGAGTACCATTCTTTTGGTGTAGGTGACAAAACTATGCTCCAGCAAGCGGCTATTTTTCGCAATCAGGATGGATCCAGTACCCTAGGAATCTCTATCACTGAATATGATTTTGTCTGCTTTTTCGACAAGACCAACTTCTATGAAATACCCAAGTCAAGCGATACTATTCATATGCTCACAACTAATGATGCCCTTCCTGATTTAACAGTCCGCGACTTGGTAACTGACACCATTGTCTCAGTCCTTAATACGTACTTACCCAAACTACAAGGCGGCTATCTGGACGCTACAGATACTATTGACAAGCTTCTCTCCGAAGTTTACCACGTCGCATACATCTTGCCACGCCATGGGACAAATCTTACAGCTACCCTCATGGTCTGCGACTATATTCCTACTAACGAAATCAGTATCAGGGCGGAGGATTGGGCCATCATCGAAAACGACTTCCTATCCATTGAGCTGAAATATGATCGCAAACGAAAGCGATTCACAAAACCGTAAGCTGAAAGTCTTCGGCCTTAAGCCCTGGGATATCGACTATTACTACAAGAGAAGTACGATCCTCTTTCGAATATTGTTAGAGAATTAAGACAAAACAAGCATTACTTAGAAAATGAGTTGGGGCCAATTAGAGAAAAGATAAAACTAGATTCAAGCTTTAAGTGCTTTATCTTATATTGATCTTGAGAACCTTTTGGCTTAAAAATTAGAGTTTCTATGCGTTACATTAAAGTATTTGAAACTCAAGAGAAAGCAAAATTCAGGGAAGCAAGTACACTTTTTAGAAGAGAGAATATCAAATACGAAGTTCTCTATGAATACCGACTTTATTCCGAAAAACGACATGACTCGTTAGAAAACCGAGGAGCTGTGATTAGGGTGCCGCGCTCTGTATTCCATGACGCAAATAGATTACTGATAGAACAAGGATTAAAGACAATTAAGGCTGAAGAAAGTATGGAGACACCCCTTGATTTATTCATAGAGAGGATCTTTCCGGAGCTATCAAGTAGTGCTAGGGTCTTGCTGTCGATCGTTGCAGTAGCGCTCATAGTACTTGCAACTGTACTGGTGTTATTCAGATTATTGAACTTAGCAATTGCTGAATAGAAGTGCTCTGCAAATGCAGCTGATATAAAGTGAAAGGCCTCTATCTTTAAAAATAGATAGAAAGAGACTGGCCCCAACTTAGCTACCGCTACATACACTAACCGTTCACTCCACTAGACTAAAAGCGGTATAAACGGAAAAAGTAGCGATTTATCATGTTGAAAATGGGTTACTCTTCCAGTTGGGAGAAAAGCACTAGACCAATAGCGCCCATAAAAAACCAGACAATGAGATACTCTCCCAAAGACGGATTTCCGTATTACTTCGAATTAGCGAAAGAGCATTCGTTGCAAACCCTGTTTCAGGAAATTCTGACGATAAAAATCCTACAGTCAATAGGTGAAGAAAAGGCCAGGTTTCGATACGAACCGAACAAGTGGAGCATCAAGCAGGTCGTCGGGCATATCACCGATCACGAGCGGATTAAGATGTTTAGAGCCTTTCAGTTGAGCCGAAGAGAAAACGTACAACTTTGGGGGTATGACCAGGAATCCCTGGTGAAGAACAGCCGCTTTGATGAACTCAGTCTGCAGTCTTTATTGGTCGATTATTCCAATGTAAGAAAGGCATCCATTAGTTTTGTCGAATCCCTTTCCCCGCAGCAATTGGAAATAAGGGGAATGGCCCGGAAATATGAGATTACACTGGAGGAATTTCTGAGGTCAATTATTGGCCACGAAAAACATCATGTCAACATTCTCCAAGAAAAGTATCAATTGGTATAAAAAATACGAGCGCTAAACCTGAATAGCGCTATTATGCGCTCATTGTCGTTCTTTGGATTTGTTAGGCGTAGAACTTTGCTAGAGGCACTATCTTTGTTCCTAAACCAGCGCTCCAGTCCACCTAGAAAAAGCTAGCAATGATTCAAAAAGAATCAATATAATTGCGGCAAGGTATTGCAAAGCATGAATCACCACCCACACCCATCGTATCCCAAGGCATCTATTGCCGTACTTCCGTTTGTCAACAGGAGTGCTGATGCTGAAAACGAGTACTTCAGCGACGGCATCACCGAGGAAATCATCAATGCCCTGACTACGGTACAAGGCTTGAAAGTGATTGCCCGTACCTCTTCCTTCGCCTTTAAGAACAAGAATGTAGATGTCCGCACGATCGGTACGCAACTAGGTGTAAGTACGGTCTTGGAGGGAAGTGTGCGCAGGGCCCGAAACAGGGTCCGTATTACGGCTCAGTTAATCGATGCTAATGATGGTACGCACCTGTGGTCTAAAAGCTTCGACCGTGAACTGGAGGATATCTTTGCCTTGCAGGATGAAGTGAGCCTGCTTATTGCCGATCAAATCCGCGCCAACTTTGGGCACCTCGATATCCAGGAGCATCTGGTAGAAGTACCCACCAAAAATATTGAGGCTTATGATATTTACCTCAAAGCGCGCTACCAACACCTGATGTGGGATGGGGAAGGCATTCGGAACTCGGTAGCCCTATACGAAGAGTGTATAGCCCTGGAGCCCAGCTTTTCCTCGCCTTATTTTGGATTGGGTTATAGTTATGCGATGTTTGGTTCGTGGGGTGGCGACAAAAGCTTGCTCTACCTATCGGAAGCGAAGCTCACCGCCGGTTTTAAATTAAAGCCCGAGTCTGATTTAGGCTATTTTGGCAAGGCCACCTTACTCTTTTGGGGCCAGTGGGATTTTCGTCAGGGGTACGATTTTTTCAAAAAATCCCTGGCCATCAACCCCGCTTATACTGAAGCTGAAGAAGGCTTGTGTGAGCTGTACACCGCCATCGGTTACTTTGAGGAGGCGCACCAAGCGGCCGACAATATTTTAAGAATCAATCCGCTATCGCCCAATCATTATTTTACGAAGGCGAATATCTATTATCTGTCTCGCGACTTCGAAAAGGCGGTGGAATGTGCAGAAGCTTCACTGAAGATCAATCCGCGCTTTACGCACGCCATCGCCCTGCTCCAGCTCTGCTACATTCACTTGAAGCAATATGCTAAGCTCGATCACTTCTTGAATAATACCCCACTGGTAGAGCGGCCCGAAGAATGCCGGGTGCTGTATCAGCTGGTGCATCCCGACGAAGAGATTGGCGTCGATATTAGCCAGGTGAGCGCGGGGATCAAGGAAGGCGTTGGTGGAAACCTGTTTCCCTGGCAGCTCTTTTTGCTTGTGCACTTGGGGGAAAAGGAATTGGCCTTAGACTTCCTGGAGCGCAATGTAAAGGAGCGGACCGGGCAAATCATCAACTTCAAAAATATACCACTGCTTGAGCCCCTGCGGGAAGAACCCCGTTTTGTGCAATTGGTCGAATCTGTTTTCCAAGCAAAGCTGTTGCCGCCTAGAAGGCAAAAGACACTACCGCCCAAGCTAGCACCTACCGCCAAGGCCTTGATGCCAGCACCGGAAGCGGAGCGGATTTTAGGTGACCTGGAGCAGCGGATGAAAGAAGAGCAGTTGTACCTCGATAATGCCCTTTCCTTGCGCATCTTGGCCGAACAACTGGAGATTACGAGCAACAAGCTATCCTGGCTCATCAACGAGAAAACGGATAAGAACTTCAATGAGTACCTGAATACGTACCGGCTACAAGACTTCAAAATACGCGCACTGGATCCCGGCAATGCGCACCTGACCTTATTGGGCTTAGCCTACGAGAGTGGTTTCAACTCCAAAAGCGTATTCAACACCTTCTTCAAGAAAGAAACAGGCATGACGCCTAAAGCTTGGGTGAAAAGTAATCGTTAATAGCACCGGCCGTTCCCTTCCGGTCTAAAAAGTATTAAATCTCACCAATAAGGTTCGAGATTTCATTTTGGAACGATTGACCTTCGTTTCCACTCCATCTTTGTGCTATCAACTCGATACAGCAGAGTAGGTAATCATCATCTGATGATGCTTTTCCCATTTACTAAATGAACTAGTAATGGCGGGAAGCGCTTTGCACCAATCGAAATTCTAAAAAAAACAACTCCGAGAAACAGATGAAAAAAGTAGTATTAACCTTGACGCTATGCGCACTAGCAATAGCCGCAAAATCTCAAACCGCCAGTGTAGAAAACTCAACATTTGGAATACAAACTGGAGTGCTAGGAATCTGGGTGTATAATGAAGCAAAACTATCAGACGCCATAGCGCTAAGAACAGAGATTGGTTTTGACTTCGGTATTTGGGAAACTACCTACTATGATGATTATGATTCTCCATTTCTGCTCACACCGGTTATTGTTCTTGAGCCAAGATTCTATTATAACCTCAAAAAGCGAGTAGAGGATTCAAAAAGAATTGATGGTAATAGTGGCAATTTCATTGCTTTAAAAATGGGCTATCATCCAGATTCGTTTGTCGTGTTTAATACGGACGATGCCCCTGTAGTAAGTGATTTTTCTATCATACCCACTTGGGGAATTAGAAGAAACATTGGGGAGCATTTCAATTTCGAAGCAGGTATTGGAGCAGGGTTTAGCTACACCTTTGCTGAGCGCGCCGGTTACGCAGAGAACAAAGCTGAAATGGAATTAAACATGCACCTGCGATTAGGGTATAAATTTTAGCACCATCAAAAACGATCTTTCATAGAACCTAAGGTTCACCGTCAGCACTAGATATTTGATAGCAATGTTCCTGCTGGATGCAAAGAGTTGGACGATAAGCGGAGAAACTACTTCCTCTTCGAGCCCAACCTCTACATCGGGATGAAATTCTAAGCCATTCGACGGGGCTTAGAGCAGGGATGCTTTGCCTGCATTTTAACCACCAAAAAATCACCATTAATGAAAAATTCACTAGTTATTATCCTCGCCTTTTGCACGTTTGGGGTCTTTGCGCAGACCACCCCTTATTCCGCTCCAGAAACGGAAGTAACCCACAAATACCGGATCAGTACACCTGGGATTACGCTGCCCCAATTGTTCATGGATTCCTGGAACGATCGAAAGCATACGCAACACATCGAGATCCATATCAAACGCAACCTGGACAACAAGAACATCATCGGACTAAAGCTGGCCACCTGGCGATTATTCCAACCCATGGGCATTGTCTGGTGGGATGGCCTTTTCGATAAGCTGGAGAGCGAAAGTGAGTTCTATCCCGGCCACGTGCGTGAAACAGGAATCGGCATAACCTACCAACGCATGCTCTGGAAAGGACTATTTGCCACCGTGGAAGTGCTACCGCAATTTCAGACCTACCTGGATGAAGCCGGTGAGAAAGTTGGAAATGATTTTAAACTCTATAATTCATTTCACCTGGGCTACCATGTCGCATTCGGTAAGAGCAAACGGTTTTTCATAGAACCACAGATCCACAGCCAGTTCTGGATGTTGGATGATGATGCGCCTGCCGGATTCAGAGAGTTGGACGATAAGTGGAGAAGCTACTTCCTCTTCGAACCCAACATTTACATCGGGATGAAATTCTAAACCCTCTGATGGGGCCTCAGAACTTCCCATGAAAATAGAAGTATGTTGTTTTAGGAAACCGGACGTGGGAGTGATGCTCCTGGCGTTCGGTTTTTGTTTGGAAATGATAGCAGTCACAGGTCAGGAGTGGAGTAGAATAGATTGCATAATGTTAAGTCATCGATTGGGGGCGGCGGACAGATAGGGCATCTGCATAGACGAAGAATAAAAAGACCAGAAGAAAACACTTATCTTGATTTTTCTAGTCAGCTGAATCGCTACACGAAAACTTCTTCAAAAATGAAGAATCTGAGATTTGTTGTTTTGTTGTTAGCTTTTCTGTCGTACCATTTGGGGTATGCGCAGGATGCCCTGAAAGAAGATATTTTAGCATCTGCCGAATCTTACTACGTGCCCGCTGTGGATGGCACGAAATTAGCCGTTGATGTTTATTTCCCAAAGGGAGATAGAGAGCAGCAGTGGCCAGTGCTGCTTGAGCTGACCAGGTACTGGCGATCTACAGAAAATCCGGAAACAGGAGAGCCTAACCCATCCCTCAGAGCGATAGATAGCTTCTTTCTGAAGAATGATTACATCCTGGTTAAGGTTGATGTGAGGGGAACCGGGGCTTCCTACGGAAGGCGCCCAGGTGAGTATACGCCCATTGAGGTGCAAGATGCCGGGTATGTTGTGGAATGGGTCGTCAATCAGGCTTGGTCAGATGGAAGTGTAGGTGCATATGGGACTTCTTATTCCGGAACCACGGCAGAGCTACTATGTGCTACTGGACACGAGGCTGTTAAGGCCGTCGTTCCGGGCTGGTCGGATTTTGATATTTATGAAAGCCCAGGACGACCTTACGGAATGCTAGCATCTAGCTTTGTGGCGGAATGGAGCAAAGTAGTCGATTGGTTAGACAATAATGCCACCGATATTCTAAAGATGGGCGTCAGAAGGGTTACAGATGAATCTTTGTCGGAGGCTATTGGAGAGCACGAAGATAATCCTGACGTTTTCGAGAAAGCCAGTCAATCCAAGTATAAGGATTCGAAGTTTGGTGATTTTTCGCACGCAGAGTGTTCTCCAGTTTACTGGAAAGATGAGATTTCTGCATCCGGTGTTCCAATGTTGGTGTTAGCCAGTTGGATGGATGCAGGCACCGCTGAAGGTGCTTTGCTAAGACTACAGAACTACGATAATCCTCAAAAAGTAGTTTTAATGCCTACATCTCATGGAGGCAAGTTTCATGCCAGCCCATTTATCGTTTCCGACCAAGCACTTGCACCTGTTCCTTCCACATTAGAGCAACTACAATTGCAATTAGATTTCTTCGATCACTATCTGAAACACAAAGACAAAGGAGTAGATGAATGGCCAGCAGTCAGCTATTACAATTTTGGTGAAGAGGTGTTTAATACAACCGAAAACTGGCCTCCGGAAGGGCAATCACGTATTAAATACTATTTGAGTTCCAAGGGGAGGCTAGACACATCTCCTCCCTCTGTATCATCGGGCATGGATGTATACCAGGTGGATTATTCGGTGACCACAGGAACCAATAATCGGTGGTCTACTCAAATGGGGCGACCCATCTTGAACCTAGATAACCGAAATGCCGTCGATTCCTTGATGCTGACTTATACGACGGAACCATTCAGTGAGGACGTTCAGATAACGGGAACTCCGGCTGTAACACTAAACCTATCTTCAACTCATGCGGAAGGAGCAGTCTTGGTATATCTAGAAGATGTTGCCCCCGACGGAAGAAGTCGTTACCTCACGGAAGGTGGGCTTCTTTTTGAGCATCGGAAACTGTCAGAGAATCCACTCTCCGAAGTAGTACCTTATCATAGTTTTACACAAACCGATGCGATCCCGATGCCGGTGAACGAAGCACAAGAAATTACTTTCAAGTTATGGCCTACCTCGGTCTTAATTCAAAAGGGGCATTCCTTAAGAATTGCCATTGCAGGCACTGACAAGGATACTTTTGATCGAGTACCACGTGAGGGAACGCCCGCTTATACCATATATAGGCATAAAGACAGCGCCTCATTTCTGGATTTGCCAATTATAGAATGAGCAGGGTAGGATATTAGAGGTTTTAGTTTAACACCTTTTCTGCTGCAACCTTCCTCACAATACCAAACATATGAAGTTCAGCCGTTTCAACCGATGCTAATCCGTTCTCCAGAGAATCAACGACTCTAGAGGTATGCATAGAGCATATTACCTCAGTAATCGTTGAAATTCTAAACCTTTTGACTGAGCTCAGTATTCCAATTGGATCCGTTTAATTTGCTGGTTAGCAATAGATTAAAATCGACCTTATTCAATTTAGTATTAGGAGGTTGTGAATTGCGTCAAGAAATGGATACTGTCTGATCCGACAGCGGAGGCGAGTTTTATCCATTTCAGCTATTCATGGCCTCCAAATGCGTTAAGAATTGAATACAGTCTTGGGCTTTTGGTTACTTTTGGGCCAAGCCAAAAGTGACAACTTCTTTAAGTTCAAATAATTACAGGTTATAGATGAATAGCATGAGTCATCTCGAAAATTCGGGCTGGCTCATGTTTTCGTTTGCTGGGTGCATGAAAAAATGGAAGTTAGGTAGAGGAGCACGTATTCCCCAGTAATCGTTGAAATTCTAAACGATATTCACTATCATGAAGAAGATTTCTTGATCAGCGCTTATCATCTAAAAATGAACCTGTTAGCGAGCACTTTCTTTGTGCATATGGAACAGGTCTATGCCAGGCGCAAAAGCTTAGAATATGAAACGGCTATGGAGTCTCAGTCTTGCTATATTTTTCCTTCTCTTTTCAACGGGCTGTGGTGAATTTGACCTGGACGATTTTGCTGCCTACTACGACAATGAAGGTGGCCCCGGTGCTACGATTGCAATTTTCCAAGATGGCGAAACGAAATACACCAAGAGCTTTGGTTATTCCTCGGTTTCCGATAAGACGGCCATTACAAGCCAGACGGTTTTCCCGATTTCATCCATGTCTAAGCACATTACGGCGGCATGTGTGCTAAAGCTGGTAGAAAGGGAGCAGCTTCGTTTGGATCAAGATATCCTGGAGTTCTTCCCGCAGCTATCTTCTTTTGCGCAGGGCATCACTGTTGCTGATTTGCTGAACCACACCAGCGGTATACCCAGCAGATCCAGTGCTGCTACCATGAGAGGACAGCAAATATTTAAGTACGAGAAAGAACCCGTTGATTGGTTAGTAGCGCACGGCAAGCTAGAATTTGAACCGGGAACAAAATATCAATACGGCAATACCTCCTATTACCTAGCGGCTGAAATCGTCCGGATAGTAGCGCAGAAAAGCTTGCAGGACTTTGCCGAGGAGGAGTTCTTCTCGAAATTAGGAATGGATGATACCTTTTTCAGGAGTTATCCCGAGGACTTAGGGGCTAATGTGGCGATGGGCTACGCCATGAATGAGGAAGGGGAGTACAAGGAACGTCCCAGCAAGATTCAATACATCGGCGCTGTTGGTGTCTTTACTACCGTTGAGGATTTCAAAAAATGGGAGGAGGCGTTTCATAAAAAAGAACTGCTGCCCGCTGAATTGCATGCGCGCTATGAATCGTCCTATCAGCTGGATTCCGGTGAGGGATTTAACTACGCCTACGGCCTGAGATTGGACGATCAGAACGGGGTGAAGAAGGCGTTTCACGCAGGGCAGGATTATGATATTGGTTATGTCTCCTATTTCGCGCGCTATCCGGAACACGGATTGACCTACGTTATTCTTTCGAACGCTTCTCATTTCGCCATGAGCCAAGCAAGAGGCCTAGTAGAACAATACATAGCGGACAATCAACTCATCGATACCGATAAGGAAAGCCTGGCTACGCACAAAGAACTCAGCAATAACGATCAATGGGAAGAAGCTAAAGCCCAAGCGAAATTAGACAGATCGCCCGCAGAGCTGGAGCTATATGCTGGCAGCTACTACAATGAAAACCTGGACGCAAACTATAGTCTACAACTCAACGCCGAAGGAAACGCCTTGGAAGTGCGAGTCAATGAAATAGATCCCGTTGAACTACTTTGGTTGGAGGAGGATAAGGCCATTGCCGCCAGTACCTACCATATAGCGGGCATTTGGCTGTCTGCCAGAGCACCGATTTTCAAGTTCACTAGAACAGATGGAGCGATTAGCGGCTTTCAGCTAGATGGTGGCGGGACCAACGGTATCGACTTTATTCGCATACCGAAGTGATCAACGTAGCACAAGAAACACTAGATTAAAATCGACCTTGTTCAATTTAGTATTTGTAGCTTGTGAATTGCGTTAAGAATTGAATACCGTCTTGGGCTTTTGGTTACTTTTGGGCCAAGCCAAAAGTAATAACACCTTTAATATCAGTTGATTACAAGCTGTAGGTGAAGGAGTAGAAATTAGGAAGCCGCAAACAGTATACTCCAAAAACCGTTGATATACCAGACAATATCCGCCACCCTAAAAAATACCATTAACCAACAACCCCACACACCATGCGCACCAGATACCTAACCATACTATTACTCCTTCTTCCTTTTCTCATGAATGCTCAGGAAAAGAGCAATGAAGTACAAGCCGTCGTAGAAGTCATTGAAAACTACTTCGATGGCTACGTAGACCGCGATCTCGACCAACTCCAGCTCGCCTTTGATACCGAAAACGGCGCCATGAAAGTCGCCACCAAAACAGAAGACGGGCAAGAACAATACGAAAATGTCTTCTTCAAAGAACTCATCCCCCGATGGGCAGCCCGAGCACCTTTCTCCGATGAAGTAAGAAATAACAGCTCCCTGAAGATCCTCACCCTAGATATAACCGCCGACCAGATGGCCGTAGCCAAAATCGAAATGAAAATCGGTGATACCATCTACATCGATGTACTCTCCATCCAAAAGTTGAACCAAGTTTGGAAGATTACGAATAAGATGTTTGTGGTGGAGTAGGTGGGAGGGTTACGTCTGTCGTAATTTTTATTGTTGCAATACTTGGAGGTATATTGAGGTATAGGTACAAGTGAGCTATGCCCAAGCCTGAGTTAGCGGTAGTTAGTAAAATGTACAATAGCTACGAAGTATTAAAAAATAGAAATGAAGAAAGAACAAAAGAGAATCATCTTAGACGAAATGTCAAACCGCTTTACTTCCTTCTATGACAACTTAGGTTTTGAGTTCAATAAAGAATTGCTAGAATTTAATAAGAGCGGGCAAATAATTCGACTAGAACCTGAAGCAGAATATGCTACTAAAATAATATTTACCATTAGCCTCTCGACTCAACATGATAAAATTCGATTAGTAAAGGATGAACTATTTCCAGAAATACCTACTTCGTTTACAACTTATAAGTTGCAAGAGAACGTTTTAGACATTACTCAGTTTGGTTATCAACAATATTACAAGGCATGGCCGATTAGTAATTTGCAGGATATCAATATCATGCTTGAAGAGCATAAATTATTTATGGCTAATTGTGGATTTACATTCTTAACAAGTTTCTCCAACCTAAATGGCATTCACGAGAACTTGAACTTGAAAATAATGAATGAACACACCACATTAAAATTTACCATGAATAATAACCTTAGAGGTTACATAGGTGAACGAGAAATTTTATCCGGATTGATAACAGCATATTTAATTGATTTCGACAGAGTTGAAGAATTAATCGAATGTTATAAAGAGTCAATAGTCCGTGGCGATTTTGAGAGGTATC
>CAJXOS010000055.1 GCA_913057725.1 uncultured Lewinella sp.
CCACCCGATGACGCAGTTTATCCTGGCTATCACCTCAATGCAAACTAGCAGTGTTTTTGCTCAGCGCTATGCTGAGGGAATATCTAAACTAGATTATTGGGATCCGATTTACGAGGATACGCTTAACATCATTGCCCGACTACCTCGGGTTGCTTCTTATATTTACCGCCGTTCTTTCCACGATGGCAAGCATATTGATCCGGATCCAAGTTTGGACTGGGCCGGCAACTTTGCCCATATGCTAGGTATCAAGGACAAAGGCTTTATGAGCCTGATGCGCCTTTACATGACCATCCACGCCGACCACGAAGGCGGTAATGCCTCAGCCCACACCACCCACCTTGTTGGATCTACCTTGAGTGATCCTTATCTATCATTTGCCGGAGGTATGACCTCACTGGCGGGACCACTTCACGGCCTGGCGAACCAGGAAGTGATTAAGTGGATATTTGAGATGCTTGAAGAAATTGGCACGCGTACACCTAGTAAGGAGCAAATTGCCGATTACGTACACAAGACTCTATCAGAAGGCAAGGTAATTCCAGGCTATGGCCACGCAGTATTGCGCCAGCCAGACCCTCGTTTTACAGCTCAGAAGGTATATGCTGAAAAGCACCTGGCTGACAACGACATTGTACAGGTAGTATGGAAGATTTTCGAAGTTGTCCCTGAAATTCTGGGCGGCTTGGGTAAAGTCAAAAATCCATGGCCAAATGTAGATGCACACTCTGGTGCTATTCTTGTACACTATGGTCTAACGGAGTATAGCTTCTATACGGTCCTCTTTGGTGTGTCTCGTGCACTGGGTGTATTGGCTGCCGGTTGTTGGTCACGCGTCTTGGGCATGCCACTAGAGCGTCCAAAATCGTTAACCAGCGAATGGGTGAAGAATTTCATTAAAGAACATAACGAAGCCTAACCAAAGATGAGTAACATTCCTAAGGACCTCCACTATACTGAAGACCACGAATGGGTGCGCATTGAAGGTGATATTGCCATTATTGGTATCACCGATTACGCCCAGAAAGAATTGGACGAACTGGTTTACATCGAAGTAGAAACTGTAGGTGAAACACTTGATGCCGGTGAAGTTTTTGGTGCTGTTGAAGCTGTAAAAACTACGTCTGATCTGTACATGCCTGTAAGTGGTGAGATTACGGAGTTCAATCCAAAACTGGACGAAACAGATGGTGACGACCCAACTACCGTTAACAATGATCCTTACGGCGAAGGCTGGATCATCAAGGTAAAGATGTCTAATACTGATGAATTGAGTAACTTACTAAGCGCAGTAGACTACCAAGCAGCTATTTCTGCTTAATAGTTAGCCCTGTTCTTACGTCCAAAAGGCGCTCTCGAATTCCCACTATTTTGAAGTGGTGTTCAGGAGCGCCTTTGTTTTTTTAGGGATTCGAGAAAAAAATCACTTTTTTTGCGCCAGCGTACACCAAAAAAATTGGAGCATGCATCTGGCCAATCGTAGTTCTTTGATATCCCAGATTTTGACCCTGTTTTGGGCAGTAGTAATATTCATACTATCTACCATGCCGGGTCAGCAGTTGCCAAAAATCGACTGGTTGATGACGCCAGACAAATTTGGCCATGCTGCAGTCTATGGTGTACTTACGGTAGGTGTATACTATTCACTTCGCCCTTATTTGAAAAGCATGAAAAGTAACCGCTGGTTAGCCTTTGGAATAGCTAGTTTTTACGGGATTGCCATGGAAGTGATACAATACGCCTTTTTCCCTAACCGCTATTTTGAAATCTGGGACATTGTTGCTAATATTATCGGCGCTTTAGGAGCGCTACTATTTTTGAAATTAATTAATCATTCATAAACAAACCCTTTTCGCATGTCTATGCTATTACTAACAAAGGGTGGTTTGGGTTCCTTCCCGGTTCAGTTGATGGATATTCAGGCCGGCTTCGATGGTGGTTTCTGGGCTAACAGCCAGGCACTACTTTTGATGCTCGTTCTGCTCATCGTCGGCTTGGTTGTTCTTGGCAACCGCATGAAAGCGCACTTCCGCTCTCAAACCGAACAAGGACTGGCGGGTAGCCTAAGTGATGAGGGCAGCCCATACGCAAACCGCACCAAGTACGAGAAAGTTGATGCTTTCAAACTAAGTGGTACGTTTTTCAACCTGGGCTTGGTTGTTGCGATTGGCTTAGCTGTTATGGCTTTTGGCTGGTCCAACCTGGAAGAAAAAATTGTAATTCCGGAAGGTGCCCTTGAATTGGAGGACGACATTATCATGGAAGAGCCGCCACGTACGGCTGAGCCACCTCCACCACCTCCGCCACCACCACCGGTGATTGAAGAGGTACCGGATGACACTATCCTGGAGGATGACACCATGGAGGATAACTCTGTGACTGCTGAGGAGGCACCACCTCCGGCTCCTATTGCCAATGACGCACCACCTCCACCTCCACCTCCGCCACCTCCGCCACCACCAGCTGTGGAGGAGATCTTCAAAGTGGTAGAGCAAATGCCTCGTTTCCCTGGTTGTGAAAACAAGGGCTCCGAAGCAGAGAAAAAACAATGTGCTCAGCAAGAGCTGCTGAAGTTTATCTACAAGAACATTAAATATCCAGCAATTGCTCGTGAGAACGGTGTAGAAGGTACTGCAGTAGTAACCTTCGTTGTAGAGAAAGACGGTTCCGTAACTGATGCTCGCGTTGTACGTGACATTGGTGCACAGTGTGGTGATGAAGCACTACGCGTTGTGAACCTGATGAACTCCCAGAGTATCAAATGGACTCCTGGTAAGCAGCGTGGTCGTCCTGTACGTGTACAGTTCAACCTTCCTGTGAAGTTCAAGCTTGAGTAAGCATCGCCGGGAACACTTTTCCTGGTAAACTCAATAAAATGGCTAAGTCGCTGCAAACAGTGACTTAGCCATTTGCTTTTATAGGACACAAGCAACTTTTACATATTGTCGCCGTTTTAGTTAAATACTGATACTTTAGCAGAAGACATTGAAAAAACAAGGGCTAAAGCATCCCCTCTGTATCAATCCCGAGCTCAAGCGTAACTGAACATGAAGACACGAGCATATCTGATCACCGCATTCTTAGTACTAGGCAGCATTAGCGTAAGTTTCGCGCAGAACCCCCGCCTGGCCCAACAGTACTTTCAGAATGGCGAATACGAAAAAGCGGCAGAACTCTACTCCGCCCTTTCCCAGAAAAACGGCAGTAACGATTTTTTCTTCGACCGCTATTTTGATTGCCTGCTCGCACTCGAAGAATACAGCGAAGCTGAAGCTGTAATTAAGCGACAGATTCGCCGTAATGACGGCAACGTGAAGCTCTACGTGTCTTACGGTACACTGTTGGAACGCCTCAATCGATATGATGAGGCAGAGGAACAGTTCAACATCGCTATTGAAAACCTACCTGCAGATCAATACTCCGTTACACGTTTGGCGAATGCATTTATACGCCTGACGAAGTATCCCTTTGCTATTACGACTTATGAGAAAGGCTCGCGCCTACTGCGTGATGATCGCCTCTTTTCATACAACATGGGAGACCTCTATCGACGGATGGGTGAAACAGCACCCATGATTACCGCATACCTGAATGCATTGGACGACAACCCAGATCGCATCAGTCAGCTGCAGATTATCTTTCAGCGCTACCTCACCGAAGAAGATTATCGGGAGCTCCAAACACAACTCTACGAGCGCATCCAGGATGGCAACGACAATCCTATTTTTCCTGAGCTGTTGGCATGGGTTTTTGTTCAGCGCAAAGACTACCGTAATGCATTCCGCCAGGTAAAGGCGCTCGATCGTCGATTAAACGAGAATGGCCTCCGCATCTACGAGTTGGGCGAAGTGGCTACGGAGGACAAAGATTACGATGCCGCCATTCAGGCTTTCGACTATATCGTAGAAGAAAAAGGCCAGGCCTCAACGCTCTACCTCGACGCTAAGCAGCAAGCCTTGCGCGTACGCCGAATGAAATTGGTGGATGGTTTTGCCTACACAGCCGAAGAACTGACGACGCTCGAAGGACAATACATGTTCTTCCTCGATGAATTTGGCTATAACCGTGCTACAGCTTCTATCATTCTAGAGCTAGCCGAGTTGCAAGCCATCTACATGAACAAGCTTGAAAGCGCCATTGGTCTATTGGCCGATATGATCACTTATCCGGGTACTAATCCAAGTACGCAAGCTCGTGGTAAGCTCGCCCTTGCCGATTACTATCTAATGGATGGAGACATCTGGGAAGCGACTTTGCTATACTCTCAGGTAGATAAAGCTTACAAAGAGGATATGCTTGGCCATGAGGCTCGCTTCCGCAATGCCCGATTGGCTTACTACAATGGAGACTTTCAGTGGGCACAAGCTCAGTTTGATGTCCTGAAGGCATCTACTTCTAAGTTGATAGCCAATGATGCCTTGGACCTCTCCGTATTCATTATGGATAACCTTGGCCTCGACACCAGCGCTGTAGCATTACAGACCTATGCAGATGCTGACTTGCTGGTTTTCCGCAATCAATTTGACGCGGCTTTCGCCAAAATGGATAGCCTCTTGGCGGCCTTTCCAGAGCACTCCCTACAAGACGACATTCTTTATCTAAAAGCCAATGTCTTTCGCAAGAAACGAGAATACGAAGCTGCAGCTCAGCTGTATGAGGAGATCGTAGAAAAGTTTCCTGAAGATATACGTGCTGACAATTCGCTCTTCGCGCTAGCAGAGATCAATGAGCGTTTCCTTGGTGATAAGGAAAAAGCCCAGCTGCTTTACGAGAACCTCTTCATTGACTACTCAAATAGCACATTCGCCGTTGAGGCTCGAAAGCGATTCCGTTTATTACGGGGCGATAACATCTAGGAGTGCCGGTTTAGGTGGCTGTCTTTTCCTTCAATTCCATACGGAAACAGCTCATGCATTCGTTTGAAAGGAGCTTGATTATTACTCCCAAAAGCGACTATCATGAAACCTCTATTCGTATTATTTCTCCTTGTTTTTTCCTTTTCCGTACAGGGTCAAACGATCACCATTGGTGATGCTGGTGACTACCCTACCCTATCTGCCACCGAGAGTATCCTCGAAGCAGGCGATACGGTTTTGCTGCTGGATCAAATTTTTGACGATGGTACTCAGTTCCTAACCAATGTTCAAGGTACAGCTGGCAATCCAATTGTGATTATGGCCAATCCTGGCGGCTCCCCTATATTCCGTGGTGGTACTGAAGCCATTCACTTGGTTAACTGCCGCTATATTGAACTCAACGGTATCACTGTGGAGCAGCAAACGGGTAATGGAATCAATATCGACGATGGTGGCGATTATAGTACACCGGCTGCGCATATTACGATACGGAATTGTACGTTCAGAGACATGGCCGCTAGTGGTAATAACGACCTACTCAAGTTATCAGGCCTAGATAGCTTTCTGATCGAGAACTGCACCTTTACCAACGGTGGAACTGGCGGATCGGGTATTGATATGGTAGGCTGCCACTGGGGAATCATTCAAGACTGTGAAATAGACAATGCTGGCGTCACAGGCATACAAAACAAGGGAGGCACCCGGTTTATTACCATTCGTCGCAATGTTCTCAGGAACATGTCTCAGCGGGCGCTTAACCTAGGTGGCAGTACGGGACTACAGTTTTTTCGTCCACCATTGCCGGATCCAATTGAAGATGCCTACGAGGCCTCTGACATTGAAGTGTATTCCAACATATTTATCAATAATTGGGCTCCGATTGCTTATGTAGGTGCCACTAATGTCGTTGTCCGCAATAACACCTTCTACTCCCCTGACAACTGGGTGCTCCGAATTTTGCAGGAGAACACAAATCCCGGCTTTCAGCCCTGCCAGAACAATGAGTTTAGCAATAATATCATCTACCAGGATAGCGACCTCACGGAGGCCAATGTTGGCCCAAATACTTTACCAGAGACCTTTTCTTTCTCCCACAATCTATGGTACAATGCCAGCTCCGATTCTTGGCAACCCCAACTGCCCGTTGTCGGTGCACAGCGAATAGTTGCTGATCCGCAATTTACCGCCGCTGCAAGTGAAGACTTTACTCTTCAAATGACCAGTCCTGCTATCGGCAGTGGCTTCTCCTTTGGTGAGCCAGGTACAGACTTCTTCGGTGCGACCTTCGCTGATCCGCCAAGTCGAGGTGCCGTTGCAGGGGATCCTGTTAGCTCTACTACTGATATCACTGAGTCAGAACTAAGTGTGACCATCTACCCAAACCCCGCTGTTGATCGAGTCACTACCCAATGGGAATTTGGCACCGCCATTGTACGCATGTTTGATGACCAAGGTAGACTACTCCGCCAATACCCCAGTGCAGAGAGTCCACTATTCATCTTCCCTCACGATACCCCGCCAGGGAGCTATTGGTTGCAATGGGAGGCCTTGGAAAGTGGTACTGTGATTATGCGTAAATTGGTGATTTTAGGAAACTAGAACACTCCTCACAGCAATGCGGATATTCCTACTACTTCTGGCTATTGTCAGCTTCACTGGCACGATGCAGGCTCAGCTGCCGAACAACAACCTTGAAGAATACGAAGAAGCCGAGGCTGGCCTGTTCGTCTTCAGGAACGAACAACAACTCCTTCCTGTGAGGGATCTAGGTGATTTGCGTCCAGCAGTCATCACCATGGGCTTTCAAGATGACAGCGAGCTCTATCAAACACTGAATACCTACGTACCAACTGCTTACATAAGTTGGGACAATACAGAAAGATCGTTCAAAACTACCTGGCCGTTTCCCCACGAGGAAGAACCCAACTTGATCATTATCGCCTTGAGTGATAAGGTGGTGCTTTCGGGTCGTGCTGCGCCACCCATTGATAAACTTTTCGACAGTAGTAAAACACCGTTTATTACAGTCATATTTGGAAACAATCCTGAAACAACTGCTTTAATTACTGCTCCTCCCTTTAAGACGGTCCTGTACAGTGTAGAAGATACCCCTTGGTCTCAATCACTTGCTGCCCAACTTATTTTTGGAGCGATCCCTGCGACCAATGAAGTGGGGGACGATTTTAATGAATACCTGTCCACCATCGATGGTATAAAATATCCTTCCCTTGATCGATTAGCCTTTGCACCACCAGCTGCCTTAGGTATGGATGCCGAGCTACTAAAAGATAGTATCGGCAGCATCGTGGAAGACGGCCTAGCCAATCAAGCGTTTCCGGGAGCCCAAGTGTTGGTTGCTAAATCAGGAACAGTGGTTTACCATCAGACCTTCGGCCATCATACCGAACAGGATGAGCGGGCAGTCCAAAAAACGGACCTCTACGATTTGGCCTCTGTCTCGAAAATCACATCCGCGCTGCCCGCACTCATAAAGTGGTACAGTGAAGGTACTTTTGACTTAGATGCGCCATTAGAACGTTACTACCCAGCCGCAAAAGGGAGCAACAAGGCCGATCTCAGCTTCCGGGCTATGCTGTCGCATCATGCGCGCCTGAGGCCTTGGATTCCGTACTGGCAAGGCACGCTACGTGGGAACGGTAAATACCCCTGGTCTCGAGCCCGCGATCCTGAACGAATCAATGATTATCGTTTTCGGCCTAAGACTCTTTCTCGTGATTCATCTGCCAAATACAACCGGTACTTGACCCCTACCCTGTGGCAACACAAAGACTATGAGGACAAGATGATGCGAGCCATCATGAAATCTCCACTCAATGAAAAGGCAGAGTATCGCTACTCTGGGCTATTATTCTATTTGCTTCCTGAAATTGTGCGCCAACAAAGCGGCATGGGATATGAAGAGTATCTTCGCCAAACCTTTTATCGCCCATTGGGAGCATATACCTTGGGTTTTAACCCGAGTCGTTACTTCCCTTTAAATCGCATTATCCCAACAGAGCGGGATAGCTTTTTCCGGATGCAATTACTGCATGGCTATGTACATGACGAGGGAGCCGCAATGATGGGAGGATTCTCTGCTAATGCGGGTTTGTTCGCTAATGCTTTTGACCTCGCCAAGATCATGCAACTCTATTTGAATGGCGGCACTTATGGTGGCCAACGTTACTTCTCAGCTAATGCGATGCTGACCTTTACGAGCAGGCACTATGCAGACCAAGACAATCGTCGTGGGCTTGGTTTCGACAAACCTTTATTAGATTACAATCCACAACAAAGTTCTGTAGCAGAAGCAGCCTCAGCGGCCAGTTTTGGTCATAGCGGCTATACTGGCACCTTTACCTGGGCCGATCCAAAAGAAGATCTGCTTTTCATTTTTCTAAGCAATCGGGTCTACCCTAGCCGAAACAATCGTGGCATATACACGCGGAATATTCGACCACGCATCCACACAGCGATATACCGAGCTATTCTGAAGGGGAATGGACCAACAGAGTGATGCACTTGTTCACCTCAAGATCACACTGATTCGTATCATGTCACCGTCTTTTTTCACAACTATTGTAATAAAAAGCACGTTGATCATACTAAAGCAATGAAGCTGCTTTCGCAGTGCTATTTTTTTGACAAGTAATTAAGCATGAAGTTATTATTTCGCCTCCTCGTGTTAGAAGTACTAGTATTCTTAAGTGTCGTCTTAAGTGCTCAACCTAGTACTGAAAAGTATGCCCCAACCACTGATGAAAACAAGTTGCTTTGGGAAATCACTGGTAATGGTTTAGCTGCGCCAAGCTATCTATTTGGCACAATCCATATGATTCCTTCCGGTGACTTTTTCCTCACTGAGGGTACTAAATCTGCTTTTGGCCAAAGTACGCGTGTCGCTTTCGAGATCGACACAGAAGAAATGACGAACCCAGCAGCTCTAATGGGGCTCATGGGAAAAATGTATATGGCAAACGACACCAGCCTATCCGACCTATTATCAGATGAGGATTACACCTTGGTGTCTAAGCACTTTGAAGAATTAGGGCTGCCGATGATGTTCATGGGCAAGATCAAACCGATGTTCTTAACTGTGCTGGCTGGACAAGACATGAAAGACATGAAACCTGGCGAAGGTGGCCTAGGAGGAATGCTCGGCGGTGACGGTATGAAGAGCTACGAACTTGAGCTTACTGACATGGCCAAGACAGCTGAGAAGCCGATCGTTGGTTTGGAGACAGCGGAATTTCAAATGAGCCTGTTTGATAGCATCCCTTATAAAGCACAGGCCAACATGTTGGTGGAAACCATCCGCTCTGAGCAAGAGGCCACCGAGGAAGAAAAAGAAGATGGTGCACTTGATCGCATGATCGAGTTGTACACGACGCAGGACATAGTGGGCATGCAAACCATGATGAGCGATGATCCAGCAGGTATCGGTGGCTATGAAGAGTTACTACTGCTAAAGCGTAACCGGAATTGGATTCCAGTTATGGAAAACCTCATGGCCGAAGAAACAGTCTTCTTTGCGGTAGGTGCGGGCCACCTTGCCGGAGAAGAAGGTGTAATTGCGTTATTGCGTAAAGCCGGCTACACTATGACGCCAGTGCAGGAATAATTGTGCGTCCAGTACAGATCAATTTAGATGGCCACTTACTGAAAAAAGAAGTGGTGTATTTTGGCGGAGCTTATTCCTTTTGGGAGAAACTAACTCACAGAGGAATAGGCTCCGCCAAAGTTTTATATGAACAGGGTATACCTGAATTTGATCAGCTAGATCGTGAGGTATCAAATGAGCTTCGATTCGTCAGTTTTGAACTTCTCAAAAACGGCCTTTTACTCCGCTTGAATCAAAATCAGCGAATTGCCTGCGTAGGTACTCGACTTAGCGAACTTGAGCGAATTCAATTGGAAGCCTTTCGCATCGAGCTAAAACAACGTCGACTAGGTCGATTGGAAACAAAGATCGTCCATAGAGCCGAAGTGTCCTTTCATGGCAAGTGGGGCGATTCCGTTCAGTTCTCCATCATGTCTTCTCAATTCCCAAGCTTACTAGCATTTTTTCAGCGGCCTCAACTCGAGCAAAAACTAGCCTATTCTGTGAGTACAAACCCGCCAGAAAAGGACTATGGTTATCTTATCGAATTACTAGATATAGGCTGGTAGAATTAACACCGGTACTGCTTCAAAAAAAGAGGCTGCATCTACCTTGGTTGATAGTTGCAGCCTCTTTTAAGTATAGTATGGCCTGATTGCCCTTTTAGCGAGTTATTCCGTCACCGGTATTTCATGCGCTTGAATAACGTCTAAAGAACCACCTCCTCTGTGAACAAATGCCACAACAGTACACTCTTCGGCCACCCACGAAGGATCAAGCGTCACAGACAAGGAACGATTAATGACCGAGCCTGCACTTAGGTTTTCGTTCAAGGCATCGCCATCAAAAGAAGTTACAGCTGTACGAAAGACATGTTTATGAACATAGTCCACCACCACACTATCCGGTGTCGATTGAGGGGAAACAATGTTGCTTTCTGTGATGTATACAGTCAGACGTACGTCTTCGTAGTCAATATTTTCATCAACATACAGATCGGCATCAATATCTACAGATCCGGTAGCGTCATTGTAGTTGCTATTCAGGTCAATTCTTATCTCTGGATCTTGTTCTAATTCTTGTGCGATATAGCCCGGCCAAGTTGACTGGGCGGTATAACGTCCCTCTTCCCCGTCGAATTTGCGACGGTTCACAACTGCTGTAGGATAACCCAATGGCTCACCTAGGAAGTTAAGAATTGAGGTGCCGGTGCTATTTTCCAATTCTGCAGTAGCATCTGGATATGGTACCGCAAAGAACCCCGCGTGAATAGACACCGCTACCAGGCGTTCACCATGAATTCCGAGAAGTGCCTCAATCGCTTCACTAGCGGCAGGGCAATTCACACAACGAACCCCCGTAAACTCTTCAAGAATGACTTGCCGTCTTTGTTGTGATATAGGGCCACCACCACCATTATCTCCTCCTCCAGGATTAAGTACAGGAGGTACCTCTTCACAACCTAAACCTAGTAGGATAAAGAGTGCCAAAAATCCGAAAGTCAAGTATTTTTTTGTCATCGCGTTTATATTTAAGAAGAGCTATTAATTACACTAGAAGCTAGTATTAGCAGAAAACTTCACCCCACTGAAGGCTGGCTCCAGTCGGCAAATACCGCCCGTACAAACTACCCCTTCAACCTGCTTTACGTAACTCAGGGCAAAGCGAGAAGGGCCAGTGGTATAATATACATCAAAGCGAGGATAATGCAGCGACTGTTTTTCACCACCCTCATCCTCTGGTGAATTCTTACCCGGATCGATATTAAACATATCGGATGCCACCAATGTCCAATTGCGGCCTAAGGATACTTCAACTAAGCCAAATACCCAGTCGCCGTAGTCTTGTTTTGCTCCTGCCTTAACATCATCTCCGGTAGCCATATACTGTCCTTCGAAGCGAATGTTATGACTGCGATCCAGCTTGTAAAGGAAATCAAAGTAAGGAATAAAGGTTTCCACAATCGGTACTTGAGGTTTAAACTCAAAACGTTCCTGGTTATAGTTCTGCACCTGCACACCACCCGTGAACGTCCACAGGCGCTTGTGCTTGTACTGGACTTCGGTGTATAGCTCACGATAGAGCTTCACCTGATCAAGGTCATCAATATGGGAGTAGTTAACATTGAAGCTAAGCTTACGACTAGGCGCATATCTGACATCTGCCTGGAAGGCCATCTCTGCCAATTCCTGCGTAGCAGCATTATAACGAGCATTTAGGCGGTAGGTATTGATCCTTGCCATTGGCGGCAAGAAGTTGATCAATCCCCGGTTCAACTGAGTTTGTGGACGAGTACGCCAACTGAAATTCTCGGTACGCTTCGCTTCTAAGGTAATCCCCCATTTTGGAGGTGCAATACTTAGACTGGAGTACAATACCGAACCCGGTTCAAAGATGAACTTGTCTCCAATGATTTCCTGTCCATCTCGAACAATGACGCCAAAAGGGTCATTCATCTGATCCTCTGTCTTATAGGCGCCCTCAACGTACCAAGAAAAAATGCCTGCGCTTAAAGTGTTGTATAGGCTAAAAGCGTACGCATTATATTTCGGAACGAAGAGATCTTCTTCCGGATAGAGATTCAAGGTAGCTACCAGGCTATTCATGGATGCATCGTCCAAAGTACGTGCGACAACTCCAAAACCTGGAGCCAAAGTCCAGTTAGAGAGCGAATCTCCTTGAACAAAGCCCTCAATGTTCAATCCACGAATCACAGACTCATAGGTATCAAACTGTTGCTTTTGCCGTCCGGTAAAGCCTTTGATGTTCCAGTTCTCTGACAATTCATAGTCTACCTTAAGTCCGTACAGTGCATTATCAATCAAGAGTGGACGCTGCTCGAAGGCTCGGAAGATAATTCCACTACCAATTTGGTCGTAGATGTATCCTGCTTCAAAACCAAACTTCTTCACTCGCTTCTTGATGTACCACATCCCAATACCTTGATCGGTATAAGAACCCGTAGGATTAAGTAGGTTGGAATTATTGAAGAAATCATACCGGAGTCCGAAATCGAAGCCCCAGTTGCTATAATTAAGATTGAGCCACCCTTCACCACCAAATTTCTGGCGATCGTACTGGGGTGTATTCGCTGCCCCAATGAGGGAGTCTCGAATAAAGAAATTCGCGTTGGTCTCTAGGCTACCGGAAAGGCGACCTGCGTTCTCTTGCCCAACTAGCGTAGCTGTAGTGAGCAGGCCCAAAACGAAGATGATATAAGCGTAGAACTTCATGTTGAAAAGGTGGTTTCGTTTTGCAACGAGATAGTTAAAGTAGTTTTAAAGTGGGTCTAAAGTGCTCTCGTTCACATGATTCAGTGGGTCATTAGCGTTACAATTCGGCTATATTTGCGTCGAAATGATAAATTTCTGGCAATATTGCGGACTAGAATTCGGCTAGCCAAAAATTTCTTCAAGTTAGTCTTTCAACCAACAACAAAAAAATACCACCGATGCGTTTATCGATTTACTTTACGCTAGCACTGGCATTAGGTTTCACTACACTGGCCATGGGGCAGCAACAAATCTCAACTGCTGAAATTAAGACCCTTAAAGGTGAAACTGTTGATTTAGCAGATGTCATCCAAGAAGCAGACCTCACGGTAGTGAGTTTTTGGGCAACCTGGTGTAAGCCATGCCAAGCAGAACTAGATGCTATCGCTGACCTTTACCCAGAATGGCAAGAAGATCTCAACGTACAACTTGTTGCGATCACTATCGACACTCAGCGTCAGTTGAGCAAAGTGCCAGGCCTCTTGAGTACCAAGGGTTGGGAATACTCCGTTTATTCTGATGCCAACAACGTATTGAAGAACCAGTTGGGCTTCCAGGCAATTCCACAAACCTATGTAGTGGATCAGCAAGGCAACATCCTTTACAATCACTCTGGCTACACTGCTGGTGATGAGTATGACCTAGAGGATAAGCTCAAAGAACTATCGGGTAAGTAAGCTGTTATTGCTACCTAGACACCACTTTCAAACAAAACCACAATTTGGTTCTTAAATGACAGCAGAAATTCTTACCGACAAAGGCCTCATGAAGGTCGAATTCTACGAAGCTGATGCCCCGAATACGGTAGCCAATTTTGTCAAATTGGCTAAAGACGGCTTCTATGACGGTCTAACTTTCCACCGTGTGATTCCAAATTTCGTTATTCAGGGCGGTTGCCCGAATGGGATCGGCAATGGTGGACCAGGCTATAAAATTGACTGTGAGTTAGATGGAGATAACCAATTCCATGACCGCGGCGTCTTGTCTATGGCGCATGCTGGCCGGAATACTGGTGGATCACAGTTCTTTATCTGCCACAGCAGAGATAATACAGCACACCTTGATCGCAACCATACTTGTTTTGGTCGGGTCTTCGAAGGTGTAGATGTAATTGACGATATCCGTCAAGGTGATCTTATGCAGAAGGTTACTATTATCGACTAAGGAAGCGAAGATGTTTTCGCTTTATACAAGAAGCGGCTCGGATGATACCCGAGCCGCTTCTTTCATTTATACCCCTACAGGGCAACAATGCTTGTCATTCCCAAAGATCTTGATCTAGTACTTGCGTGCGTTCTTCGGTACGTTCTGCCTTTCGAAGATAGGGTAACACCCAGTCTGCATTGTTCAAAAAAAGCAGTGCCCCAATAACACAACCTAGTACCGCAGTTGTAATGCCAATGAAAATGACTGGCGCATGCTGAATACTATTGATCTCACTGCTTACGAATGCCAACCAAGCCAGAGCAGCTACGATAAAGCCAAATTGCATGAGCAACCGCGCCCAGTTTTTTCTAAAAATTAAACCAAGTGCGCTGGTCAGCAAAAAGGCTCCTAGCCCTAACATAACGAAAAACACAAGCAGCTGGTCAGAGGACCAAGAGGAAGGATCGTAGATAAATTCATCGTAGCGATAACGCCATACTTTGTCGTAATATACCTGCCCCGCTACAGCCGAGCAGAAGACTCCTAACGACATTACGATACAACTAAATACAACTACCGGATGTAATCGATTGCGGAACAAAAGCGTAGGGTTTTGTTTAGAAATGATGCTTAGGAAACGTTACTTGGATATACCGGAGTGTGGCCATTAACATCTATCTGAGCGCACTACTGCTGGCAGTAAACTGGACCAGAGTTCTTTATATAGATGCTTAATTTAGTATTTTCAGTGCATTAAGGATCACAATTTTCTCAATCTCTACACAATTACCGCTATCTGATAGCGTTTTGGGAGCGAGAACATACATCGAAAACTGTACGATGTGTCCACACCACAGCGTACAAGCGGATTATGTACCATAAGGGTACAATCCATCTTCAAACTGCTTAACACTATTATGAATTCAAAGAATGCATTAATTGCAGTAGTAGTCATCCTGGCCTTGGCTTTGATTGGCTCACTCATTTGGGGATCTAGCAAAAACAGCGAAGCGAAAGAACTCCAACAGGACAACACAGAAGTAAATGAGGCCCTCGATGCCATGACTTCTTTACGGGATCAATTAGCTCGTGAGGTAGACAGCCTGGCAGGAGAGTATGACCTATTGGCTTCTGAAAATGTAGAGTTGAATGGCCAGTTGGCTGGCTCTCGCGATGAATTGTCAAATGCTCAGGCTGCACTTAGCCGTGCTAAGCGCAATGCAGCTGCTGAAATCAACGACCTGCGTGCTCAGATCGAAGAACTTCAGGCTGTTCGCGGAGAGTTGCAGAACTCTATCGGTGCGCTGGAAACTGAAAATGCCGACTTGCGTCAGCAGATGGGTATTTTGGAATCCGATCTAGCTACCTCACGTCAGCAAAACGAAGAACTCACCACCATGGCTACCTCTATGGAAGGTGAAATTCAAAAACTGACCTATGAGAACTTTAAGGCTACTGCCTTCCAGATCTCTCCGGAAGTAAAGCGTGGTAATGCTACCTCGAAGTCGAGCCGTGCTCGTCGTGTTGCTATCAGCTTCGACTTGGCTAATGTGCCAGCAGAGTACCAAGGCCTACGTCCAATCTATTTGGTCATTACAGACGAAAAAGGAACACCAATTCCACGTACTGATTACATCACCACTACCGTGAATGTGAACGGCCAGCCTCAAGACTTGATGGCTGTGGAAGCGCGTGAAGAAAACATTGGTGCTACACAGCGTCTGGAGTTTGCTCACGAACTAGAGAATAAACTTGACGCCGGTTACTACCGCGTTAGCGTATTTACTGATATCGGTGTGTTGGGTTCATCCAACTTCCGACTCCGGTAATCACTTAGTGTGTTTACCTTCCCCCCTTGAAAATTAGTCGTAATACTGGTAGCGGGCGCGAAACTTGTTTCGTGCCCGCTTGCTGTTTGTAGGAGTGCGTTTGTTATCGTTCGCGTCTGGGGACGCTCGCTAACACATATCGTACAGTTAGCGAGCGTCCCCAGACGCGAACGACTACAACACCAACACAAGCCACAAAACATCACACTCCCACATAACCAATCCAAGAAGTTGAAAATTCTATGACGTCAACATCTAACAGTCCCTTACCGTCTACATAGTTCGAAGCACTACTATACGGATAGTGATGGGGCTCATCCACCCACCCAGCAACTACCGGATTGTTATGGATGTAACCTACCTTTTGGGCAATAACGGGCAAGGAATACAACTCGATAGGATGATAACCCACTTGCCAAAACTGAAGCCGGCGATTGTTTTGCTGTTCTCCCGCTTTCGCGAATCGTTCCAAAAACCATTCGGTCCGACTTTCTACTCGTCGATTTTTGATCTTCTTCAGGATTCGGTTAGCGGTAAATTTCTTGAAGTCTCGCAGAATATCGGTCAAAGGAATATCGCCATCTGCTTTCGCAACCAGATGAACGTGGTTGCTCATAATCACGTAAGCAAATATCTGGAGATGCTTATGGTACTGACTATATCGCAAATAGTCAATGGCAATGTCTTTGTAGGATCGACGAGTAAAAACGTCAACCCAATCCACAATTGTAAGTGTAAGGAAATTAAGACCGTGTTGGTCTCGAATGCGATACCGTCCCATAGATACTTTCGTTAAGCGCGTTAATTTAATTCGAAAGTGTCTACAAGTGTCTTTTAGTACGTTGTGTTTATCTCCGTTGGATTTATTATCGCTCGCGTCGGGGGACGCTCGCTAGCTTTTCTGTGTGTGTTAGTGAGCGTCCCCCGACGCGAACGACAAAGATGTCTACGCCACCGCCTGCGCCTCTTCCATACCGGCAGCAGCTTCCTCGAGCGTTTCGCCCTCCTCCAATTCATCCTTTTCCACCCGGAGGTTATCAATGATGAATTCCTGGCGACTCGGGGTATTCTTACCCATGTAGTAAGACAAGACTTTTTCCAGATCCGTCTCTGGATCGATCACGACCGGGTCCAGGCGAATATTTTCGTTGATGAAGTCCTTGAACTCTCCGGGAGAAATCTCACCCAAACCTTTAAATCGGGTAATCTCCGGCTTGCCACGCAGCTGTTTAATAGCGGACTGCTTCTCCTCCTCGCTGTAACAATAGAAGGTTTTCTGTTTGTCGCGTACTCGAAACAACGGAGTATCGAGAATATAGAGGTGCCCTTGGTGCACCAAGTCTGGGAAAAACTGAAGGAAGAACGTAAGTAATAGCAAACGAATGTGCATTCCATCTACATCAGCATCCGTAGCGATTACTACGCGGTTGTAACGAAGATCATCAATAGTGTCCTCGATATTCAGCGCATGCTGTAGCAGGTTGAACTCTTCGTTCTCGTATACCACCTTCTTTGTCAGGTTGAAGGTATTCAAAGGCTTACCACGAAGACTGAATACCGCTTGCGTCTGCACATCACGAGCCTTGGTGATAGAGCCGCTGGCAGAATCACCCTCCGTAATGAAGATAGTAGAAGCCAAACGAATCTCTTCCGCCGTCTTACGAGGGCCATCATTGAAGTGAGCACGGCAATCGCGCAACTTCTTGTTGTGAAGATTGGCCTTCTTAGCGCGCTGGTTAGCTAACTTCTTGATGCCAGCAATTTCTTCGCGCTCCCGCTTAGACTGCAAAATGCGCTTTTCCAAGGCCTTTGCCGCTTCCGGGTTGCGGTGCAAGAAATTATCTAGCTTCTCATTAAGGAAGTTCTTAATGAAGGTACGGACCGTTGGTCCCTTTGGGCCGATATCCGTAGAACCGAGTTTGGTCTTGGTCTGAGATTCAAAAACCGGTTCCTCTACTTTTACACTTACCGCGGCAACGATCGAACTAAGAATGTCGCGGCGATCATAACTCTTATTAAAGTGACGCTGCACGGTGTCAACTACAGCCTCCTTGAAAGCATTCAGGTGGGTTCCACCCTGAGTAGTATTCTGACCATTAACAAAAGAGAAATACACCTCTCCGTATTGGCTACCGTGGCTCATAGCCACTTCTATATCATCATCCTTTAGGTGGATGATTGGATACCGTAAGTTCTCTACATTTGTTTTGCGCTCCAACAAGTCTAGCAAGCCGTTCTTACTCACCAAGGTCTTGCCATTAACCACAATCTTCAAGCCTGCATTCAAGTAGGCATAGTTCCACAACTGGTTTTCCACATAGTCCATGCGGAAGTTGTACTTTTTGAAGACAGAATCATCAGGGCGGAAAACAATCAAGGTTCCGTTTTCATCTTTGGTCTTACTGATGCGATGATCCTTTAGAATTTCACCTTTTTCAAATTCGGCTACCTTGGTCTTACCATCACGTACAGCTTGTACCTTGAAGTAATTAGACAAGGCATTTACCGCTTTGGTGCCTACCCCGTTCAGACCAACTGACTTCTTAAAGGCTTTGCTATCGTACTTTCCTCCGGTATTGATCTTTGACACACAATCAACCACCTTACCGAGAGGAATACCACGTCCATAGTCTCTGATACGAACTTCTCCTTCACTGATATTTACCTCAATTTGACGTCCGTGCCCCATGACGTATTCGTCAATGGAGTTATCAATCACTTCTTTCAACAGGATATAAATACCGTCATCTGCAGAAGAGCCATCACCTAGCTTACCGATATACATACCGGGGCGCATACGGATGTGTTCTTTCCAGTCGAGTGAGCGGATATTGTCTTCAGTATAGGTTACTTGCTCTGCCATATTCAAATATCAGCGATCTATTTCCAGGGAATCCTTATGGCAAAAAAAGTGCTGTTGATGAGAAACAAAAGTCTCTTTTTACCATTTAAATTAAGACTACAAATCTAACAAAACTGCCGCTAAAACTGAAAACAAATTGTTAATAATTAGATGCTAAACTAATTTTTTGCATCATGCGCCGCAAGCAACATTTAAATCACCCAGCATTGATTCCGCTTTGGAAAAGTTTGGAGAAGGATTGGCTACTTCAATTGACGGCCAAGCTGGTTCTTTTGGTTTGTGGCTTGATCGTTTTCACAATAGGTTTAGCGGTTTATCCTATCCTACTAGTTTTAGGCTTCGCGGCTACGCTTATTGGTGGCATATTGTTGATACGCCATTTTCGTGAAAAGAGCCCCCTGGAAAAGCTACAGGATCGCCTATATGACGATCCTGGTACTATTGTCTGGATATATACAGTGGTGCATGAGCACCACCCTTTCGGTCTACAGTTTACCGAACGTGGCCTTATCTATTTCAAGTTCACCGATGGTGATGAAATCAGTGCATTCCTACCACCACGGAAACTTAAGTTGACGACCAAAATCTTATCTCGATCGCTTCCTTATACTGTGTTTGGTTACACGAAGGAACGTGCTGAGCAATACAAGAAAGATCCTTACCTAGTGAGTAAGTGGCAGAAGTAGGTACTCCCCTCCTGCCCTCTTCTTTATAATTATCTACAACGCTCAATTTAACCCGGCCAAACCAATAATGGAATGTGAGTGTATCCAGCTGTTAGCTTACTCTGGCTACGGTGGAACAATTCCTGGAAGAAATTGCGCCGCGGCCTTACCAATACCTGCATGTCGATATGATACATCAAATTGAAGCCTTCTAGTGCTTCGGTTGTATCATCCTCCTCAGATTGGTGGAACATCACCGGCATATCATCCAACTGCTTACTAAAGACATTTACCATCTCAGCGAAGCTGACCTCTGTCTTTTCGTTCTCATTAGCAACAATGTGCAAGCATCGGATTTCCGGATCTTGAGGAGCGATAAACTCACGTAAGCGCAACAGGTGAAGCACATCCGCCTGATTGAGGTCGGTAGCAAAACTGATCCTGCTCAGAGGCGCATAAGCTGCGGTGGCTGGCACCACTAATACAGGTACACTAGGGTGGTCAATAACATCCTTAGATACACTACTCATCCACCAGGGTTTACCTTCCTCGCCGCGGGTACCTACCACAATAAGATCGGCATCGTCCTTAGCAATTTCATTAACGGTAAGCCCAATTGGCCCCATCTCTACTTCCGTGCTGATCTCGATTTCACCCTTCAGTTCCTCACCAAGATCAGTAAGCATGTTTTCAGCTAGCTTTTGCAGATTCTCTCGGGTCTCCTCGAAAAGCTTTCGATTAACTGCTGGAACTGTCTGTGGAACCTCCAACATGGCATCTGTGATCGGCTCTAGTACGTGAAGCAAGTGTAGTTTTGCACCATATTCGTCCGAAAGCTTCAATGCATAACGCAATGCATTTTCAGCAGCGTCCGAGAAATCAAGTGCACATAATATTCTTTGAATCTTTGCCATAATACTGTTAGTTAATCCTCTAGCTCCAAGATAGGTGCGGAAGGAAAGGGCAGGTACGACCGTTTATCACCAAAAAGTGATGACTTTTATCAGAGTAGATAAAGCCGGATAAAAGCGGCTGCTAAAAACAGTATCCAGATGGCCATAGCCCCCTCTACAATCTGAAACCAGAGGGGATCATGCGCAGTGGTAAGCTCTCCTCTGCGGCGACGAAACCACCAACGAAGAATCTCAAGACCAGTACTAATAAATACAGGAAGGAAAAAGCCCGAAAGAACTGGGCGAATAGAATATCTACTGAATTGGCGAGTAAACCAATACTCAAAAGCGAGTTCTCCGAGCAGTATTAATAGCAGGTAAAATACTGCTCGGAGAACAGGGCGCGGGCTTAAGTCTGCATTTTCAGCAGAACCTTGTGCCTGTTCATCATCTAGCGGGTCATGCATTAGAGTACACTGGTACGACCACCATCTACCGTGATGTTAGTGCCAGAAATATAACCAGCCGCAGGGCTTGCTAAGAAGGCAATAACGCCTCCCACTTCTAGCGGATCAGCAAAACGACGCAAGGGTACATTCTTCTTCATGCCCTCCGCTAAATCTGGTTTACTGACTCCTCTTTGTTCCGACCAGGCATCAATCAACCCAAAGAGACGCTCCGTTTCCGTATACCCCGGCAACAGGTTATTCACGGTGATGCCATCTGGCCCCAGTTCATTGGCCATCGTTTTGGACCAATTGGCTACTGCTCCACGGACGGTATTGGAAACACCCAAATTATTCAGTGGTGCTTTAACGGAAGTCGAAATGACATTGATCACACGGCCATAGCCATCTGCCTTCATCCCTGGCGCACAAGCTTGTACCAATACATGATTGCAGAGCAGGTGATTATGAAAAGCTGCCAGAAAAGCGTCCTTTTCCGCTTTAATGATAGGCCCTGATGGCGGACCACCAGTATTGTTGACCAGAATATGAATGTGCTTGGTCTTAGTCAGCGCTTGTACCTTCTGTTGTAGGTCATCACTATCCGAGAAATCAGCTATGAGATAATCATGCTGTTGCCCTTGTGTAGTATCCAGTTCTGTTACTAACTGTTCTAAAATATTGGCAGAACGAGCCACTAATGTGACGCTTGCTCCTAAAGCTGCAATCTCGATAGCAGCTGCTTTACCAATTCCCTTACTACTACCGCATACCAAGGCGTTTTTGCCCTGCAGACTCAAATTCATAAGACGCTATTTAGCTTATTCAAAACATTTATGCCCACCGTAGAGCGGCGATAAAGATAGGCTTTTGGGCCTACTGCTCCGCATGTTTTGTAGCTTTGCAGCCAATCAAATTTCAGACTGATCTTTGGGCAGGACATATTTTGCATCTGATTTCCATTTGGGCGTTGACGGTCGTGTAAGTAGCCCCGAACGAGAGCGCCAGCTGGTCCGCTGGCTAGATCGCATCAAACCTGATGCTGATGCCCTGTATCTGGTAGGAGACATCTTTGACTTTTGGTTTGAATACAAAACGGCTGTCCCTCGGGGTTATATTCGACTACTCGGCAAACTGGCAGAGCTCCGCGACGCTGGCATCCCTATCTACCTCTTCACCGGCAATCACGACATGTGGATGTTCGACTATCTCCAGAAGGAGCTCGACTCCCCAATATTTCGTAAGCCTGTCGTACATGAGATTTACGGCAAGACCTTTTTCATCGGACATGGAGATGGTCTAGGCCCAGGCGACCATGGCTATAAACTACTCAAGAAAGTCTTTGCGAATCCTATATGCCAGTGGTTATTTGCTCGTCTACACCCCAATTTTGGCATTTGGTTGGCGCAGTTTTTCTCTGGCAAGAGTCGAGCTGCCAATGTGGGAGAAGACAGCTTTTATGGCCCTGAAGATGAGTGGCTGTTGCAGTATAGCTGCAGAAAATCTGAACAGTTGCCCGCAGTAGATTTCTTTGTCTTTGGTCATCGACACTTACCAATCGATTACCGCCTGCCAAATGGACGTAGCCGTTATATCAACCTCGGCGAATGGGTCAACTTCAATTCCTATGCTGTCTTTGATGGCCAGACATTAGAAGTGGAATTTTTCGAAAATTCCGCAGGTAAAGTAATCCGGGGCGAATCCTAACCTTATCGCTGCAAAATCCGTTTGCGGATTCTACTTAAAGATTCTGGCTTAACACCAACATAGCTTGCCAATTGGTATTGCGGTACTCGTGCCAGCAGCTCAGGACGTGATTCCATAAGCTTTAAGTACCGCTGTTCTGGTGTGGAAATCATGTACTGAGCCAGGGTTTCTTCTAGTTCGCCCAGCATCCCTTCTGTTTGGACTCGGCAAACTGCCTCGAAACGAGGAAAACGTTTGAAGAAAGCGGCTTCCGTCTCCGCTGTTCCCGCACTCATAATAGTGTCTTCTAAACACTCCAGATAGAAAGTAGAAGGCAGTGGATTACGTTGGCTAATCATCGGATTGATCGGATGGCCTTCGGTGTAGAATGCCGTTGTTTTTTCTATCCCATCCACTACGTAGAATTTGCGAACGCACCCTTTGAGCACCAAATAGCAGCGCTGTGAGTACTCGCCTTCACGCAACAAAAATCGCCCTTTGGGCTGAGCTTCTATATTGATGTAGCTACGCATGGCTTCCTTCTCCTCCTCCGTTAAGGTCACCATATCTTTCAAGTACTCAAACAGCCATTGTAAGGCGGCTTCTTTAGGGTCTTTATTTTTCCAAATTGAATGGTAAGACTTCGTCATCAGAATTGCTAGATAGGTAAGAGTACAAAAATGCATAGTCCTCGGCCAAACTGCTTAGATTTTCTATGAACGACTATAAAAGTTCGACTTATTGACGGTCAAGAGCAATCCCGTTTCTTATTTGTTATATGAGAAATATGTGTCCATATTCAATACCGGCTAAACATCCACGTTAATAGATTGAAATGGAGTATTTCAACACACAAGTCAGGACCCATTTTTGGGGGGTTTTAACCCTATTTCTATTCGGGTCGACAACGTTATCCTCTCAAACAGATAGCTTGTGGCGTCCACTTCTCCAACTGCCAGAAGTGGATCGTTTTGCGGTAGATCCACTACAGCAAATCCTAACAGTGGGTTCGGATGGCGTTTTAGTCCAATACAATCCACAAGGCCAGGCACTTTTCCGTTATCACAACACTACCCTTGGCGAGGATTTTACCATCGATGCGACCGATCCATTTAACATCTTGCTCTTTTATGAAGATCAACAAACGATCATCCTATTGGATCGTACGCTCAGCGTCAGGGCAAGTCTAGACCTCCGCGATACAGAAATTCTCTACGCCACTGCGGTGGCTCGAAGTCATGACAATAACCTCTGGGTATATGATGAGCTTGCGGGCAGGCTCTATCGCCTCAGTGCAAGAGGCGATCTGTTGTTTACTTCGAATGACTTTCGCCTGAGTGAAAACCTCAGTGTGGGGCCTACAGAAATAGTGCGCTGGGGTGATCGTATTGTCCTCAATTTCCCAGAGAGAGGCTTAGCGCTTTTTTCTGTCTTGGGCCAGTTGCAGCAATGGTGGCCCATAACAGGAGCCGAAGATCTTTTCTTTCATCAGGACATCTTATATTTCAAACAGGAAGATCAATACTACCGCTACCTTGTACGGCAGGCGGCTAAGGAAATCATTACCTGGCCAGATAAGGCCGCTCCCCTCGCATTCTTGCAACAATTCAATCGGCGCTATATCCTACGAGCCGGCCATTCTTTACATATCGAAGTTCTTAACGAGTTGCCCAACGGGACTGAATAAATCAAATCATCCGGCAAATTGAAGACCTGCAGTTTCTGCTGTAGATTGCGTATCCAGGTAAGTCTTATTAGTTTTGCGGCCAATTCTGCATCCGCGGACAACCATCTAATGCGCTAGCTGTTGTCCTTTACATTACCGAAATAATAAGCTACATGAGCGATACGCAGTTTTATCCACTGAATGTTTCTGAAGTAAAGCAAGAAACCAGCGATACTGTCAGCATTTTCTTTGCTGTCCCTGATGATCTTAAGGATACCTTTTCTTACAAGCAAGGGCAATACTTGACATTGCGTTTCGATATCAACGGCCAGGAGGAACGCCGAGCTTATTCCATGAGCTCTTCTCCCCTTGAGCCACATTTAGCTGTTTCTGTAAAGCGTGTAGATGGTGGTAAGGTTTCTAACCACATCAACGACAACGTAAAGGCAGGAGATACTGTTGAGGTAATGCCACCTCAGGGTCGTTTCTACACAAAACTGGATGCAGACCAACGTAAGAGCTACTACCTATTTGGTGCAGGTTCAGGTATTACACCATTGATGTCGATCCTGAAGACTACGCTGGAGCAAGAACCTCAAAGTAGCGTGTACCTGCTATACGGTAGCCGCAAGGATGATCAGATCATCTTCCATGAAGAGCTGCAAAACCTAGCCAAGCGTTATGATGGCCAGCTCCTGGTAGACTTCATCGTAAGTCAGCCGAATAAAGAAAAGGGCGGTTGGTTCAAGAAATCCACCACCAACTGGACCGGTCGAGTAGGACGTATTAATGCGGTTGAGTTGCAACGTTTCCTTGATGAATGCCCACTTCAAGGACAAGGTGCAGAATACTTCATTTGTGGTCCTGGTGCCATGATCGATGCCGTAGAAGCTGCTTTAAAAGATCAAGGCATTGATTCAAAGAGTATCCATAGCGAGCGTTTTGTCAACGCCGCAGAGGCTGCAGCCGCAGCTAGCCAATCTCCTGCTGGAGGTGCCGGTACGGTGAAGGTGCAACTACGTGGTGAGCAAATTGAAGTACAAGTGCCAGAGGGCAAGAGCATCTTGCAAGCGCTACTGGACGAGAAACAGGACGCTCCCTACTCATGTATGGCTGGTGCCTGCTCTACCTGTATGGCTAAGGTGAAGAAAGGTTCGGTAAAAATGGACGTTTGCTACGCACTCGACGATGATGAGGTAGCAGATGGCTACATTCTGGCTTGCCAAAGTCATCCGGAAGGACCTGATGTTGAAATTACTTTCGACGTTTAAGATAAGCTTACATCAAGACTAGATAATCGTAGTGCACTAGGGGCTTGTGCCCCTTTTGCCCTATTGCCTCACCGGCTGTAGCAGCATCATACTGCGCGATTCCGATCCCAATAGCTTTTCCATCAGGCCCTAAGATGTGAAGCAAATCCCCTTTATTGAAGTCCCCTTCGATTGATACAACTCCAACCGGTAGAAGACTGCTGACTTTGCTTTCGTCCAGAAGAGCATCTTGGGCTCCCGCATTGACATAAACAGTGCCGTTGGTGGCCGCTTGTTGGGCCAGCCACTTCTTAAGGTTAGACGGCTTGGCATTGGTCGCAGCAATTCTTGTACAAGGCCCTTGCCCAGAAAGAACTTGCGTAAGGATATTTGGGCGACGCCCATTGGCTAAGATCACCTCCGCCCCCAAACGCGCAGTCTGTTGTGCCATACGCACCTTAGTCCCCATGCCACCTCGGCCAAAAGAGGACTTAACGGGTGCTACATGCCCCAGAACACTTTCGTCATGCGCCGCCAGGCTTTCAATGAGTTCTGCGGTAGGGTCATCAGGGGCAGCCGTGTATAGACCATCCACACTACTGAGTATTACCAATCGATCGGCATTCAGCATAGTAGTAACCAGGCCCGCCAATTCGTCATTATCCGTAAACATCAACTCCGTAACTGAGACTACATCATTCTCATTGATAATCGGAATAACACGATCATGTAATAGCGCCTCCAGGCAGTTGCGCATATTGAGATAGTGCATACGATCTCGGAAATCCTCTTTGGTCGCCAGTACTTGACCACACAACAACTGATGCCCGGCGAAAAGCTGGCGGTACAACTCCATCAATCTCACCTGCCCAATAGCAGAAAGCATCTGTCGTCTAATTACCGGGTCCAGCTGGTCGGCATCCGGCAATAACTCCCTTCCTGCTCCTACAGCACCCGAGGAAACCAAGACCAATTGATGCCCTTGTTTTTTCAAGAGAACAAGCTGATCTACCAGGTGGCTAATGTTAGTCACGTCCAAACTACCGTCTGGTCGAGTAAGCACATTTGTGCCCACTTTTACCACAATTTTTGATGTCGCCATACTCATAGCGCAAAGGTCGATAAACTTATAAGATCCGCCACTTTTTTTGCTTGTTTACTCCTTGTCGAGTAAATTGTGTTACTCCTTAGCACTATCTACGTCCAATCAAGGCAATAAAAGCTATCTCTTCTGTTGTCGTGCTAAGATCTTCTCATGTCCTATCATGAGGCTTTTCAAACCAAAACAAAACGACTTATGTGGAAAGAATTTAAGGACTTTATCCTCCGCGGAAATGTACTCGAGCTCGCCGTTGCGGTAATCGTAGCTGGAGCGTTTGGTGCTATCGTTACCTCCTTCACCAATGATTTAATCATGCCACCACTTGGCATGCTTCTGGGCGGTGTTGATTTCGCTGAGCTAGCCTTCACACTGCAGGCAGCAGAAATGAATGACGCTGGAGAAGTAGTAAAGGACGCTGTACAGATTCGTTATGGTGCCTTTATTCAGAAGATCGTTGATTTTCTAATCATCGCCTTTGCCATCTTCATGCTACTGAAAGCTTACAAGCGTACGCAGCAGCCTGAGGAAGCGCCTGCACCCGCACCAGATCCAGGTCCAAGCGCTGAAGACTTGTTGACGGAGATCCGCGATTTGCTGAAAAACCAGTAAGCAATTAGCTGATAAGACTTCTTTGAGCAGGCCACCTGGCACTGTTCAAGTCTAAATAATTGGCCCTGAGCTTGACATAACGTCGAGTCTCAGGGCCATTCTTTTTTTGCGCAAATTTTATTTTTGGCACGGTTTTTTCATTTGAGTTATTAGTTGCCCGAGAACGACAATGGGCCAATAGACAATCCAACCTAAAACATGGCGAGCCTTTAGGCTGGCATAGCTGAGTGCGTACTCACCTATGCCCTGGCTGTGCTATGCGGGTTGTCAGGGTCTTTAAACCGAAAATTTAGCTCGAAAGATGAAACACATAATTCCATTCCAAACAGCACTACAGCGGATCGTATCGCATGCGCTTCCGCTATTGTTCTTGCTAGGACTCAGCTCACAGCTGAATGCCCAGGATTGCGATTTGGCTTGTATTGGCAGCCCGGAGCAGCCGCTCCAGGTAGTCATCGACGAAAATTGCCAGATTGCAGTTACCACCGACATGGTTGTTACCGACTTGATTGTATGTCCTGGTAGCAAACGCCTGACGGTCAGGGACTCATTAAACAACCTACTAGCCGACAACTTTGACTTAGTTCAGTTTTCGGCCAGTAATCATGTTGGCAACCGTCTGAGTGTTACCATCACCGACCAGGCTACTGGTACTATCTGTGTTGGCACCATTCGGGTTGTAGACAACACCAATCCGACCATCATTGGTTGTGAGCAGGTTACCATTAGTTGTATGGATAGTGCCGCTCCTGAAGATGTTGGCATCCCAACAGCGAACGACAACTGTGATATCAACTTGGATCTCGATTTCATTGAGAATGTACTCCTACGAGATTGCCTCACTGATACTGCGGCAGTCATTATTCGCGATTGGACGGTAACTGATCACTCTGGGCTTACTGCGAGCTGTAGCCAGCGGATCAATATCCTTCGTGCATCTTCTATGGACGTTACTTTCCCAGATGATGTATTCCTTCCCTGTGATGACCCATCTGCAGATCCAGATCGCACCGGTATTCCTGAGCTGAACGGAATGGAACTCATGCACGGTGACCTTTGTGGCCTGCAAGTGAATTTCCTGGATGACACCACTTTTATCTGCAATGATTATATGTACCAGATCAATCGTACCTGGACGGTAACGGAGACTTGTACTAACTTCTTCGAAACGCATGCTCAGCAGATTCTTGTAAATGACGATGAAGGGCCAGAGCTAAACTGCCCTACTCCAAGTCAACTCGTTTATACCAGCGACCCTGGAGAATGTAGCGCTACTATTGCTTTGCCAGTCATTACTGGAACCGACAACTGTGGTGCGAACATTACTTTTAGTGTTAGCAGTACTTATGGAGCTACCGACTTCAGTGCCATTAGTGGCGTAGAGCCCGGCACACACACCGTAACCTATACTGGAACGGATGAGTGTGGTAATGTCAGCACTTGTTCTGTAGAACTTACGGTAGTAGACGATGTGGCACCAGTTGCCGCTTGTGATGATCAAATAATTGCTTCGATCTCATCAAGCGGATACGCCATCTTGCTCACACCTACTTTTGATGAAGGTAGCTCTGATAACTGTAGCACAGTATTCTTTAAGGCAAAACGCAATGCAGCTGCTGCTTGTGATCTAGCTAACGGTGATGACAGCTCACAGCCAGGTTACCAAGAATGGTTTGATGATGAAGTGATCTTCTGCTGCGAAGATATTCCAGCTAGCCCGATTGCAGTTACGCTGCGGGTATACGAAGTAGATCCAGGAGACGGTCCTATTGATCCATCACGAGAAACCGGTAGTGGCGACCTGGTCGGACGTTACACAGATTGCCAATCCCTTGTGACTCTACTTGATGCTACTCCTCCGGTATTTGTGCAGTGCCCTGCTCCTGTAACCATTGAGTGCTTCGAAGAGCAAGACGATCTCGGTATTTACGGTAGCCCAATAGTAAGAGACAACTGTGGTTTCACGATTGATAGCACCTTTACTTCAAGCTTCAATGAGTGTGGTGCAGGAACCATTACACGTACTTGGACAGCAACGGATAATTACGACCAGAGTTCTAGCTGTACGCAAGTAATTACAGTAGAAAACAACACTGCGCTACAAGCCGCAGATATTATCTGGCCAGAAGACGTATCACTATTCGAATGCGGTGCTGGTACTGACATCGAAGATCTTCCTGAAGGATTTCAGGAGCCAACGATCAACTTCTCTGGCTGTGGTACCGTAGCACTGAACCATACGGATGCATTATTCAATACCGTACCTGGAGCCTGCTTCAAAGTACTTCGTACCTGGACTATTATTGACTGGTGCCACTATGATACCGAGCACCCTAATGGTCCTGGCCGCTTTGTACACACACAACAGATCAAGGTGTTTGATCACGTAGATCCAGAGATTACTTGTCCAGAATCTGTTAGTGTGAATGTAGGCAACAACTGTACGGATGCTTATGTAACGATCGGCGAACCTACTGCTGAAGATTGTTCTACCCAGATTACGTTTACGAACAACTCTCCTTACGCAGATAGCGACGGTATTAACGCCAGCGGAACTTATCCTGCGGGTACCACTACCGTGACCTTCTACGCAGAGGACAATTGTGGAAACAACACCGCTTGTACAACTACCGTAACCGTAGCTGATACAGAAGCTCCATCCATTGCTTGTATCGTTGGCCTTACAGCAAACCTAATGCCGACACCTGAAGGTGGTGTTAATGGCATGATCGACGCAGGTGCGCTGGTGGGTTCTGCAACCGATAATTGCGATCCTGTAAACCTTTTGAAGTACACGATCTCGCGTCCAGGAGATGGCAGCAATGGCCTTCCAGACAATACTATGCTCATCTTTGATTGCTACGATGCTAATACAGCTGCGGAAGTAATGGTTTGGGCAGAGGATAGCCAAGGCAACTACTCTTACTGTACTACAGTAGTATCGGTACAAGACCCTAACAACAACTGTGTTGGCCAGACGGGTGGTGGATTGATCGCCGGAGGTGTTCTAACGGAAGACGGTCAGGAAGTGGAGAATGTAATGATCATGGTATCTGGTAATAATCCAGATATGCAGTATACAGAACTGGATGGTAGCTTCATGTTTGACAACCTGGAGTTAGGCGTCGACTATAGTGTAGTTGCTCAGTTGGATGAGTCATTGCTAAATGGTGTAACCACCTTCGACCTCATCTTAATGAGTAAGCACATCTTAGGTACTGCTCCATTAAGTTCACCTTACAAGTTGATTGCCGCAGATGTAGACCGTTCTGGACATATTTCTACACTTGATATCATCAAGCTACGGAAGTTGATCCTTAACATTGACGACGAGCTACCTAACAACAATACTTCTTGGCGCTTCATAGATGCTGCTTATGAATTCCCGGACCCAACTAACCCATTCTTGGGTTACTTCCCAGAATTCTTCAACATCAACAATTTGAATGGGCCAGAGATGCATGCTGACTTCATCGCTATCAAAGTAGGTGATGTAAACGGTTCTGCGGTCGCAAATAGCATCATGGGAGGCGGTGATGACCGCTCTAGCGTTGCTCCGCTAGAACTCATTGTAGCAGCTGAAGATGTAGAGGTGGGCGAAACAATCGATATCGATTTCACAGGTCGCTACATGAATGAATGGATGGGCTACCAGTTTACGCTGGAGTATGACCCCAATGCCCTAGAAATAATGGAAATCATCCCTGGCGAACTGCCAAACCTGTACCCAGAGGAAAACTTCCACATCTACGATGAGCGTGCTGGTTTTATCACCACGGTGTGGAATGAATATGGCGCTAGTGCTACTAGCAAAGAAATGACGGTATTCACTTTGCGCTGTAATGCTCGCCAAAGTGGTAACGTAAAAGATTGGCTCTACATGAGTTCTCGGGTAACAAAGGCGGAAGCTTATACTCAGGAAGGACAAGCGGAGGATATTAACCTTAGCTTCTTCACTGAAAATGAAGCGACGACCAACTCTAACTTTGAGTTGTTCCAAAACCGTCCGAACCCTTGGAACAATAGTACTATCATTCCATTCCAACTTGACCCCGGTGGTGATACTCGCCTCACCGTCTACGACATGGCTGGCAAGTTGGTCTACGAAGTAGCAGATTACTTCTCGGAAGGCTACCATGAAATTAGCATCAGCCGCAGTGATCTACCATCTATCGGACTGTTCTACTACACCCTGGAATCGGGTGACCAGCGAGCTACTCGTAAGATGGTACTAACTGACTAGAAAGAAATAAACAAAACGAATTAATCTTCTGCCAACGAGCAAAGCCAGGCTGCCATAGCGTAGCCTGGCTTACGCTTTTTAAGCCCATAATTTCTTACCGGGAGTGCTTTTTTATGGTGGGGCTCCATTTATTACATTTGTTACTCACCCAATCGTTTTCAAATGGCAGCACATAATGAACTTGGAGAGCTCGGTGAGAAACTTGCGGCCAATTTTCTAGAGGCCAACGGCTATATCATTCTAGCCCGTAATTGGCGCGCCAACCGTGCTGAGATTGATATCGTAGCTAAGATTGACGAGACATTAGTATTTGTGGAAGTCAAAACACGAAGCACTGATTACTTTGGCCCACCAGAAGAGGCGGTAAGCAAACGCAAGAAACGACTGCTAGCCGCAGCAGCCAGTGCCTACATGGAGGAGACAGGGCACGATTGGGCCCTCCGTTTTGATATTATCAGTATTGTAATGCAGTTGGGAGAAGCTCCCAAACTCACGCACTTTGAAGATGCCTTTTTCCCGGGCTTACATGATTAAGCTGTTCTTACTTCACAAACAGCCAATCACTGTCGGTAGAAAGATCCGCACGGAAGACGTAATCGTCAGCTACCAATTCCTTGATGGCTTCTGCTTCCGTCACACGCTCTTTTACAATCAACTGTGCCATTTTGCCACGAGCTTTCTTGGCATTGAAAGAGATCACCTTTAGCTTACCGTCACGATCTTCTTTGAAATGGACGTTAATGAGCCTGCCGTTTAGCTGCTCTGTCTTTACAGACTGGAAGTATTCCTGGGAAGCCAGGTTAACAATAGTGCTACCTTCCGCTTGCTCCAGATCGTCATTCACCAATTTAGTGATCTGATCTCCCCAGAATGCGTAGAGATTCTTCGTACGGCCAGTCTTCAATGCCGTACCCATTTCTAGACGATAAGGTTGGATCAAATCCAGTGGTCGTAGGAGGCCATACAAACCAGAGAGAATCCTCAAATGGTCTTGGGCAAAAGCCATTTCATCATCGGTAAAGCTCTCCGCCTCCAGGCCCGTGTAGACATCGCCCTTGAACATCAGCGCAGCTGGCTTCGCGTTCTCCTCGGTGAAGGTCTCAGAATACGTCTTATAGCGCTCCTTATTGAGTACTGCCAGTTTTTCACTGATGTGCATCAGCTCTTGCAGGGCTGCAATCGACTTACGGCGCAAGTTCTTGATCAACTTGACGCTCTGTGGTTGCAAGCGGGGTTCTGTATAAGAGATACCGTGTACCGGTGTTTCGTCTAAAGTCTTAGCGGGAGAAAGAAGAACAATCATTACTCTTGGTTTACCAGATGCAAATGTAAGGCACCTATCACTTATGCTAACAGGTGCTGCGGTAAAATGTTTGTCAGTTGTCTAGTCCGCGATAGAGCAGATCTGGAGTCCCTCCTGTAATGCCTCCAACTTGTTGGAATAAGAAGGAATAAATTCCTGCCCAATGAAGCCCGTATACCCCATATCTGCAATCGCCTGTACTACCGCTGGGTAGTTGATTTCCTGACTCGCATTAATCTCTCGGCGCCCAGGCACACCACCTGTGTGATAATGCGCGATGTACTCATGGTTTTGGCGGATATTATCTATGAGGTTCCCCTCCATAATCTGCATATGATAGATGTCATATAGCAACCTGAAGTTGGGCGAACCAATTTTATTGACCAGGGCTACTCCCCAAGCAGTATGATCACACATGTAGTCCTTATGATCTACCAGGCTGTTGAGGAGCTCCATTACGATGGTCACTCCTGCCTCTTCGGCTAGCTTCACGAGTGGAGCCAAACCGCGGGCACAATTCTCCAGGCCTTTGCTGTCTTTCATCCCATTACGATTACCACTGAAGACAATCACATTAGGGATGCCAGCATCAGCCGCACCGCGAATCAGCTCGGGGTATGCCGCTTGCAAACTGGCGTGGTTCTTACGGTTATTGAAACCTTCCTGAATATTTGCAAATTGGTCTGTTGCTACGGCGCATTGGAGTCCCTTTGCTTGTACAATAGACCACTCATCCGGGCGAAGCAACTCAATACTTTGCAGGCCAATGGACGCCCCCCGTTCAGCTAGCTCTTCAAGTGGGATGTCCTGATAACACCACCTACAGGCTGAATGAGAAAAAGACTGTTCGGTATTAACGGAGAAAATAGCATTGGTCGCTTGAATGGCTTTACCCAGGCTTAAAGCCCCTGCAGTAAGCAAGCCGCGGTTCAATAGTTGGCGTCGATTCATCATGAAACTAAAGGTAAATAATGTCGAATTATTTTTACGACCTTTGCCCCGAATCAAAGCTGCCCTGCTCGTGTTATTACTTGCCGTTGAATGGAGCGTCTCGCCAGAAATAGTTCAAATTGGGCCATTTAGCCTACGTTGGTACGGTCTATTATTTGCATTAGGCTTTTTGTTGGGTCTATTTATGGTCCGCAAGATGTTCTTGGCAGAAAAAGCACCGGAGGAGTGGCTTGATAAGTGCTTCATGTACATGGTGGTGGGTACCGTAATCGGTGCACGTCTTGGTCATGTCTTCTTTTACGACTGGGACTACTACAGCCAACATCTAGCAGAGATTCCTCAGATATGGAAAGGAGGACTTGCCAGCCACGGCGGCGCTATTGGCAACCTCATTGCCTTGTGGATCTTTTCGCGCAGAGTTTCGAAGAAGCCTCTCCTTTGGATCCTTGATCGCGTTAGTGTTCCTACTGCCTTGGCAGGATGCTTTATTCGTTTAGGGAACCTCATGAATTCCGAGATTCTAGGTAAGCCTACAGATAGCGACTGGGCCTTTGTTTTTACTCGCGTAGATGACATCCCTCGCTATCCCGCACAGTTATTCGAAGCGATGGCCTATCTGGCTAGCTTCTTTTTGCTCTACTACGTTTACTGGAATACGGATCGCAAAGACAAACCTGGCTACATTTTCGGTTTATTGTTCGTTCTACTATTCAGTAGCCGCTTCTATATCGAGTACTTCAAGGAAAGTCAGGGCGGAATCGAAACGGCCTTCGGTAGCATTCTAAGCACTGGCCAATTACTGAGTATACCTTTCATTCTATTGGGCCTATTCTTGATGTTTCGCCCGAATCCAACGGAGGTAAAACTGAAGCCGTAAAAGCAAAAAAACTCCCTTGGGTTTTGATTCCCAACTTGTGAACAACTTGTAAATGACCTGTTAAAAGCGTTCCACTTGTCGCCATGCGACCAGCTGGGCTGCTGATTTTTCCATAAATTGGAACTCCACACGTATTTCCATTTTTCTTTTCAACTACCAGAGTACCATAGTCTGGACCAGTTAAGCCACTAACAATTCGTGCCGCTGTGTTCAGACAGATTGAATCTTAACTAATCATCCTTCATCGGTGAGTAATCACCCGACTGAACATTCTTTGGTATTACTTATGGAAATAACAGTTGTAAGCGCCCCAGAGCAGATCAAGCCTAGTGTTTGGCAGCGCTCCTCCTGGTGGGCAAAAGTATGGAACTACCTTTCGATTCAAGCATGGGGAAAGTTACCGGCTCAACGGCAAAGAAGCATTTCAGCTAGTTATGCACGCATCTACGACCAGCCCTGGTCTAGGCACATCATTACTCCGTATTGCTGGTGGCACTATCCAGAAAAAAACTATCTCGATCAGTTCAAACCTCCCAACGGGAAAGCGTCCTTCGAGACGTTTCAGGATTTCTTCACCCGGGAGTTCATTGATGCCCCTCAACCACAGTCGCCCTGGGCCTGGCCTTGCGAAGGCACACTCTGCCATCTTGGTGAAGTGGCTGAAATCCCACATTCCAATGTAAAGGGAGATATCCGCACGGTTGAGCAAATCTTTGGCCTGGAGGTCGGAGATATTCCTTCCGACTACCATTTCAGCAATGTCTTCCTCCACAATAAGAATTACCACCGCATCCATGCACCTGTTTCGGGGCGAATCACCCGCATCCAGCACATTCCGGAAGAGCTCGTGATTTTGCGTCCATGGATCTACAAGGAGAACCCGTCGGTACCAGCTTTCCGCAATGAGCGCATCAATATCGATATTGAAGACATTGATGGTCACACCTGGTATTTATCCATCGTGGGCGGCCCAGCTGTTGGCACCATCGAGCTCCCCGAACGCATCCAACTGGGAGCCACCGTCGACCTCCTGGAAGAGTTAGCCGTATTCTATCTGGGATCCACTTGCTGTATGGCAGCACCCGTAAAAAGCTATGCGTACGAAAGTTACACGGAGGTGGAAATGGGGATGCCCTATTGAATAGACAACTCGCAAGCTCCTATCATCTAAGGCATTAAGAAAGAGAAGTGATTTTTGTCGCCCGCACGAGGTGGCAAAAATCACCAATCCTTGTGACGAAAACCACAGACCTGGGGGGCGTCGGGCTACTACTTTTGCAGCATAAGTTCATTTGGCTAAAATAAAACTCAAGTGCTATGAAAGTAGAACAGATTTATACTGGATGTTTGGCAGAAGCCGCATATTACATTGAAAGCAAAGGCGAGGCCGTTATCATTGACCCCCTACGTGAAACAGCTCCTTATATCGAGCGTGCTACAGCCGACGGCGCCAAGATCAAGTACGTTTTAGAAACTCACTTCCACGCCGACTTTGTCTCTGGCCACCTGGACCTAGCTAAAGAAACCGGCGCGACCATCGTATATGGCCCTACGGCCAAACCAAACTTCGACGCTTACGTAGCACAAGACGAAGAAATCCTGCAAGTAGGTGATGTAAGCATCAAGGTATTGCACACCCCCGGTCACACTATGGAAAGCTCTACTTTCCTACTTCGTGACGAAAAGAATGATGACTACGCCATCTTCACTGGCGACACCCTTTTCTTGGGTGATGTAGGCCGCCCTGACCTAGCCATCAAGCAAGGAGAAATTACCGAAGAAGATCTAGCCGGCATGTTATTCGAAAGCCTTCGGAACAAGATCATGCCGCTAAAAGATGAAATTATCGTTTACCCTGGCCACGGCGCTGGCTCTGCCTGCGGTAAGAAGATGAGCACGGATACCTGGGGCTACCTGGGCGATCAAAAGAAACTCAACTACGCCCTACGTGCAGACATGACCAAAGAAGAGTTCATCGAAGAAGTGCTTACTGGTCTGGTAGCTCCTCCGCAATACTTCCCCAAGAATGCGGTAATGAATAAAATGGGCTACGAAAGCATCGATGAAGTATTGAAGCGTGGACTAACGCCACTATCTACACGGGCATTCAAAGCAGCTTGGGCGGAAGAAGAAGCGTTGGTAATTGATACGCGGACACCACAATCTTTTGCCGAAGGCTTTATCCCAGGCGCCATTTTCTTTGGCCTGGACAACACCTTTGCACCTTGGGTCGGCACCTTGATTCAAGACCTAAAACAAAGCATCCTGTTTGTAGCTGATCCTGGCAAAGAGGAGGAAGTAGTGACTCGTCTATCTCGCGTAGGCTACGACAACACCATCGGCTTCCTGGAAGGCGGAATGGATGCTTGGAAAGCAGCGGGGGAAGAGGTTGACACAATCGAAGAAATCAGCCCTGCAGACTTCGCCGCTACCTTTAAGGATATTCAAAATCCATTGGATGTACGTCGCGCGAGTGAGTACAGCGCGGAACATATTGAAGGGGTGAAAAATTTCCCATTGGATTTCATCAATGCCAACATGAGCCAGCTAAAACGCGACGAGAAATATGTACTGCACTGTGCCAGTGGCTACCGCTCCGTTATTGCGGCCTCTATCCTGAAGGCCCGTGGTTATGAGCAGGTGGTTAATGTACCTGGCGGTTTCAAGGCACTTGTAAATACCAGTTTGCCGAAAACCGATTTTGTTGCACAGTGCACTGAGCTGTAACATATACTGACGTTGAAGAGGTTTGGGAATCCAAA
>CAJXOS010000056.1 GCA_913057725.1 uncultured Lewinella sp.
ACGTGCATCCTGTGGAGTAGAAAGGGTAACGTCGAAAATCGGCACTTCGAATAGTGGATCACCAGCCTGAACCAGGTTAGGGAATAACTCACCATAAGTACCAATTACTTCACCATTTTCTGGGTCAATACCCTGAATGTGTGCGTTAGCATTCTGACGAGCAGCAGTCCACAAACGGCGTGGGTTACGAACGTCATACTGACGGTTTGTACGGCCTTCATATGCGATACCCAACTGGATATTGTGACGGCCTTTTTCAGAACCACCAGGAACCAAGTCAAATGATGCATTAGCATTGAAAATGATAATGTCATTGTCCTGGTTGATTGCACGGTTGTAAACTGTACCAACGTTCTGGTGGAAGTTCCAAGACTCCGTAAAGATGGTATTGGTACGACCATTAATAGCGAATAACTCATCAATATTATTAACCCGTAGGTCGCCATCTGTGCCACTACCAAAGAAGTTGTTGTAGTTGGCTAGAACTGGGTTAGGGCTATTAGAGAAGTCGTAAGAACGCAATTCTTCACGGTAATCAGAGTGGGTAAAGGTTGTAGTAACATTACCCAGGCTATCTACCATTACCTCTTGGTCGAAGGTAGGAATGTAGTCGATATCAAAGTTACCTACATAACCGTAGTCGAAGTAGTTACGACCGTGGCGAGGGTCGGCTAGGTCGAATGTTTCATTCTCGTAGCTGGCCTGTAGGGTATACATTGCATTTTGAACGGTAGAAACTTTGCGATCGTCGCCGCTACCACTAGTAGCGCCACCCAAACGGTGACGGAAACGGAAGTTGATCCGCATGTCTTCGTCAACACGAGTTGGGTTATTGTGAGAGTTCAGCGTACGCCAACTAGCAAAGGATCTACTATTTTCACTTGGCGTGAATTGGTCTTCACCATTGAAGTAAGTACCACTCAATGTAACATCAATCGCGTCGCTGAAACGGGCGTCGAGCTTAGCGTTGAAATTAAGAAGAGAACGATCCTCAAAAGGACGAACCTCCAAAGCGTCAACATCGTCGTTAGTCAAGAAGTCAGCCGCAACGAATGGAGCACCACCTTTAGTGATGATCGGATTAGCTTGTAGTTCAGCAAGTACATCATCCTTTACACGAAATACTGGAACTGCAGATGGATCATCATCCAAGCGGTAAGTGTAACGCCCTGCAACACGGAAACCGAGTACAGATACACCTTTGCTGTTCTTAAGAATTGGACCAGACAAGTTAACACCAACAAGGCTGTTGTCATATGGATCCAAGTACTGAGAAGTTTCCGCCTCAATACCACCAGAGAACTTACTAGAAGGTCCCTTAGTTGTGATCGAGATGATACCACCAGTTACGTCACCATAGCGTGCTTCCACACCACCGGTGATTACCTGTAGCTGATCAATCTCAGATTCTGGAATCAGGTTACCCTGAACACGCACACCATCTACATAGTAGTTGGTAGCATCGTCACGTGATCCACGAACGTTTACATCATCACCTTCATCAGCAGTAGACAGACCAGCCGTCGTTGCCGCCAAGGCATTAATGTTACGAGTTGGCAGGCTCCGAATCTGCTCGGAAGTCAAAGTACCACCCTGTGTGGTATTATCCTGCTCTACTAGTGGAACTTTGTAAGCAACCACCTCTACACCTTCCAGTACAATACCTTCTGGCTGTAGTTCGGCATCCACATTGATCGCTTTACCAGCGAAAACCTGAACACCTTCGATCTGAAGCGTTTGAAGCCCCAGGTAAGAGAATTCCAGCGTGTACGTACCTGGGTCTAGGTTCGCGAAGCTGTAGTTCCCGTCGAAGTCCGTTTCCGTTCCGGACTCTAATACACCATTCTGATACAGTGCTACCGCTCCGAAGAGAACTGGATCACCAGTCTCAGACTCAATCACCTTACCCGAAAGGGAAGCCGACTGGGCCGCAAGGAATGATACACTGAACAGGAATAGTGTAAAAAACAGTAAAGAACGTTTCATATAATCCTGTTTTTGACAAATTTCTAATAGCAAGTCCCTTTTGCCAGTTTAGTTAAATGGAATAGCACATTGTCGCAAGTTGCCTTACTTGATGTTTTCTATTCTCGAGAGACCGGCGTTAAAGGGGTTGAAAAAGTGCACAATGTTAAGAAAATAAGCACGGACAAAAAAGCATTGTAGCCCTAGTCCGCAAACTTTAGAACCTTCTTTCCCAATATTGATAAACAAAAGTAGATCATATTATAAAAAACAGCAGGATGCAATTTTATAAAAGTCAGGTTCCTGAATACCAACATCATGCGCCTAACAAGCTGTAAACCTACTACTTGCACCCTCCATTGAGATAGGTGAAACGAATGTTAATTCCGAAACGCTTCCTACACCAATGGGTCTAATGGATTGATTCGTCTCTTGGCTGACAGAAGGCAGCCCGCCGCACTGAAAAGGCGGAGAAAGGAAGTGATTTAGAGCAGAAGAATGTGGCCTTCTCCACTCAACAATAAATAGCCGTAAAAAGAGGGGTTATTCCTCCAAAAATTCAAATTGATGGATGGCGTCAAGATCTAAAACCGTCTTACCATTACGAGGGTAATACATCGGCAAAAACTGCGCATTCCAGCGAATTTCCCTGCAAGTATAGGAACTACTTACATGAATTTTTTGCCCAAAAGACTCATCAAAACCTTCGATAAAAATGATGACCTCCGCTTGATTTTGGGTGAAATCACGAGGCTCCCAGCCGTTGATTGGGCTCTTATCATCGATGAGGTGGACGATCGTCCAATTCAGTGGTAATAGGTTGATCTTATCGCGCTCTAGCGGCAGATTATAAAATCGCCGAGTAGTATATCCATTCGGCATGGTCTCTACCCAGGATAGAATTACGCTAGCCCGTAGATTAATAATCCGACTTTCACGGAGATTGGCAATCCGAAACTGAAAGCTCATTTGTTTCGTTCCGCGGTAAGGGGCAATGAGTGCGTCTTTACTGAATATCAGTTGCGCTTTTGCTTTAGAAAATCGGGCAAAGAAAAGCCCTGTAGCCAAGGCCGTTGAGATCAAACCCACCAGGGCATCAGCAGAAGCTAGCAAATTAGCAGCAATCCCTTGAGGATTCACAGCTCCGTAGCCCACAGTAGTAAAGGTTTGGACGCTGAAGAAGAAGGCCGCAGAAAGATCATCCATCAGACCCGCTGGAGAAACGCCAGAAAGCTTTTCCACACCGATAATCACAAAGCCAATTCCGAAGAGTAGGTTAACCCCGAGGTAGTAGATAACGACATAAAGAAAAAAGGAAGACCAGGACATTTCCACCAGACTTTGGTAGGCTGTCCATACCTGCTCTCCCTCCCGGACGATATTATAGGAGCCATCCTTATTGATCAACCGATCACCAGAAGTAGTAATTTTAGTCCCAAAGCCGGGATCTTGGAGCTCGGGCTCATTATCCATTCGCTTGGTTCGCCTTAGTCCAGGAATCTTCATTCTCAACATAAATGGTCTGCCGAAAGATACTGCTTATACTATGCAACAGCTTGCAGAAGTGAAAGTTGTTGAGATAAAAAACGCAAAAAAGGCAGCCTATCCTTAATTTCACCGTATAAACACTGTACTAACCCAGCGTACAGCACTCTAACTACCGACTGATCAAGAGGTTGGGGACAACCCGGCCCGTTTTAAAACTGTGTATATCATCCCAAAGACCTTATCCGATATCCGGAGAGTTGGTGGAGGTATACCAACCAACGACTATGAGAACTGTACCCTACCACATCCTCCTCATTGGTTTGCTCTCTTGTTTGTCTGCAGTCGCCCAGGAAACACCTGGCAACAGTTGGCTGCAACTGAACCCTACCCTAAGTAATCGTGCTACCGGCAGTGGCCAGGCGACTGGCCAAATTGGTACACTCTACGTCCAAAACAAAGGAGAGGAGGCCATTCCCATTCAAGCCCAGCAATTCTTCATTCCTTCTTCTGGCTCTCATCAAGGGTATCTCGCAAGAATCCCCGCCGGACTTACTGCTGCGGCAAATACAACTACTGAGGTGCCCATCATTGGCTATTGTATGAATGTGGATTTGCCCGCTACTCCAATGGGAGCGAGTTTACCTTCCGCAGATCAATGGCACCCTGTGCAGCAGCTCAACAATCCATCCGAAAGTGGTGCAGTAGCAGTGCTGCCTATGAGCCCAGAACTAACACCTTTTCAAGCTCCGAAAATTGAATCAATCAAGGCCGACAACGCCTATCGAAGACTAAAAAAAACAGGCGATTGGCGACTGCAATATCCCGGTACTCAAACCCTCATTGAGGGCACCTTACAACTGGATCAAGTTCCGCAAATTGCAGCGCCTTTACTACAAGCCATTCTACAAAGCCTACAAGAAAGGTACGATCAGCTGGCAGCACAAGATTTAATACGCACCCCCATCAGTGGTGATGCCTTGCACGAACGCGAGACCATTATTCAACATGCCATGTGGATTATCTCTGCCAAGCTTCGTGGACAAGATTACACCTATGAAGACTTTGCTAATTTAACCACGAAAGCGCTTCAGGAATCTTCAATAACCACAGAAGGTTCTCAGCAAGATGCCGCTACTAAAACGCTTTGGGCTACCTTCCACCGATTAATCTATCAAGCAGGTCTTAGCCAGCAACTACCAACTGAGGTGGCCCAGTTTCCTACCCTAATTAATATGCCTAACTGGGAGCGACTGGATCTTACCGCTGCTTTTCGCAAGCCAGGTCTTTTGCTAACAACAAGCAAGGTGGCTGCTGAACCAAAGCGTAGAGGCCTATGGCTGCCGATTATTGGAGGCGTGGTAGCAGGCAGTGGCATTACCTATTTCTTGCTGGACAACGACGGTGAATCTCCACCGACGGACACCATGGTCATAGATCCGCCACCACCGCCAATGATTGATTCCATCCGCTTGTTTGATGATGCCTACACTTTGGCTTGCCTTCCTCCGGCCACCGTGTTTCCATTGCAAAACGACCAAGGCACCCAACTCAGCATTACCAATATCGGCGCAGCGGGAGGAGCACAGGTAACACTGTCCGGGACAGATGCTCTGGTAATCTCAGACTTCGGAGGACAAAGCAATTTTTCGTTCAATATAACCGTGACGGATTCTATCGGCATGAGTGCAATGAGCACGGTAAATATCATTGTAGACATTCCTTTTATTTCTGCCGTTGATGATAATTACAATACCGATTATGCCACTCCGTTTACTGCCAATGTCCTTACAAACGACCTTGGTGAGAGCCTGAATGTCATAGCATTTGATCCACCCACAACTGGCGCTAATGTGAACTTGCAAGCCGATGGTTCGCTCTCGGTTAGCCCATCGTCAGATTTTACCGGCACCCTGAGTTTTGAATATATCATCCAAGACGATTGCCTGCAGCTAGACACCGCACAAATAACTGTCGTAGTAGGGCCGCCAGACTGCACCTTCTCAGGAGACATCAACAGTACCCCTACTGATTGTGGATTAAGCAACGGAACACTTGCTGCCTTGGTTAGCCCCGATGGAACGTATAGCTACGAGTGGTCTAATGGCGACACCACCACAAACATTACCATGCTGGAAGCCGGCAGCTATTCACTAACCGTCAGTAGCAATAGCGGCCTGTGTCAACAGACATTTGATGCTTCCGTAAGCGAAAATCCGATCGACTATATTGGCAGCCTGGATAGCAGCCCGGGAGATTGCACCGGAGGGGGACAAATTATTCTAGATCTGAATGCTCCAGGTTCGGAAGACTTGACCGTAGAATGGACTGGCCCTGGTGGCCCAAACAGCACTACAGTACCCCAAGGACAAACCAATCTGGGCGAATTGTTTAACCTATTTCCCGGCAGCTATAACCTAACTATATACCCTGTTGCCGCCGGCGAATCTTGTTCCGAATCGGCTACTATAGTGATAGCTGATAACACCCTGAGCCTGCTGGCGCTTCCCGACCAGTTTAGCACACCATTTGAAACCCCTGTCTCCGGAGATGTAATGCTCAATGATGCGGGCCTCTCCATAGAACTAACAGCTAATACCCTTCCAACGGTAGGTACACTTGACATTAACCCTAATGGTCAATTCAGCTATATCCCGCCAAACGATTACACCGGCACAGTAAGTTTTGGTTACACCATCACCGATGCTTGCGGCAGCAGTACAATGACAACAGTTACAATTGAGATCGGTGGTCCAAATTGTGATATCACTTTATCGCTTTCCTTTACGGATAGTGATTGTGGGTTGGATAACGGCAGCCTGACTAGTACGGTATTACCTGCTGGTGAATATTCCTATATGTGGTCAACCGGGAGTACGGATTCACAATTGACGGATCTATCACCTGGCACCTATTCTTTAACGGTCAGTAGCGAAGGTGGGCTTTGTGAAGAAAGCATGAATGCCACCATTTCCGAAAATCCGACCAACTATATCATCAGCAACAACATCAGCGCTGGGAACTGTCTAGGCGGCGGCAACATCGTCCTGGAGCTACAATCTCCAGAAGACCTCCCATTAAGTATTGAGGTTACCACCAATGGGCAGACGAATACATTTGAAGTTTCCCCAGGCACCGTCGAGCTAGCCAACTTGATGAATATTACCAGCGGTAATTATGTCCTTAACATCTACCCTACTGCCGCAGGTGTGGACTGTAGTCAACTACAGGGTTTAAGCGTTCCGGATAACACACCTACACTCCTGACGATGGGCGAAGCCTACAGCACCGAATTCCAAACGCCCATCAATGGCAACGTTCTGGCCAATGACAGTGGATTAAACATCCAACTTGGCGGTATTAGTAACCTTGTCGGAGGGGTAATTGATTTTCAGAATGACGGCGGTTTCTTTTTTGTCCCCTTCAATGATTTCACGGGCACTGCTAGTTTCGATTACATCGTCACTGATGCTTGTGGTAATAGTAGTAGTGCTAGCGTAACGATTGAGGTTGGAGAGCCCGACTGTGACTGGAATGTGAACTTCAACACCACCTCAGCAGCTTGTGGCCTCAGTACGGGGACTATCACTACTACCGTCACACCGGATGATGAATACACTTATATGTGGTCAACGGGCGCAAGCACACCTGACATTAATCAGTTAGCAGCAGGTGAGTATCTCCTCACTATCACTAGCAATAGTGGCGTATGTAATGAAATCTTCAGCGCTATCGTTGGGGAGGAAGATCCCGATTACTTCGTCAGTAGTAGTACGAGCCCAGCAACCTGTATCGGAGGAGGAAATATCACCCTAGAACTGAGTTCTCCCGACAACAGCGATTTTGGCGGCGTAATCTCTGGACCAAGCTTAAACCAAACACTCAACTTAAGCCCCGGCATTAATCAATTTAATGAGGAGTTCAACCTGCTACCCGGAAGCTATACCATTACCGTTTATTCATTAACTGCAGGCTTCCAATGTACTGAAAGCATCGATCTGGTTATAGGAGACAACACCCCTCCGCTGGCACCACTAGACGATGCCTACAACACGGCGTATGAAACTCCAATTACAGAGAATTTCCTAAACAATGATAGTGGTCTTCAGCTATCAGCCTTGAGTGTAAGTGCTGTAAACAATGGCACATTGGATTTCGACACAGACGGTACTTTCACCTTCACACCAGATGATGGCTTTGCGGGAATTACGGGCTTTACCTATGTTGTATCTGATGCTTGTGGTCAGATGAGCAGCGTGGATGTCATTATCACCGTTAGCCCGCCAAACTGTGACTTCAGCTTGGAGCTCTTGGTGGCCAATGCGGTCTGTGACCAACCCAATGGCATGATCACTGCGCAGGTAACCCCTGATGGCATATATACCTATGCTTGGTCGAATGGTGGTACAGGAAGCAGCATCAGCAACCTAAATACTGGTTCGTACAGTCTTACGGTTACTGACCAGACTGGATTTTGCACGCAACAAGCACAGGCCTCTATTGTCAACGGCCCACCTGTATTTATTGACAGCCTGAGTACAGCCCCCGGAAACTGTGCAGGTGATGGCTCGATCATTATTGAAGCCTACGCCCCTGGAAACGGCACTTTGGATGTGCTCATTAACGGACCCAATGGCAGTGACTTAATTACCATTAATTCTGGCTTCTCCAACTTAGGAGACCTTGTTAATTTACCAAGTGGCGTCTATGACCTAGTCGTTTATCCAACGGCAGTTGGGCTTAGCTGTAGCGAAGAAACCTTTGCTATCGTGGAGGATAACTCTCCCCCCTTCATAGTCAATGACGAACAATATTTCACACCATTCCAAACACCATTAGTTGAGAATGTTCTACTAAATGATGAAGGTCTCCTCTTGGAAGTAACAGGTGTGGATAATATCGTTGGAGGAACAGTACTGATGGGCACCAATGGCGATTTTGTCTTCACGCCCAATAACGGTGGCACCGGCACGGCTAGTTTCACCTACACTGTCATGGATGCCTGCACCGATCAACTTCAAGGAATGGTGGTGATTGAAATTGGCCCGGATAATTGCAATTTTGATCTTTCTCTATCCAGTACCAATAGCAGTTGCGGCTTTTCAGACGGGGAGATGACTGCCATAGCGACTCCAGCAGGCGACTATAGCTACACTTGGTCAACCGGGGCAACAACAGAAACTGCGAGTGGCCTCTTTCCGGGCGTTTACTCCGTGACCGTTATTGATAACGTGGATGGTTGCCCGCTTTCCCTACAGGATACCATCTTCGAAAACGTCACCGATTACTTTAGCGGATTACAGATTACACCTGCCAATTGTAATGAAGGAGCTCAAGTAGAGTTTATGTTGAATAATGGCTATCCAGGCTTGTATACCCTTACGGTTGATGCTCCAAGTGGAGGCCAGCAAACATTGGATAACGTACCGCCTGGCCCGGTGGTATTACACGATTTGATCACGATTGAAAGTGGCTCGTATACCCTTAGTGTTTACAACCAAAATATCGGACAAACCTGTACTGACACCCTCATTGCAGTTGTCCCAGATCCGATCCCTTCTCCAATGATCGACCTTTCCAATATCATGCTCCCTAGTGGCGGTAGCTCAATGGATGGTAGTTTTGATGTGGTATTTACCGGACTATCTATCGGCCCATATATGATCACCATCAATGGTCAAGTAGAAGGGCAAAGCGATGGTAGCACCTTCCCTTGGACGGGATTGAATCCTGGCGATTACGAAGTATTTGCCACCGACGCCAACGGCTGTACATCTAATATTGTTACGGTCACACTGACCAGCACCACAGCCATGAGAGCTGGCTGGTCACAGACCAGTTTCAGTTTCCCGCTTGGGCAAATTGAAGGTCCGCCTAGTTTTTTGCACGTAATTGGTGCCCCATTTATGGAGATAGACTTCCGGCGCCCCAGAGGGCTTTACCGATTGCGATTGCAAGAGTGGCGAGGGATTGATAACACTCAACCAGCAAACCGAGCATTATTGCTGGGCTTACAGTATGTCTATTCTATTAGCCCAATGCTTGACAAATCTGAGGCGCCTAAGCGCAACCAGTGGTCTTGGGCAAACGGGCTAGCCTTTTTGCAATATGATCAAGGAGCCTGGTATTGGCATAGCACGCTTAGTTGGCAACCAAAATTTGTGGACAACGCTAAGCTTGTAACGCAGCTATACGTCGGCGACAATAACAACCTCCAGATCGGGTTGCAGTGGCAATGGTAGGGTAATTATCGCAGGTATTCGGTGATTTTTTGTGGTTGTGGATAAATGAGAGCTCACCGACTTTCATTTAGAATATCAGTTTTGGAACATTTGCGATTCCCGATTATTTACTATTTATGTGAACAGAGATGATCTCTGACACCCATTACATGCCGTTATGCCCAGACTTAAAAACAAAAAAGCGAATTCTGACATCTGGCTACTATTGGCCGTAGTATTCTCCGGTGCTGTTGCGCTTGGATATGAGATGATGTGGACTCGCCTGTTAAGCTTAGTGGTAGGTGGCGAATTATTGGGTATTCTCGGTGTCTTAGTAGGCTTCTTCGGTGGTATGGCCATCGGTGCTTTTGCGCTCAGCAAAAAAGCAGCACAAAGTAAGTCTCCCCTAAAGATGTTCTTTGTCTTGGAAGGAGCCATTGCCATTTATGGGCTCATCAGTCCGTACCTAATCCACTTCACAAGCAAGCTTGTCCCGACCTGGTTGGGATCTGGAGCTAGTGATTCAGGAACATTTGTTTCTCTATTAATCATCATTCTTTGTACCGGTGTGATCTTATTGCCAGCCACCATTGGAATGGGAGCTAATTTCGCCTTTCTAGTGGAAGCCCGACGGCGCCATTTCCTTCGTCAATCGAATGAAAAAGGATTAGCAAGAATATATGCTGCCAATACATTTGGCGCGGTTCTCGGTATCTTTTTGAGTATTTACATCATCATGCCAGCCCTGGGCTTTAGTGGAGCGGCGGTGGTTTTTTCGTTACTCGGTGGAGCTTCCATTCTTTCCGCTTTTCAATGGCAGAAAGGCCTCAAATCCCCTACCAAAACCAAGCAGTCAAAAACAGAAAATGCGAATCAGGAACCGGCAAAATTCCTTCTGCGCAATCCATATCTGTTTCTATTATTCGGAACAGGGCTTTTAGGTATCGGTCTCGAAATCTTAGTAGTACATCATTTCAAACAGGTCTTGGAGAACACCATTTTCTCCTTCGGAAACATACTTGCCATTTATCTCCTGGGAACCGCAATCGGCGCCTGGCTTTTTCAGCGGTATTACCATAAAAAAATGGATAATGCCCCAACACTGCTTATGGGGGGCTTGGCAACCTCCGTACTGTACACCAGCATATTACTTGCCTACACGCGAGAAATACTAAGCTTTTTCTCTCCCAACAGTGCTGCATATTTAGGGCATCTAAGAGCAGAACTCCTTCTTGCGATTGTCGTCTTTTTGTTGCCAACCATTTTCATGGGAGCTCTATTCAGTTATTTGATAGCGAAAATGAGACCGGCAGAAGTTGGGATTGCTTATGGCATGAACACCGCAGGTGCCGTATTTGCCCCTTTCCTATTTGGCCTCGTACTCATACCACAAGTAGGCGGTCAACTAGCACTTACTATTTGCTGGGCAGCTTATGTTCTACTCCTACTTTGGGGTATTTTCAGGCTAAATTGGAAAGGACGTCCCCTCCTACTAGGAGCGGTAAACGTCTTACTACTTCTCCTTCTTTTCGGTAAGGGAATTGATTTATTAAGACTAGAGCCCGGCTACACATTGGTGGAAAGAACCGAAGGATTAATGGGCGTTGTAGCGGTATCAGACAAGGAAGCCAGAGAAGGTCCGTACCAACTACCCGCTAGAATACTACAGGTCAACAATCAATTCAGAATGGGTGGCGGGGCCAGCTTTCTGGAACGAAGAATGGGGAACTTACCACTCTTGATGACCAATCAATATGACAATGCCTTATTCCTTGGAATTGGTACAGGATCTACCATGGGGGTCATTGCTGATTATCCTTTTCAAGAAGTGGAAGCCGTCGAAATCGTTCGAGAAGTAAAAGAGGTATTACCGTGGTTTGACGAGCATAACTTGTCGGTCTTACAGGATGACAGATTGAAATTCCACCTGGCTGATGCAAGGCGCTTTGTTAGTAGCACCCAAAACACCTATGACTTCATTTTAGTCGACCTTTTCCACCCGGCTCGGGATGGAGCCGGCATGCTCTTCTCAAAAGAGAACTTCGAACTACTCCGGAGTCGCCTTTCTGAAGATGGGCTACTCTCTTATTGGTTACCAGTTCACCAGTTTGATCCAGAGGGGCTAAAAATGGTGGTACGTACCTTCTTGTCTGTTTTCCCCGAAGGTCATGCTATACTAGGTAGCTACAGTTTAAATACGCCAGTAATTGCCCTACTTGGAAGTTCAAAACCGCTTTCGATCGATTTGGCCAAAGCCAATCAACAGATCGCAGAACATATCAACATTCAGCTAGCCGTTGAGAACGTAGAAGATCTAGCCGCCTCCTACTTGATGGATGGCCAGCAGTTAGCCGCCTATGCGGGTGACGGACCGTTGAATACCGATCTTTTCCCTCGTCTTCTTTTCCATGCGCCCAAAGGTATTTACACACCAAATGCGCAGAAAGCAGCGATTAATATTCAGGAGCTGAGACAATTCCGAACGGCATTCCCGAACAACACTTTCAAATTCAGTAGTAGCGCAGCTCGACAAAAAGCAAGAAACGCCTGGCAGGCAGCAGGTATATATCTGGAAGGCAACGAAGCTATTCGACAGGGTAATAATCAAAAAGCACTCCAAGACTATATCCGTGCCTATCAAGTAGACCCAAGCTTCTCCCCTTCTCGGGGTCAGCTTTTCCAATATGCGTTGGGGAACCCTGACATGTATTCCTTGATCATACAGTCGCTAAATGCGTCTGACCAGGAGCGCCTCAGATTGATTCAACAGCAAGGGCAGTACAATAATATGCTTCGGTCAAATTAAGGCCTACTACCAAGATTATGGGCGTCTGGCTGACTCAATATGAGCAGGCAAATCACCAGTAGGAATAGGCTCAACGGGAGGCGGCATAATTGCCGAACGGGTAATTGATCGATAAGCGACTTCCTGCATTCGCGTCCTGTAAGAATCACGACTCAGTTTATTATTCCGCATAGATGGGTACGTACGGTTCGATAGGAAGATAAAAACAAGCTCCTCAGCAGGATCAATCCAGATACTCGTACCAGTGAAACCCAAGTGCCCAAATGCTTTGCTACTGGCACTATTTGCCATGTTCATGCTGCGTCCTGGGTCCATCTGTTTCATATCAAATCCTAACCCGCGACGAGACTCTCCCGGGAAGCGAGAAGCAAATTCTTCAATTACATCAGACGTGAGATAAACCTCATTGCCGTAGACTCCATTTTGAATTAACATCTGACCTATAACCGCCAAATCATGGGCATTGCCAAACAAGCCCGCATGTCCACTAATACCTCCTAACATGGCGGCTCCCATATCATGTACATAACCATGTACGGCTTGCTTACGCCAATAATTGTCCACTTCGGTGGGAGGAATACGCCTCAAGGAGAACCGTTCACGCGGATTAAAGTCGATATTGTACAAACCTAAGGAGCGATAAAACTGATCGGCTACATATTGATCCAAGGTACTCCCACTGGCTTTCTCTACCAGCTTAGCCAGGTAGTAGAAGCCTAAGTCGCTGTATCTATAATTGTTATTGGCACGCAGTTCAGATACATCAATGCTATGCCAAATAGAATCAATGTAGGTCTCGTGCATAAAGATATTTGGCGCTACTTGCACCTGATAGGCACCACCAGCTGTGGACCGATATAGGTCACTCAATCGGCGTCCTCTGTTATCCAAAGTCTCTGCATAAAATGGAATCCAAGGTTTTAGCGCGGCCCTGTGGGCTAAGATTTCGCGTAAGCTCAGATGATCCTTGTTGGTTCCCTGCAATTCTGTGAGATAATACCCCAAGGTTTTATCAAGATCCAAAATACCTTTTTGTACCAGATCCATCAATGCAATCGTAGTAGCACTGATCTTGGTGATAGAAGCTAAATCGTAAATATCATCCGGGCTAACCGAACGCCGTCTAGCATAGGTATGATGCCCGTAAGCTTCGTGAAAAACCACTTTACCATGGCGAGCTACTAGAACCACACAACCCGGAGTAGCCCGATCAGCAATAGCCTCCTTAGCCAGTTGATCAATGTAGTAGCGAAGTGTATCGCTATCCATCCCAGCATTTTCAGGAGTACTGTAACCTAATCGAAAGATGGGGCTGGTTGTCACTCCAGAATTGTAGCGGCTACGCTCAGATGCCGTTACCGGTAAACGGCCATCTATTCCTATCGCACCGAAAATAGCTTGGGCAGCTTTATCTTGCGTCAAGTCATCTTCGTTATACGCTGCCAGAACAGCTCCAATTCCATCAAAAAACTTCAGGCTGTAAGGATTACCAAAGACAACGAGAATAATATCTTTCTCCGCCTCCAGGCGTTCCAAGAATTGCAACACAGATGGCTGAAGGCCAAAATTACTGCGGCTCGAACGGCCCATATTATGCAAGCTCACGATGACTAGATCCTCCTCAGCCAGGCGATCCATCAGGTTCTGCTCTTCGGCTACACCGATACTATTACCAATCCGGAGTGCATCTACCTGACCATAGTCTCGTAGGCGCTTTTGGAAAAGTGGTTGTGATCCTGTCCCAATTGCCAGGGATGCAATCTTCTGCTCCCCCACCTCTTGTACCGGCACCAATTGGTTTTCATTACGCACGAGGGTCAGCGCATTTTCTACTAGGCGTTCTCTCAGTGCCTCCGCCTCTGGTGTGTTAATATCCTTCAGGACATTCAATTCTGATAGTGGGTTAAAGTGCTGGAGCCCCATGCGATACTTAGCGCGTAGCACTCGCTTCACTTTTCTGTTCACTTCTGCTTCGGTAAGTTGCCCTTCAGCAATGTAGGCTTTGATGCGTGCCTCTGCGGCACCCAAATCAACAGGTAGTAGTAGAATATCGTTACCTGCCAACAAAGCTGCAGCTTCCACTTCGCCGTCGCCAAAATGCTTGGTTACGCCTTTCATTCCCAAGCCATCCGTGAAAGTCAGGCCATGGAAATTGAGCTCTGTTTGCAGCATCCCATTAATCGTAGCTGGCGATAGGGACGTGGGATGGTTTTCGCGATTCTCTAGCGCTGGAACTTGCAGGTGCCCCACCATAATACTTCCCACGCCTTGCTCAACCAAGGCCTTAAAGGGGTATAACTCGATACTATCCAGGCGGGGAAGATCATGATTGATGACCGGTAAATCGTAATGGGAGTCTACATCGGTATCACCGTGCCCGGGAAAGTGCTTAGCACAGGCCACAATACCGTGGTCCTGCATACCTTTCATATAGTGTACCCCCTTGATGGCCACATTCACTCGGTCCTCACCGAAGGAGCGTGTTCCAATCACCGGGTTGTTGGGGTTGTTATTGACATCCACCACCGGCGCAAAATTGATGTGCACACCGACACGGTGCATCTGCCGGGCAACCTCCTGGCCCATTTCGTAGATCAGGTGATTATTGCGGATCGCTCCGAGCATTAATTGCCGCGGTAAGCGCATCACCGTTTTCATTCGCATATTCAGTCCCCACTCGCCATCCATAGCAATCATCATTGGCAGTTTTGACTGCCCCTGATAGCGATTCACCAAGCGTACTTGCGCCGAAGGCGTGCCCTGAAAAAAGCACAACCCACCTACGTGGTAATTCCGAATAAGGCGTTCCACGGAAGCCACATGATCGGCACCCAAATTGGAGTGCGCTCGGATCATAAAGAGTTGCCCCAGTCGCTCCTCAAAGGTCATAGAGCGGAATACCGAATCAACCCAGATGGCTTCCTGGGCGTGCGACTGATCTAAATTTGCGTGATATTGCCCCCGTAGCGGCAGGGCCATGCTGAGTAGCAAGGCCAACAAGAGTACATTGTTGACAAGGGCGCGCCCGGGGTTTAGCCAATTCATGATGAGAACGATATGTCTTAACTGGGATACTATATACTAAGTAGGTAAGTTACAATTTTTGTGCATTGTTAGGCATAGATTAACTAATTCTTAAATATTTAGGTCAATACGAGGTGCAAAACAGCAGCTTGATGAGAAAATGTACAGTGACCGTTACCACCTGCGCTGTACACCCTCCAATTGAACTGGAGGGTGTACTCAACTTGAAAAGTAGGCACTAAGAGGCTTCTTGTTGTGCAAGCCAATCTAGAATCACCTGGTTAGTCTCTTCCGGAAGTTCTTGCTGTATCCAATGGCCACAATCGAGATCAACTTCTACAACTTTGGGCACAAATTCTGATAGCCCTGGAAACTTAGGAATCACATCTCGCATCCCGTAAACCATGAGTGCTGGTTGCTGGACAATAGGATCTACATCCGCCAGCAGGTGCCAATTGCGGTCCAGGTTTCTGTACCAATTTATGCTTCCAGTAAAACCTGTTGCTTTGAAGGCAGATACAAAAACAGCTAGTTCACTCTCGCTCATTATGGGCTCACCAAGTGGTTCTTTTGCTAGAGCAAGATTGATCATCTGCATCCCCGGTTCCGGTACCTTTTCCGGCACATTTTCACGGAATATATTCCGAAGAAACTGAGCTGCATTTTCATCCAATATGGCATCGGCAACACCTGGCTGTCGATTGAAATGGACGAAGTAATAATCACTGCCAAAAAACGCTTCCAGCATCTCAATCCAAGGTTTTTCTCCGCGCACCTGATAAGGTAACGCTAGGGCTATGATTCCATTTACACGTTCAGGATGAAGTAAGCTCAGTCCCCACACTATGTTGGCTCCCCAATCGTGCCCCACAAATGTGGCATCCTGGTATCCGAAATGATCAAGCAAGGCAACAAGATCGCCCGTTAAGTGCTCCAGATCGTAATCGGTTACTGCTGCTGGACTAGAGGAATTGCCATAACCGCGCTGGTTAGGGACAATAACATGGTAACCCGCCTCTACCAGGACAGGCACTTGGTGGCGCCAAGAAAATGCGTGTTCCGGCCAGCCATGGCAGAGTACAATAGATTTGCCAGCATTTTGCCGGCCGGCTTCAAAGACTTCGAGTCTTACGCCGTTAACGGAAATAAAAGTAGGTTTTGAAAAGCCGGTCTCCTCAAGAATTGAGGTTGATACGTTCGTCATTTTTATCTGCTTTAATTGAATTTAGACAAACGTAGGCCCGAGCTGAGACAACCCTATGGCAAGGGTCAGCAGAAATTATTGATATCGATCAAAATACTCTTGTAAAGTCAAATTATGAGGTTGGAAATTTTCGGCTTGAATCTCCATTTTTTGAATTCTATCCGGTCGAAAAAATCGAAATCCTTCACGCAAACGGCACCAGGCAATCAAATACCAGTTTTCGGCACTGACAATAGCAAATGGCTCTACCATCCTAGTTGTCGTTGTACCCTCCTTATTGATGTACTGTATTTTGACCAGCTGATAATTGGTAAGTGCTCTTTGCAGGTCAGACAAATTACTGCTACTCCTTTCTTGATCTAAGACCTCACTGTATTGAGTCCGATCGGCAAGCAGGTTGGCCTTGTCTTTGCTGGAATACCTTAGAACAGACTTGATCTTGTCAATTGCCTCAGAATAATCTTTTACGAAGGAAGCATCCTTGCTCTTCAGCACCAACTGTTCCGCAAGAATCAAGGCATTGGCTTGTTGCTCTGTGAACATGATTGGAGGTACTTTATAACCTTCCATAAGGGAGTATCCCTTTCCTTCTTCGGTTAGGACAGGTACCCCTGCTTTTTCCAGTGCTTTTATATCACGGTAGATCGTTCGTTTACTCACACCGAACTTTTCGGAAAGCATTGCAGCTGTCAGTATTCTTTTGGTTTGCAGCTGAGTCAATATTGCTGTCAACCTAGAAATCCGTTTGACATCATCTCCTTCCATGCCAGGTTCACTGATTTTTCTTAGATGACTAACCGATAGAGCCTACCCACCTCGGCTTTCTTAGTTTGTCCCTTCCCGTACCTTCCGCTCAATATCCGGATCAAGCTGCTGTGCACGTTGAAACGCTTGTTCTGCTTCCGTAGGTTGATTGTTGTTGTAAAAGCCCGTGCCCAAATCAAACCAGGCGCGAGCATTTTCTGGTTGCAGCTGCGTATTTCTGGTAAACATCTCTATGGCTCTTCCTGTATTCCCGGCGATACCATGCGCGACACCCAGTAGACGGATCGTTTCATACTCATCAGGCATAGCCTCATAAGCCTGTTCCAGATAGCGAATGGCATTAGCAACATCACCCAGTTGCTCGCCATAATAGCGGCCAGCATCTCGATAGGTGATCATCATATTATCAAACGCTTGTTGATAGTTAGGATCTATCTGCTGTGCACGTTGGTAGGCAGCTATGGATTCATCGTAGCGCTTCAGGTAATTGAGAATATTACCCTTGATGAAAAATGCTTGCTTGTAGGTAGGATGAATTCGAACGGCTTCATTGATATGCCCTAACGCTTCTTCCAACATATCCAATCGCTGTGGCTGTTGAGCAGCTGTCAATTTTGACCATTGAACAGACAATTCCCCGGCCATCGCATTTCGCAACTTTGCGCTATTGGAAGAAGTGTGAATATCTGTTGTAAAGAGGGTATAATTATCTTCCCAAGCCGGGTTACGCATCAAGGTGAGCACGGCCAAGATCAAGGCATACCCCCCAATGAGCCCCAGAATTACTTGCTGCTTTTTCAAGTACTTTACGGCCAACCAAACAATCAGTAGACCAAAGCCAATAGAAGGCATAAACAGAAAGCGTTCCGACATATTTGTCCCTACCGGAAAAAGCACATTTGACACAATAGAAAGGGTACCCAAATACACCAATACCGCAAAGCTACCAATGTCCCGCTTGACGAGCCCAATGAGGCCATACGTCAGCAACCCTAAATAGAACAACAAGCTCAACACGACTTTCCAATTGCTCCAGCTCATGATTTCTACATGGCGTGGATAGTAGTCGTGGGTCAAAGGACTTGGTACTACCAGTAGTTGGGCATATTTGCCTAGTGTATAAGTGATTGTAGCGGATCGTTCGCCCGCAGTAAAATCTACCCACACACCTTGCTCTACTTTTCGGAATGGATTGTTCATCAACTCCATACTTGGTTCGCCCAGGCTCCAGCCCAAAATGGAACCACGAATCACCAAAAACAGAATGGCCACTGCCAGGAGTGGCGCCGTTTTTTTGATGATCTCCACCACATTATCCTTGGTGAAATAGTATAAGGCCAAAGGCACCACGCCAAGAAACGTAATCGCATTCTCCTTAGATAAGAGTGCAATAAAAAAGCTCAGGGCCGCTAGAATGGTAGGCCAAAAGCCCCCGCGAAGCACCAACCATAGCGCAGTGAGGCTACCCAACAAAGTCATGATTTCATCACGCCCTTTGATGTTCGCTACTGCTTCCGTGTGAATAGGATGCACTGCAAAAAGCAACGCAGCACCCAGTGGAATGAGATAAACTGCCCATGAATTCAATTGATCATCCCACTTACTACGACCGGTGAACAGCTGTAGTAAAACCAAGTAGAGCATCATTACCGTAAGGCCATACCACAAAGCATTTAGTACGTGCATGATGCCCGGGCTTTCACCAAAAAGCTCATACTCGATCGCAAACATAGCTGGCGTCAGTGGGCGGTAACGACCACCTGACACTAACTTGTCTTTACCTTCCTCCTTGAAGAATCCGTAAAAAGTATCGTACTGAAACAAGCCCGATAAGCCTTGCACACCTTCGGTGGTGAACATATTGTCGGTAATAACAATGGCATCATCCTGGGCAAAGTCGTGCTGAAAAGTGTTCGCATAAAGCAGTACACCAAGTACGAAAAGTGCAATAGCAATAGGCTTTGTCCGGGACAACCACTGCCACTGGGCACTCAACTTTTTACCTTTCTTTTTTAGCTTTTTCTTTTTCGGGCTGGCCATAGTATACCGTACAGATTGGGTGCCAGCTAAATTAGGAAATTTGTCGGTAGGAGCAAGGAGTTCTAAATAGCCCGCTCGGATAAGCGTTATTTCTATACATCGAACAATAGCCCTATCCTTTTGGCGTTCCACCAACTAAAGGGCCTAGCATAACCGTGGCACAATGCGCTTCGGAAAATAAATCTTCGTCTGGGCTCACGCTTTTGACTAGCAAGCTATCTTTACGCTCAACAGTTTTGTAGATGAAGGAACTACTACTCCGGGTTTTCAATCAACAGTTTATTGGCGTCACGGCCTTGCTATTTCTTTTGGTAGGCTTGATAGCCTCTCCAGTCATGATGAGCATAGGCGTCATCGGTCTGGCCATGAATTGGGTACTCAATGCGGATTTTGTAGAAAACTTTCGCCGCTTCCTGCGCAGCCCGGTGTTCTGGTCCTTGACTGCTTTATTCTTCATTTGGCTACTCAGCGGTTTATGGTCGGAGAACTTTGACTATTGGGCAAATCGGATGCGAATGCGCCTTCCATTCTTATTAATGCCAGCTGGCTTGGTGGCCCTTCCTCGTTTTGATCGAAAGATCTATTATTCTCTACTCTATCTGTTTTTCGCGCTGATCACGCTAACCTGCCTCGTACTATTTGCCTGGTACCTTATCGATTTCGAAAACATCACGCTCAATTATAAGCAAGGGCAAGTTCTACCAACGCCGGTCATGCACATTCGTTTTAGTCTTATGGTGGCCTACGCGGTTGCTATTGGCATCACTTTCATCTTGGAGGGATGGTCGCTGAAAGGTCAAAAATGGGAACGAACGACCCTCTACATAGCCACTGGATTCTTAATTGTATTCCTACACATTCTAGCTGTACGGAGCGGACTGGTAGCCCTTTATGGCGTATTGGGTTACTTTTTGATTCGCGACCTTATTGTAGGAAAGAAATGGAAGCGAGCGCTATTTGCACTAGCTATCTTGATGGCAGGTGCCTGGACCGCCTACAAGACGATACCATCACTGAAGAACAAGGTTGATTATACCTTCTACAATATCTACCACATTCAACGTGATAGTGCTACTACCGAAATGTCAGATTCTCATCGCGTAGGTACTATTCGTGCCGGGCTGGCCATTGGGTCAGAATTGCCCATTTTGGGGGCGGGAGTTGGAGATGTCAGAGACGAAACGAAAGCCTACTTAAAGGAAAACTATCCAAACATTGCCAATTCTAGTTTCACCCCACAGAGCCAGTTTGTATGGCAGTACGCCGCGATGGGGCTGGTTGGCCTACTATTATTTACCGGGATTGTTTTTCTGCCACTATTCTACCGAAATGGCTGGCAGCAACCTCTATTGGGCAGCTTTCTCGCGATAGCTATTCCGTCTTTTATTATTGAGCAGACATTGGAGACCCAATTAGGAACGGCTATCTACCTGACCTTCCTACTTATGGCACTGCGCTACTATTTTATAGAAGATCATCCCGATCGAAAGATCTGGCTTCCTGCTGCGCTACAGCCGTTGGTGAATAGTTTACGCGATAGTATAAGCCCCCGATAACACCAAAGGCAAAGCCTGCGATATGCGCCCACCAGGCTACACCAGCTGTTTCAGGTGTCATAGATTGCAATGCTTGATTACCCAACGTGACCTGCTGAACGATCCAAAAAGCCAGGAAGATGAACGCGGGAATACGAACAAAGAAAATCAGCACCAGCATTTTGATCCTCGAGGTGGGAAACATAATCAAGTAAGCTCCCATTACTGCTGAGATTGCACCACTAGCTCCAACAGTAGGTATGGTACTCCCCATGTTGAAATAGATATGCCCAAGGTGAGCGGCCAATCCGCCCAGAAGGTAAAAGATCAAGAAACGGCCAGTGCCAATCGTAGCTTCAATATTATCGGCGAATATCCACAAGAACATCATATTGCCAAGCAGGTGCATCCAACTACCGTGCAAGAACATGCTTGTGAGTAAGGTAAAGAGGTCCTGCCCCTGCATGGTCTCTTTGGGAATACTCCCGTAGGTGTAGACAAATTGCTCAAACCCACTAGGAGAAAGAGAGGCCTGGTAGAAGAAAATCAATACGTTGATTGCAATGAAGGTATAGCTCAGGAGTGGGAAATACCCTCCTTTCACCTGGTCATCGCCAATAGGGAAGATCATTCAAGTTCGGTTTTTCCGGAATCTATAAGCTACTAACGAGCAACTGTAGGCGATATTGAGTAGGATCAATCACGGTGCCATCTGGGTAAGGATCTAGCTGCACCGCTTCAAATACATATCCGCCACGGTTCATGCTGGCTTCTTCAGGTTTGCCATCACGCAAAATGAGTGTCATTGGGTCACCATTAACCAATAGGCTTATTTGGGCCTGTCCTTCCCACACACAGTTGGTATCCTTCGGGCAGCGAGAGTCTTCAGCTACTTCAACCCACTTGACGGTTATATCAGCCGTATTATTTTTTAGTTCTTGACCAGGTTCCATGGTAAAGGATTCGCCAAGAATAAAGTCATCACCTGTATCACAGGCCTTAGCAAGTAGGAGCGAAAAAGAAAGTAACAGCAATATGCCCTTCATGAGTGTAGTATTAATTGGCTTTAAAGGTACAGAATTCACCTCAGCTTTTTCGGCAAGTATTACTCCACTTCAAACGACCAGATGGTTCAAAGTCAAAGCAAGAGATCAAGAACTCCAAAGAAGGCAGCACCGGAGATAATTCCCCAAGACAACCAATCCTTAAACTCATTTTTTGGATGCCACAAAAACAGGACATGTAAGATGAAATGAACGATGAAAAAGATATCCCAGCCTAACCGAAATGATTCATCAGGCTGGTTTAAGCCTTGGAAAACCCAATAGAACAATGGAATATGTGCCAACTGAAAAATGATCATCCCCAGGCGATCCTCCAATAACGACAGGCCAGGAAATATTCGCCATTCGTGGCATCGCATTGCGTCAAGCTCATGAAGACACAAGAAAGTAATACCCAACACGAAGAAATCTACCTCCATTTGCCTCCTAGCTTATATTAATCGAGATTAGCGGGTGCTGGGAAGGCTACTCGGCCTAAATCTAATTCTTCCAGAAAGGACAAGACAATGCTATTGAATTGTCTGGCCTGCTCAATATTACAGATGTGTCCGCAGCCCTCAATAATTGCCAGCTGAGCCAAATGAGCTTGCTTACTGGCAAAACGCTTAGCAGCATGAATAAAGACATGATCCTGGCTACCAACTACCACCAGACTTGCCGTTTCTAATTTTTTACGGTAGAATCGCTTCACCACCTTGAAGAAATCACGATAGAGGCCAAGCCATTTCAGGAACTCCGTGGGTGAAAGCTTCTGGCTTTGCAGCCGGAATAAGCGGCGCGAAGGTTGATGGTTTTTACGCGGCAGTACAATGAGCGAAAACATGTCGTATATCCACCGAAAAGGAAGGAAATAGCTCAGAAACTTTCCAGAATGAGCAAACAGATGAATTTTCCAATCCGCCTTGAAAACACCTCCGGCCATGATCATCGAACGAACCATTTGCGGACGGCGCTCGTGTAGCTTTTGCAGTATAATACTCCCCAAGGACAAGGACATAAAGTGCGCTCGCTCTACCTCCAAGAAGTTGAGTACATCGATAATATCATCCGTGATGATTTCGAAGTCATAATCATCATAGGCGGGACTAATGTCTTTCGACTTGCCATGATCCCGCATATCGATCAACAAGAGATTAAACAAATACCGAAATTCTCGTACTTGGTGTTTCCAGGTAACGAGACTCCCTCCAGCACCATGGATGAAGACCATCCACGGGCTTTGCGTATCCCGATAATACAATTCATAGTGCAGCATTCCTTCTGGACGCTGCTTCTGGTCGGGCCGGAGTATTCCTAATTCATCCTGTTGATTCATGCAAAACCGCTTTTATCCAACTCCCAGTCTGGGCTGTATCAATCTGTAAGATATATAACCTGTAGTTAGTGTAGATGTTTAGGAACAAAAGACATGTAAGTAATTCTATTCCCCATAATAGCGTTACACTTAAAAAGATTATCAAACTATTTCTGTAGCAGATTACGCTATTTTTTGACATCTTTAGCACCAATTTATATACCACCTAGGGTTTTACACTAATTGGTAAGACTTAATCAAAGACTCAGATAAACCATAAAGAATGACTATTCAGGAAGTTTTAGACCGGCTAAAGGCCGGCAATGACCGCTTTGTAGCTGACAAACTTGATGGTAAGCTGCAAGACAGTAGCCGAAGAGATTCACTAACAGGCGGGCAAAGCCCGTATGCAATTATTTTGAGCTGCGCTGATAGCCGCGTAGTACCAGAATTGGCCTTTGACACTGGCTTAGGAGAGATCTTCGTAGTCCGTGTAGCAGGAAATGTGGCCAATAGCTCATCCATTGCAAGTATCGAATACGCTGTAGCTCACCTGGGTACGCCGGTAATTGTAGTATTGGGTCACCAAAGTTGTGGTGCTGTGACAGCAGCTATCGCAGGTGGCGACAATGGTTACAACTTGAACCACCTTCTGTCGCATGTGGCACCAGCAATTGCTGCCTCCGCAGAAGATGCTAGCGTTAACGATGTAGTGCGTACCAACGCCTCAATGAATGCGCAGGAGCTACAAACCCGCTCAGGAATTATTCGTGGTGCTGTAGAATCTGGAAAGTTGAGAATTGTTTCTGCTTACTACCACCTTGATAGTGGTAAAGTAGAGTACCTCGACTAAGAGCATGTCTAAATTTCTAACTTCTGACAGCCAGTATTTTATGAACTTGACTTCAACTCTCCGCGGTTATTTAGCCCGCTAAATGCCCTTGGAGGAGCTTTGTCAAAACCCTAAACTACTGATTGTCAATGCGCGATAAATCTTAGACATACTCTAAAACAAAATTACTAACCACCTAAGGTGCCCTCCGGTGCCTTGGGTGGTTTTCTACTAGACTTTCAAGATTGGGAAAACTAATTGCGCGCAACTTATTTCGCTGAAACTTTAAGCCACACTCTCTGACAAGCTCACTTCTACTGCTCCTTCCGCAGTCAACTGCTCCAAGCGAACCGGCACTACATGATTAATCCAGGTGTCCTCTAGCGCTACGTCGACCTTCACATAATTATCCGTAAAGCCACTGATTCGGCCTTCCTCCTTAGAACGTTCGAACAACACCGTACGTGTTGCACCTAGCTGTTGCTCATAGAAGTGGCGGCGCTTTTTCTCACTTAAGATATTGAGCATTTGGTTGCGGCGGCGGCGTTCGGCCATAGGCACCACATCAGGCATTTCAGCTGCCGGAGTATTTGCCCGCTCAGAGTACGTAAAGACGTGCAGATAACTAATATCTAGTTGATTGATAAACTCGTAGGTTTCCAAAAAGTCTTCCTCTGTTTCTCCAGGAAACCCAACAATCACGTCCACACCAATGCAGCAATGAGGCATGTATTTCTTGATCAATGCTACGCGTTCCGCATATAGCTCGCGGCGATACCGCCGGCGCATTGCTTTTAGCTGCTTATTGTTGCCACTCTGTAAGGGCATATGAAAATGTGGTGCAAAACGCTTGGATTGCGCCACAAACTCAATGATTTCCTCATTACAAAGATTAGGCTCAATGCTGGAGATCCGAAACCGTTCGATGCCCTCTACCTGATCTAGCTCTTTGATCAAGTCAATGAAAAGTGCCTCTTTCTTCGGGCGAATGCCTTCGATCACTTCTGTACCGTTGCCAAAGTCACCAATATTGACTCCGGTCAGCACTACCTCACGAGTACCCATCTTCGCAATTTCGCGAGCATTGGCGACCACGCTCTCCACGGTATTACTACGGCTCTTACCACGAGCTAATGGAATAGTACAGAAGGAACACTTATAATCACAGCCATCTTGTACTTTAAGAAAAGAGCGGGTACGATCCCCGAAGCTAAAAGCGTGGATAAAATCCTTCGCAGCAGTTACCTCCCCTGCTTTCACCATTCCCTTATCGTGAGCCTGGCTGATATCGTCAATATAGTCGAGAATCTGGAATTTTTCCGCTGCTCCTAACACTAAATCGACGCCAGGGATGTCGGCAATCTCTTGCGGCTTCAACTGCGCATAACAACCTACCACTACTACTTTAGCCTGCTCATTCTTTCGTAGGGCACGGCGCACAACATTGCGACATTTCTTATCCGCAAAGTCCGTCACGGAGCAAGTATTGATCACGTATACATCTGCCCCATCCTTGAAGGGGATGGCGGTATACCCAGCCTGCTCAAATTGCCGACCGATCGCTGAAGTTTCTGAGTAGTTCAGCTTACAACCTAAAGTATGGAACGCAACCGTGCGCGGTGTGGCCATTATTTGAAATTTCGTACAGCCCGCAAAATTAGGGATTTTTTGGGTAGAAATCCAGCTTGATGTGATCTACTAAGCTCTGAATCAACAGGTGTTGGTGTGATGTGCTCAACTGAGGGAATTCTAAACAATTACTTCATCGATATTTGCTGACGAAACTTATAGGTTAAGTTTCTAATGATATGTACCTCCACTTCCAATTGCCAGACGATTTTTGCGTGTTCATCATCTATCCGAGGATAATACTGATTTGGATAGTCAAAATCGACCCTTGCATGTTTTTGGGGTGTAGAAATGTTCTTTAATTCGGAGGTATACAAACAATATACTTCTTTCGATTCTGTAGTCCCCCGATCATCAATAACCTCTTCTAGCACTTTATATCTAACCCCTAATTTTTTTACCTTATTCCAATTCTTAGAGCTTTTAAACCCAACTTGAAACCTCTGTCCCTCTCTATCTTCAAACTCTGCATTAATTAGTCCAACCAGTTTACTTCCAATAAGGTAATACAGGATAAAAGCAATCACAACCAGTGCACTTAAGGCCAAAAATAAGATCTTGATATTTTGAGAAACCTCCTGAGTCATTGATATTGCTCCAAACGCAATAAGGAAGATAATTAAGGCAACTCCTTGACTAAACATCGAATAAATCTCCAACTCAACGCTACGATCTTCAACCTCATTTTTACTATACTCACTCTTGAACTGAATGATTCGTGATGTTGATAGCAGTCTGCTCGGAGCAGTAAAGCCAAAGTTCGAAATTACATGATCGATTAGCCTTTCATCTTTCAATCTCAAATCAACTTCGAGCCTAACTATAACTTCAATGTTTTTGCCTTTGTACGTTTCGTACCTCGAATTGACTATTTCTAGTGGGAAAACATACCGTTTCCCATTTTCTAAAGTCAAATTCTCTGCGATGAAACCACCATATATTTGTTCCTTAATCGTCCTGGTCAATCCCCTGGTCTCTTTTATCAACCTATACTCTATATTCTCAGTCTCTAATCTCTCACTAGAGTGAAGTATAATCTCTCCAATTGATCGTTGTCCAACAACGATAGAACTATCACTAACAATATCGACTTCTACCTTAACGCTATCTTTCACAAATCGCTATATTTCTGGTATAAGAACTTCAAAATCGACCTAAAATCATCACCATATATTGAAAGTAATTTATCAATATCCTTCTCAGAGATTTTGGGAAGAATAGTATTGGACATCGCCAATTCCATCCGTCTTTGTAAGACCAATTGAAGCTGATCCTTGTTGACACCTCCGAATCTGTAACCTTTGTACTTAACTCCGGAGAAAGAATATTCGAAAGCCCTGCTTATGTGGGTTGTAATTACCAACTTATCAACCAACTTATAGAGTTTTAGTCGATCCAAAAGGGGCAAATGATGTATACTGTCAATAAACAATAGTTCTCTTGGCCCCGACAAAAGTTCGTTTCTAAAGTTTTCCCTTTTGGAAAGTTCAAAGAGATCTCCGGTTCCAATAAGGCTACGGATATATTTTAGATGTGTAGTCTTACCTCTTCCTTTTTTGTCAACGAGTTCGATAACCTGCTTCGCAGAATTGTCAATATCGGCGATAATCTGGTCCACATGACGATTAGGAACAATTACTCTAAATGACTCATCATCTGATAAGCCTCCAAACGGATTATAATTGAAATCTCCCTTGGAAAGAGCGTCTATCATTCAGTTTCGTTTAATTGCTCATAACTATCAGTAGAACGCAACTAAGCCTCCAGCTCCACCTCCTTCAAAAACGCCACCACTTTTTCCGCCGGCATCTCACAGGGTTTGAGTAAATCTTCCTTCTGGGTTTGGTAGAAATTGAGACTAATGAAATCGTTCCCACCCAACTCCTCCGCAAAGACTTTGCTGGAACGCCCTTCATTGAAGATCGTTTTGGAAATACCGTAGCGGCGACCTTGAAACTGCCCCTCGGAATAACCTTCAGGGATGCGATCAATGAGTGCCTTTATCATCCGATCAGGGCTAAAAATTCTTCTTCGGTCAGGATCTCTACTGTGCCCAAAGCTTGTGCTTTTTTCAGTTTCGAGCCTGCCTTTTCGCCTACTACCAAGATGTTTAGATTGCCACTTACGGCACTGATGTTCTTAGCGCCTGCGGCCGCTGCTTTTTCCTGGGCCTCTTTGCGGCTCATTTGCTGTAGGCTTCCCGTAAAGAGAATGGTTTTCCCAACAAACGGACCTTCCGTCACGGCAGCCTTAGGCTTGTCATCCTCAGTTTGCGATAGGTTCACACCTAATTCTTCCATCAGACGGAGCTGCTGTACGTTGCGTTGTACCCCAAACCAGGCCATTACATTTTTGGCTACCGTAGGGCCAATGTCCTTGATCGCTAAGAAGTCTTCCTCTGTCCAATCCGCTAACTCCATCATGTGATCTACTTCGGCAGCCAGCAACTTGGCGGAGCGCTTACCCAAGTGATGTACAGAAAGGCTCACCAGTACACGCCACATCGGGCTTAGCTTAGCTTGCTCGATTGAGCTACGAAGGTTCTCCACTGATTTGGAACCAAAACCTTCCATTTGAGCAATCTCATCGTAAGGCAAACGGTACACATCGGCCATGGTACGGAGCCAGCCATATTCGTAGAACAGCTCCACATATCTACGCCCCATACCATCGATATCCATTGCTGCTTTGGAGACGTGGAAAATAATGCGCTGCAGATCTTGAGCACCACAGACACAGTTAGGGCAACGCCAGGCCGCTTCACCTTCCTCCCGAATCAGCTCTATGACTTCTTCCGTGAAATTGATCGGACAGTTTTTGGGCCATTCGATGGGTTGCTCACTACCATCACGAAGGTCGTCCATCGCTTTAACGATGTAAGGGATCACATCTCCAGCGCGTTCGATCAAAACCTGATCACCAATACGGAGGTCTTTTTCGTTGATAAAATCTTCGTTGTGCAGACTAATGCTACTGATAGTAACACCCGCTAAACTCACCGGCTCCGTTTTAGCCACGGGTGTAATCGTACCGATTTTACCTACCTGGTATTCTACATCCAGTAGTGTCGTAGTAGCCTGCTTGGCAGCAAATTTATAGGCAATAGCCCAACGTGGGTGATGGCTCGTATGGCCCGCCCGCTCCTGTAATCTGCGATCGTTCACCTTAACCACCATACCATCCACCTCATAGGGATACGCTTCTCGGCCTTTTTCCCAATTGACGCAGAAGTCAACTACCTCGGCAATATTCTTGCACAGCTTGCGCTCTGTACCATCCGTCGGCACTTTGAACCCAAGCTTTGCTAGCATATACAGGCTCTCGTAGTGGGTATCAAAATTCTCAAGTGCATTGTTGCCATTGGCATCCTCGGCAAATCCTAGTGTGTACAAGAAGGCCTCCAAACCTCGTTCGGCTACCTCCTTAGGATCTTTCATGCGCAAACCTCCCGTAGCCGTGTTCCGTGGATTGGCAAAAAGAGACAAGCCTGCCTCCTGACGTTTGCGGTTAATATCCTCAAAACGATCCTTGCGAATGATCACCTCACCACGCAATTCCACCTTTGCAATATTGTGCTTACTAAACTCGGCTGAGAGTGGTACGGAACGAATTACGCGGGCATTCGCCGTCATTTCTTCGCCCTGTTGGCCATTACCTCGAGTAGCACCTCGGGCCAGCTGATCATTTTCATAGACTAAGGCGATACTTCCCCCATCGAACTTTGGCTCTACAGCATAAGCAATATCCTGATCGGCATCGATATTCAGCATCCGTTTCACTTGCTGGTCAAACTCCTGCAAGTCTTCCGCATTATAGCTGTTCGCCAGGGATAGCATCGGTGTCAAGTGATCCACAGAGGGAAAATCATTGCCCACATCACTAGATACGCGCTGCGTTGGGGAATCCGGACGCACCAGTTCTGGATGGGCCGCTTCCAGGGCTTCTAACTGCTTGAATAGTTGGTCATACTCAAAATCACTCAGGAGGGGATCATTCTGAATGTAATAGCGCCACTCATGGAAAACGATCAACTCTTGCAACTGGCTCATCTGATCTACCACCGTCTGCTTAGCCACCTCATCTGTCTTTGCCAAATACGCCTTCGAGCGCGCCACTAGGGACTTTTGTTCTGCCGAACTATATTTCATAGAAATGCATCTTAAATACTGCAGCCAAAGTTAGCACTTTGCGCAAGAATTAGGGTGTGCCAAGCGTTCCTTACCTTTGCGCCAAGACAATAAATTTATGCTATGCGGAAGCAGTGGTCATTATTGCTAGTAATACTGATTGGAGGAATGCTGAGCTTGTCAGCTCAGGAAACCATAAATTGCCCTATCGCCTTCGATGAGGTGGATCCTTTTGACAGTATACGGACCATTGCCTCGGAGAAGGTAGCATTGGGCTACCTCATCCCCAGTAAGTATGAGACCGTGGATGGTCCGAAAATTATTGAGGAGGCTGAAGCTATCTTGATTTACAGTGAGAATGACAGCATCAGCGGCTTTTTCTTCAACTTGGTCATGCCAGAGTATAAGCTCCAGCCCATCCCTTCCGGCATCAATGTAAAGATGCTCTTGGATGACGATTCCATTATTGGTCTATACAATTTTCCCGACGAGGGAGAATTTGACCGCACGATCAACATGCGAGTTTATCAGCACACCTGTGCCGTACCACTCGATTACTTCTACAAGCTAGCCTATCATAAGGTAGCTCAGATCCGGGTCGAATACGACCGACAAAACCGCACCTTGAAGCTCAACGACAAGCAACAAGAAGCCCTCAGAACCGCCATTCAATGCGTAGGAAGGCAAATTGGTTTGTATCCGATAAATCCCTAGTGCAAGTAACAAACATCTTTTGGCAGGGATGGTATATATGAGGGAAGCGGCTATTGGGCAGTGTTCATGAATTAGAATTGGCAATTTTCGAACTGTCCTTAGCCTGTAAGCAAGAACGATGTTATTACGTGTCCTAACCATTTTTACACTAACTCTGTTTTTTGGGACCACGGCCCAAACACAAGACCAATTGCTCCTGACCGTTACGGATGCATCAGAGGGCGCACTTGAAGGTGCTACCATTACTACGCTACCACAACATCAAGCTTATTTCACCAATGCCCTCGGCCAAGCCAAAGTGCCGAAGACGGATAGTTTACTCATCAACTACCTCGGTCTAGAATCGCGGATCATTAGTTGGGGCAATGCCCTTTCCCAAGGGGGCAGGATACAGTTGTCAGGTGCAGGGGTAGCACTCCCAGAAATCGTGGTAGGCGATAAATCTTTCCGCCGAGACCTTAGCCAGCAACAAGTCCGTATTGCCGCCCTGGATATTCAAAGAGTACAAGCCAATACACCAGCCGAAGCGCTTAGCGCAACAGCCGGAGCATTTGTACAAATGAGTCAACTGGGAGGAGGAAGCCCTGTGCTTCGTGGCTTTGAGGCGAATAGGGTTCTACTTGTCATTGATGGCATCAGAATGAATAATGCGATCTATCGTAGTGGCCACCTACAGAATGCCATCACTATCGATGAAAATGCCCTGTCCTCACTGGAAGTAAGCTACGGCCCTGGTGCTCTGGCCTACGGAAGCGATGCCATCGGTGGTCTGATTCATTTCAAGACTAAAAGCCCAAAACCACACGGACAAGATCGCAAAACATGGTCGGGCGGAGCTAGCTTTCGTTATGGCACCGCTGCCAGAGAACAATCACTGACTACCGACTTGGTTTACCAATCAAAATACTGGTCATCCTACACCAATTTCACCGCCAGCCGCTTTGGAGACCTAAAAGCAGGTAGCCGTCGCCCGGAGGCTTATCCTGATTTTGGCCGACGACCCTTCTACGCACAACGTGTGAACGGAGAAGACATCATACAATCCAACAATGATCCTGACCGACAAATTGGAAGCGGATATGACCAACTCGACTTGCTCCAAAAAGTCAGTTGGCAAGCCCAACGCAAACTCTTATTGACCCTCAACTTGCAGTATTCCACCTCTTCGAATGTACCTCGTTATGACCGGCTCATTGAAACCCGTAACGACCAGCCACGATTTGCCGAGTGGTACTACGGCCCACAGGAAAGAGCACTAGCAGCCTTGAGCGTTGACTGGGAGGTAAACCGGCCTTGGGCAGATAAATTAAGATTTATTGCAAGCTACCAATCCATAGCTGAAGACCGCTTTGATCGTCCCTTTGGTAGCCCTTGGCGCGAGGAGAGTTTAGTGCAAGTAAATCTGGGTGCGATCACTATCGATGCTCACAAGCGGATTCGCACAAGGGCTAGCATACAGTATGGCATTGAGGTACGTAGCGAAGCGGTAGAAGCATCGGCAGCTCGCCAATCGCTCGAAGACGATAGCCTAATCAGAGATGTGAACACTCGCTACCCGAGTGCTGGAAGCAGCCTCGACAGCTACAGTGCTTTTTTACAATATCAGCAGCACAGTAAGGATTCAAGTTTACTCTGGGAAAGCGGATTACGATGGACAAGACGTGAATTATTTGCTCAGTTCGGTGAGAACGATCCAATTGCCTGGCCCGACACCTACCTGGACGGAATAGACAATCTCAACAACGTCTTCAACGCAGCAACAGGGCTCCGTTGGCAAACTGGCCGTTGGCAGTGGCGAACGCACCTGGCCTCCGGTTTCAGAGCTCCCAATGTAGACGACTTCGCCAAATTCCGTGAAAACAACGGTTTTGTACAAATACCAAATCCTGACCTAGAACCGGAACGATCCATTTCTGCTGACGTCAGTGTCCGCTATCGCCAAAACAGAAACAGCCACGTACAACTAACGTTATATCGGACTTGGCTCAAAAACGCGATGGTGAGGGAAGATTTTCAATTACCTGACGGAGCCAACTCGTTTATCAGCCGAGGCGACACCCTATTTGTTCAGGCTATCGTAAATGCCGAACGCGCAAAGGTTTGGGGGATTTCTGCCAGTACCCAGCAGACATTAGCAAAAAATTGGCTCCTCCAAGGGCAACTACATTATACTTATGGCCGACGAGACTTTAAGGTAAACTCAGAGGAAACAGTAGAGGTTCCGCTTGACCATATCCCACCGCTCTACGGTCATCTGCAAATAGATTACCGAGAGAGCCGTTGGGAGTTTGGTTTACAATGGCAGTTCCAAGCCCGCAAGGACTTAACAAACTACGCCGTTTCAAGTATCAGTAAGGAGAATGGCAATTTCATTCTCGATCAGGAAGGCACCTCGGACAACCTGGATCTAACGCCGATTGACTCTACCACTGGCACCTTCGCCGGTAGCTATGATTGGTCTATTTGGAATTTGAATGCCGCATATCGCGTCGGGCAATTCATGCGGATTAGGCTGAGGGTAGAAAACATCATGGATATCCACTATCGTCCATTTTCTTCTGGCATCAGCGCTCCGGGTCGCAACTTTGTGCTTGGCGTTTATAGTTGGTTTTAGTGGTTCTTCGCGTATTGTTTTACTTCGCATCGGGGGACGCTCAGGAACCTACGGGGGACGCTCAGGAGCTAATTAGACATCGTATTGGTATAATTCTAGGTTTTCGATAATTCGAATGAGCTTATCAGCATAACGTGGATCGGTGGCGTAGCCGGCTTTTCTCAATCCGCGAGCCCAACCTTTATAATCAGTTGTCTTTAGACGGAATAGTGACCGATAGCGATCTTTTTCCAACACTTTAGAATGTGCCGCATAGCTTTCTTCTACACTGCCGAATTTGCGGAAGAAATCCTTGTGGTGATCGTCATTGAAGTTAGTACAGTGACCTTTACGACAGCTCTTCGAAAAGCACTTAATACCGAAGTGATTATTGTTTTCACGTGCCAGTCGACTCTCACCAATATTACTTTCCAGCAACCCTTGTGCCAGGGTAATACTAACTGGTATTCCATTCTTATCCATCTCATGCCGCGCCAGCTCATGGTACTCACGTATGTAGGCCAATTGCTTGCGGCGCTTTTCTTTTTGTTGTGCGGTGAGGCCTGCCATCTTATCATCCGCAGGCATAGATACATTTTGCGCCTGCACTTCATCGTCCTCGAATGGGTCATAGAACAAGGAAGATGTCGTTGTGGTTAAGAAGCCACCTTCTCCTTTCTCCATCGAAAAGTTGATCGAAATGTCTTTGTGGGTAACGATCCATCCCACTAACAATAACAATGATAGCCCCAACCAGCGGCGGCGGAACCAATCTTCGAAGCGATTCCAGTACAACTCAAAGGATGCCTTTATCTTAGCAGGAGTAAAATTTTCATATGACCTCATGACACTTTCTGTTTGAATATAAAACAAAATTAACAACAAAAGTTTTAAAAACAAACACTTAGTAACTTTTTTCGCCCATCCACTGCTTTTCTTTGACCTGCACTTGCTGGTAATTTGGGATTAAACTTACCTTTGCGCTCCACAAATGATTGAAAGCGAATGAAAAAGATTTTGCTCGTTAGCGCGCTTGTACTGAGTGCCTTAGCAACCCTAACTGGCCAAGACCGTTATGGCCATCTAAACTTTGGAAACTTGATTGCGCAAATGCCAGAGGCAATTGCAGCAAACGATAGCTTGGAAATTATGCAAGCTGGCATGGTAGCCCAAGGTGAGGCCATGGCCGCTCAATTCCAAAGAGATGCTAGCGAATTTATCAAGCAAGTACAGAGTGGAACATTGACTCCCGTACAACAGCAAACACAACAACAAGCATTAGAACAACGTCAGGTTGAGATCCAAAACTTTGAGCAAGTGATTGTTCAACAGATTGGAGAAGCTCGTAACCGCATGCTAGAGCCAATTGTTGCGCGAGCCGAAGAAGCTATTGAAGGCGTGGCAAAGGAAAATGGTTTTGTCATGATCTTCGACACCAGTGTCTTTAATTCTGTGATGTATGCTGCCGAAACGGAAGACATCATGTCTATGGTAAAGGCCAAGCTAGGTATCGAGTAATTTCCCTTAGGAGGATTATTCTCTTACTAGGTACAACCCGAGTTCCGAATATACTGGAGCTCGGGTTGTTTGTTTTTGAGCTGGATGACACTTTTAGACAACAGGATTGACATGTACGAACAAGTGCCTAAACGAATTTCCAAGTACCTTTAGGCGGTAGAGATTTACCTGTCATGTACGAAAACCATATAACCAAGTTCTTAACGTCAAACGGATTACCGGTAGCAGCGTCACTGGAACTATCTGAGTATGATACGGCTGAGATCTACTATCCTGGCAATTACCTCATCTTTGTGGATTCTGGCAGACTAGGTATTGAAGTTGGGGGAGAGGATTACATCGTTGAAGAAGGTGAATTTCTACTAGTGAAAAAATTCACGCAGGCAAACTATCGTAAGAACTGGGAAGAGGACCAGACCTTCTTCCGAGAATTTGTCTTCGTACTACATGACGATTTTATCAAAGATTCCATCCTCAGCTTTCCTACTCCAGTCAACGGTGCCAGTATTTCCAAGCCAGTAATCAAACTCACTAATTCTCCAATCCTGGAAGCTTTTATGCGGTCCATAGAAGTGTATATCAACGCACAAGTTGAATTGGATGAGTCCATAATGAGCCTAAAAACCAGAGAGGTTTTGCATGGTCTATTGCAGGCAAAGCCAGAGCTCATTCATGCTTTCATAGATTTCAGCCAACCGGCAAAAGCCGACTTACTCCGCTTCATGGAGCATAGCTTCACCCAGAATGTGTCTTTGGAGCAATTCGCCCAACTATCCGGTCGAAGTCTGGCGACCTTCAATCGCGATTTTCGCAAGATCTTTCAGATGCCTCCCTATCAATGGATCAAACAACAACGGCTGTCGCTTGCCAAACGCCTGCTCACCTACACCAGTAAGACGCCTTCTGTAGTTTACCTCGAGGTAGGTTTTGAAGACTTAGCCCATTTCAGCAGATCCTTTAAACAACACTTTGGTATCAATCCTTCGGCCATTCAAAAAGAAGTAGGATAGTGTTATCGCGCCCATCGTTTGTTCGCACATAATTATGCGTACAATTCAAAATTGATAGAAGTAGTCAAGCAATGTGACACGCACAGACAAACGCTACCTCCTGGATATTCTGTAGTTTTGGAAGGGAAGTAAAACCACACACGTATATCCTTTATCACTTCCAAAAAAGCTCATTCAGAATGAAAAACGTTCGAATTCTGCTCTTGCTGGTCGTAGCAGCGGTAGTAGCCGTATCTACTGGTCTTTGGGCAGATGCCAATTCTCTTCCGGATCGCGACCTAGCCTCGGAAGAAGCCACTATCGAATACGATTCCGACTTCGACAAAATGATGGCAGTACTTACTCACAAACGTTGTGTCAATTGCCATCCATCAGACAACTATCCGCGCCAGGGAGAAGACAGCCACATCCACCGTTTTGGTGTGCAGCGTGGTGATGACAACCATGGAATAGCCGCTTTACGCTGCGAAACGTGCCATCAGCATGACAATAACAATTACTCTGGCGTTCCGGGGGCACCGGAATGGAGCTTAGCACCCCCTAGCATGGCTTGGCAAGGATTAAGCCGAGTAGAGATCGCACAGTCTATGCTGAACCCTGAAAATAACGGTGGTCGCAATCTGGAAGAAATTGTCGAACACCTCACCGAGCACGAGCTCGTACTTTGGGCATGGGAGCCCGGTATTGACGCCGATGGTAACGAGCGCGAAAAGCCCCCCGTACCCAAGGACGA
>CAJXOS010000057.1 GCA_913057725.1 uncultured Lewinella sp.
AACTAACCCAACTAACCCAACTAACCCAACTAATTTAACCATCAAACCATCAAACCATCAAACCATCAAACCAATCCCCCCCTACATCCGCGAACTCAGAATAAACCGCCTCTCCTTATTCTCTGCTTTGAAATAGCGATAAGGGCGTTCGTTAGGCTTCAATAATACGGTGCAGTCCCAGCAGTTATCCAGGACAAATGCTCCTTGATCAAATACGCGATCGTACAATAGTTGATTCGGAGGGGTTCGTGCCTTAGTGATGAATTCTCCGGCTTCTTCATCCCAAGGGTAGTACTGCTCGAATAAACGTAAACGGGCGGGCCCCAGATTCACGAAGTGTTGCCCCGGACCAAAGGTCGCCTCAAAGTGGTCCGACCCCAAATCCATCTTGACGCGATTACTCAGGCGACTCGTTTTCAGGACAGTAGCTTCACCAGGACCAAGTTTAATATTCTTACCATTGAAGCTGCAGACTACTTCAGCATTATTACCATTGTAAATCATAGCTTGAGTAGTTCGTATTCCAAGGGCACCCAGTACTACGGGTATTAGTAGGTAAACGGTCAAAATAGCACCTAAGGCAATGGCGATCCACTTCTTCATAAAAAACACTTATTTCGTTACGGTCTGGCTTTTTTCTTCTCCTTTCTTAATGCGAGCTTTTACAAATGCATTCAACAGAGAAATGATGCTCAAAAACATGGCGATCCGAGCGATGATATCGCCCCAACGCACGTAAAATGTAATTTCTTGGTTTAGGTGTACTTCTCCTTTGATGGCAATCGGCTCATCGTAGGAAGTGAGCTGCGAGAGATCGCCCCGTTGGTTGACGAAGCAAGAGATACCCGTATTGGCGGAACGGGCAATGCTACGTCGGGTCTCAATCGCGCGTAAACTGGCGTAGTATAAATGTTGACGGTGTCCGGCGGTATTGTCCCACCATCCGTCATTGGTCATGATAAAGGCTGTTTCCGCCTTTCCATCACGAATGTAGCCGCCGAAGTACTCTCCGAAAACGGATTCGTAGCAAATGACCGGTGCCACAGTGCCACTGCTGTTGGTGAACGCACTGCGTTTTTCTTGCACGCCAAGTCCAGCCGCCGTCCCGCCCAAGGCATCAACTACCGGCTCCATGAAGAACAGGATGGACTTAAAGGGGAAGCTTTCAGGCCCGGGCACCAGCTTAGATTTACGGTAGGTCTGTGGCACAGTTGTATTGTCCATTGGGATCTGTGCAGCCAGATTCATTACCTCAAAATCAATAGTGCGGCCAGCTCGTTCGCGAGTACGTGTGGCAGAGGTACGTGGCTCATCCGCTCCAAAATCATGGTAGGCATTCAGGCCTGTAATCAAGTTGAGTTGTGGATAAGCGGCAAATGCATTGCGCAAGCGCTCAGTATAACGACTCGTTAGCACGGATTCCTCTTCTACCCAGCCATAACTCGTTTCTGGAAAGACCAAATAGTCTGTATTCTCATCCAGAAGCGGGAGGCTAAGTTCGATGAAGCGGGTAATCTGATCTGACTCGGATACGCGCTCGAATTTTTCGTAATGCGGCTCAAAATTTGGCTGTACCACCACTACTTCAGCTGTCGGACCTACTTCTTCATGGCTACTGTACATGATGATAGAGGCTATCATGGGAAGAAGTGTGATCAAACCTACCTGTAACCACTTACGCCAAATCGGAGCCTGAAGGGTTGCCTTTTTACCGTAAATGTTTTCAAAGACAAGAATATTGATTACCCAAATCCATAGGCTGCCGCCGAAGGTGCCAGTATATTCATACCACTGAATTAAGCTTGGGTATTCTGCCCAGCCATTACCTAGGTTGAGCCAGGGCCAGGTGAGGTCCCATTGGAGGTGGATATACTCAAAGGTGAGCCAAAAAGCAATGAGAGTAGCGTAACCGAGTTTGGGTAAATGTGGTCTGGTCAGCAGGAAGAGTATCCAAGGAATACACATCAAGAGGCTGTTCGCAAAATTGGCAAATAGGCCAGCGGCAAAGCTCGTATTGGTTACCCAGTAAGTAGCAACGATATTCCAGAGTACAAAGGCGTTGAATAGGTAGGGTAGGAGAGTCCGCTTTCGATTGTCAGCTCTTTCTCTCCAATCTGCCTCGAGTCTTAGCAGGGGCACCCAGGCTACGAGTAGTAGTAATGGCAAAGGAACGATGTCAGGGAAGCCTATGCCGAGCAGAATGCCACTTAAAGAAGACCACAACAGGGGACGAGAATCCCACTGGTCCACCCGGCCGGCTTTGCGTGATTGCCGGAACAGAACGATGCCACCCCAGGCTGCTAGAAGAAACCATAATGGGCGATATCCCCACAACAGTTCTTGTTGATACAGCCGCCACATATCGTAGCCAACAACCCCAGCAAGCAAGACAAGTACAGCGGCAGCAGCCAACAGGCGCTTTGCCCAAACAGAAGACGGAAGATTAGCTACTGACATGATGAGCGGTTCGTTTTGCGAGCACAAAATTAATTTAATCCGCTAACTTCTTTAGTGTATAGGAAGGGCGTAGGGAAATTTTATACCTTTGGAACGCTCCCTCCGAAAGGAAGGGAAACTACCTAATTGTTAACGGCTTGAAACTGATCATATGAAACCCAGATTCAAAACGATACTTTTGATATTGGTAGGGGTATTGGTTCTTTCCCAACTGGTCCCTGTAGATCGCTCAGTTCCTGAGGTTGATCCTGCACAAGATTTTCTTACGGCAGTAGACGCACCAGCGGAAATGGCCAGCTTGATCAAGGACGCTTGCTATGACTGTCATTCTTATCAGACCAAATACCCTTGGTACGCCAAGGTTTCGCCAGTCTCGTTCTGGATACAGGGCCATATCAATGGTGGCCGCCAGCACTTGAATTTCTCTGAGTGGACTGCCTATCCAGCCGAAAAAGCAGCCCACAAGTTGGAGGAATGCTATGAAGAAGTAGAGGAGCTTCATATGCCTATGAAGTCCTATACCTGGCTACATCCTGAGGCAAAGCTATCTGAAGCGCAAGTAGGGGCTATGGCTCAGTGGTTTCAACAAACCTATCGCAGTCAACAGTAATGATGTAAGTACTGTTTGTACTTGCACGCGCTATCTTGCGCTCCTGAATTTTAGGCTTATTTGATTTAGACTTCTCCACTATGCATGATCGTATATACGTAGCTGCTACCAGCCAACACGTAGGTAAAACTACCTCGACCTTAGGTATAGTAGCGGCCATCCGTAACAAAGGTTTAAATGTTGGCTATTGCAAACCACTCGGACAAGAATTCGTGGATTTAGGTGATCTCAAAGTAGATAAAGATGCATTGCTTTTTTCCAAGACAATGAATTTTGAGCTCTCCGCTGAATTGCACAGTCCGGTGATCCTAGGTCGTGGTGTTACCACTGCTTTCTTGCAAGAACCTGAAGCCTATGATTTCCCAGAGCATGTGATGAATGCTTCTCGCAAGTTGCACGAGATGCATGATGTGGTTGTATATGAGGGTACTGGTCACCCAGGTGTAGGTAGTGTAATAGATCTTTCGAATGCGGATGTTGCCAAAATGCTAGACGCTTCTGTGATTATGGTTGTGGAAGGGGGGATTGGTAATACAATTGATAAACTCAATACGAACCTATCCCTTTTCCGTGAAAAGGAAGTGCCGATTGCTGGAGTGATCATCAATAAGGTAATTCCGGATAAATCTGATCGTGTTCGCGATCTTGTTGGTAGCAAACTGAATCAGTGGGGTATTCCACTACTTGGTGTACTGCCATATGACAAGACATTGGCCAATCCGATTATGGAAGGGGTTCGTTTGGCAGTGGATGGTGTGGTCATCATGAACGGCCATAACCTGGACAATAAGGTTGAAAATATTGCTTCCGGTTCTTTAATTGAAAAGAAGGAGTTTGATGACCTGCAGAATCTGTTGTTGATCGTTAGTCATCGCCGATTGGAGAGCGCAATTAATTCCTTGCAGGAGATCGATCGTAAGCATCCAGATCAGGACCTAAAGTTGGCCGGGATTATCGTGAATGGTGAGAACGATTTTATGTCGGAATTGCAACGTCACGTGCCCTGTGGAGACTATATCATGATGAATGAAATCCCGCTTATTGCGACTCAGTTGGATACTTATGGCTCGGCGATCAAGATCAACCGCATGGAGGTGAAGATTAACACACGCACACCGTGGAAGGCGCGTCGAGCAGTAGAACTCATTCGCAATAATGTGAACCTCGACGGATTATTCTAAACGATGGTTTTACCGTTGGTCTGGACATATTGATGGTTCATCCATCAGTTCAGTTGTAAGATCGAATGAGTTATGAACTTTCGAGGAGTCTAACGAACTTAGGGGCTTCGTGGAGCTGCCCCTGCCAATAGCTGAACAGCACACACCCGAAGGACGATTAAAAATGAAAGACACCCTACATCAAGACTGGTTAGGTCAGCTGCGCTCCGGCGACCGTACGGCTTTGCGGGCCATTTTTGATCAACAGTATGAACCAGTTTGTAAGGCGATCTTTCGGTTTGTTCAGGATCCAGGACTTACGGAAGACTTGGCTCAAGAGGTGTTCGTTCGTTTCTGGGAAAAGCGAGAGCAGATTAATGTAGATTCTAATCTTACGGCCTATCTCCGACGCATGGCCGTCAATGAAGCTTTGGCGTACTTGCGAAAGAAAACCCGCTTCAAAGCGGATGAGCTTCCTATCCATCTTCCTGGTCATCATGCTGCACCGGCTGACGAACAACTCGCCACACAAGAACTCTCGATCCGAATTACTGCGGCTATCAGCTCCCTACCTCCCCGTTGCCGGGCCGTCTTTCAACTTAGCCGTTTTGAAGACAAGACCTATCAGGAAATTGCCGACACCCTCGAAATTTCGGTGAAGACCGTAGAGAATCAGATGGGTAAGGCCCTCCGAATCCTCCGTGAAAAGCTAGGTGACTATTTGACAATGCTGCTGTTTTAGGCCCCAATCTTGCTATTTCGTTGTAACTTGAGATAAGCGAGATGCTCTGGCTCGTTTATTCAATGATCGCCCAATAGTAAAGTACATCACTGATATGTTTAGCCGTGCTTTTAATGACTGTCTAATAGCCTTTGCTTGGAGAAAGGATTGGCTTTTATTTTGCCTGTGTCTAATAGTGGTTAATCTCCATGGTCAGCAGAATTTAGTTCCTAACCATAGTTTCGAAGAGGTTAGTGATTGTGATCTAAACTTTGGGGATATTCCCAAAGCCCCACCTTGGCAGATCGTACCTCAACCAGAAAATACGCCGGACCTATTTCATGCTTGTTCTACTAGTGGTTTTTATGATCTACCCGGCGGCTGTTCTAACATAGTGCCCAAGGATGGTGATGGTATGATCATGTTGATTCAGCGTATCCCGCCAGAAGAACGAGTCTACGTACGACTCACAGATACCCTGCCCTGGCAAAAGGATATCTACGTGGCCTTCTCCACTATTACGGATATTAAATGTGGCCCTGATCCCATTACGCAGTGTTATTCCAATACGCAGTGCCTGGCGTTCTCCGATTTTGCTTTTCAGAATCTGCAGGTTGTTCTACAACCAGATACGATTATCGACAATTATGAGACCTGGTCTACTTATCGCACCTGTTATCGAGCTGATGGTACGGAGGACCTATTGCTATTAGGCAATTACCGCTTAGCTACGGAAACTCGATTGGATTGTGATGTGGAAAACCCACTCAACAGTGCTCGAAATTTCTTTGATGAAATCATTGTGGCTCCTTTTGAAGTGGTACCGGATACTATCATCGTTTGTGGTGATGAAAGCGTACAGGTGGATGCCACTTTTTACGATCTTCCCATCAGTTGGAGTGACGGCGTACAAGGCGCCATCCGAGACATCAGCCAAGGTGGGCAGTTAATGGCCTTTGGAAATACGGGGAGATGCTTTCTGCGCGATACCACCTTCGTGGTAAGAATTCCAGAAGAGGAAGAGCTGATCCCACTTGATATCTGTGATGGAGAAGAACTGCTACTTGAAACACCCGTTTCAGCGGTTTGGCCAAACGGCGATACCAGCAGCACCTACATTGTGACGGAGGCCGGCAACTATCGAGCCACCTTACTGACTGATTGTAATGATCGGCTCCGGTATTTTGTCTATGATGTTGAAGACAACGAGTGCGATATTACCTATTTCGTGCCCAATGCTTTCAGCCCCAACCGAGACGGTATAAATGATCAACTAGAGTTCTTCTTTGAATCAGATTTCAATTTCAACGGGCAGCTGCAAATTCTGGATCGCTGGGGTAATTTGCTCTACCAGCAATATGTCGATCAATCTATGGTGCCGGTTCGTTGGGATGGTACTTTCCGCGGCAGGCCTTTAGGGGCCGGTGTTTACGTTTGGGCTTACGAGTATGTGAGTGGTAAGGATGGTGGAACGAGGGTCATCTATGGCGATGTGGCACTCTTGCCGTAGACTATTTGGAATCATATTAGACATGCAAGGCCATTCAAGAGAAGTACAACACTAACCCAACTAATTCAACTAACCCAACTTTTATCCAACCACCCAAGACACCTAAGTGCACCAAAGTTTAGAGCCATTGTAGTTATCCAAGAGATGCGAGGAGGTACACTAATTCAATTAACCCAACTAATTCAACCAACCCAACTATCAAACCATCTAACCTTCAAACTATCCAACCTTCCTAACAAGCCAAAGGCGGAATCTTCCCGTCAATACTAACCAGGCGGTCTAAGCGAAACTCTAGGCCATTTTCCAGTACCATGAATTCTTCCTTATTGCGGGCGTATAAGTCCTTGATGCGGGTCTCTACCTCTTGGGTAGCACCGTCTTCATCGCGATAGGCAATGACTACGTTTCGTCTTTGGACAGCTGCGGCTTCCAATTCGTCGTAGTAGGAACAGTTGATTGGAACGTACTTATTCATGGCATTCTATGCTTTGCTAGGAGAACCAATTCCTGTTGTGTTTGGTTGAATAAGCATTACGAATGAATACAGGATGCAAGAACAAACCCGGATTGCACTGCTAGGTGCCGGATGGCTTGGCGAACCCTTAGCCGCTTTGCTACAAAACACGGGCTACCAAATTAAGGCAGCGACCACTTCTGAGGAAAAAGCTAAGCGCCTTTCCCAAAGTGGTTGGGAGACCTACACCTTTCGTGTAGAGGCAGATCACATTGATGGCGATGTTGGAGACTTCTTCCAGTCGGATATTCTGATTCTTAGTCTGCCGCCTGGAGGCCGTCGAAATCCTGCGGTTGCAGACACGTATCCTGCTAAGATAGAACAGGTCATAAGAGCATGCCAAGATGGGAGTATTCGGCAGGTGATCTTCACGAGCAGTACTGGCGTGTACGGTGCTCAGAATAAATGGGTAGACGAAGACGCTGCCTTACTCCCGAATACTGCATCCGGGACAGCACTCGTGAAAGTAGAAGCGCTTCTACGAGATGCTTTTGCGGAGCAACTCACCATTCTACGTCTTGCTGGATTAGTGGGTGGCGAGCGGCAGCCGGGGCGTTGGTTCTCCGGACGAGATCAATTAGCCGGAGGGCAACAATACGTCAATTTGGTACACCGACAGGATGTGATGGCTATCTGCCAGGCGATTATCCAATCTGGGTACTGGGGGCATACGCTCAATGTGTGTGCGGATGAGCACCCGACCAAAGCTGAGTTCTATCCGAGTGCTGCACAAAAGCTTGGCCTCCCAGCTCCAAGTTTCATTACCGAACCATCGGCTGAATCCGGGAAGCGCATCACTAACGAACGTTCAAAGTTGGTTCCAGGTTTCGCTTATCAATATCCGGATCCTGTTGGTTTTCCGGTATAGCTTATCCTTCGATCATGCCTGCTCGTTGCCGACGTACTGCCAAGCGATTTAGCACGAGCATCAACACAAATAGGAGTAGGACAAAGCTCATTCCCCAACGAAGATCTAGCCAATCGCTGATAAATCCAATGGCGGGCGGACCAACTAAGAATCCAGCATAACCAATGGTAGTCACCATGCTGATACCAACACCAGGGGATAAATCTGGGATACTTCCAGCGGTGCTATAGGCAATTGGAACAATAGTTGCCAAACCGATTCCTACCAGGAAGAAGCCAAGTATACCGGTCCAGATTACCGGCCAAATTAGGGCCAAGCTCATTCCAATCACGGAGATAATTGCTCCAGCTTGTAATAGTCTGGCATCACCCATCTTCACTCTAGCACCATCACCGAGGAAACGGCCAATCATCATTGCGGTAGAAAAGGCCACTAATCCCAATGGCGACCAGTAGCGACCGCCGTTGCTGATCTTTTCCAGATAATTCGTCGTCCAGTCGGCCATTGCGCCTTCGCCTAGCATACAACAAAAGGCAATCAATCCGAGGATCAATAATTCTGGGCGGAGAAGAATGTTGGTGCTTTGTTTTGCTTCATCCTCACTTGGGCTTCGCTGATCGGGAATAAGCAGTGTTCTGACGTAGAAGATCCCTAAAATACTTATTGCACTTACCGTTATCAGGTGGGGCAGTAAGTCAATTTCAAAGCGATTGAATACAGCTCCACTCCCGGCTCCCAGCATCATACCCGCACTAAAGATGGCATGGAACGAAGACATAACTGGTTTATGCAAGGCTTGCTCCACCAGGACCGCCTGGGCATTCATGGCTACATCAAGAGATCCGGTCGAGGCTCCAATCAGGAACAGCACAAAAGCCAGGGTATAACTATTTGGGGTGGCAGGAATTAGAGGGATTAACAGGATGAACAGGAGTAGTGTGACCAAAGTAATGCGATGACTACCAGCCTCAACGATAATTTTACCCGTCAGTGGCATGGCAATAAGGGCACCAATACTACTGGCCAATAATACCAGGCCAAGTTCGCCGTGGTCTAAACCATAGGCCTCTTGTAGACGCGGCAGACGAGCAACCCAGTTGGCGTACAAAAAGCCGTTGATGGCAAAAATTATGGATACTGCGATCCTGCTTTGGCGAGCACTTGGAGAATTCATGCTGAAAATTTTTTCAAAATTACAGCGCAACTGAGCTCGCTGCCAAGCAGTAAATTAATGAATAGTGGTGGTAATTTGATGTGTGGAAATGGAAATGCCGCACTAAACCTATAGTTCAGCGCGGCATTTCGCAACTTATGATTGGAATAGTAAGGCGGTGCCTCATTTATTCCATCTCATCACATGCAGGTGCATTTTACTGCTCCCACTCTGCAATAGACTTCTCGTTCATGCGAACGTAGTCTTCGTTGCCAGCTTCTTTTGCCAAAGCCAAAGAACGCTTAGCAGCAGCAATAGCTTCTTGCTTACGACCAAGGTCAGCTAGGATCAATGATTCGCGGCGAACCATCCAGTAACGAGCGTCGTCGCCACCAGTAGCCTTTTGGATGTATACTAGAGCAGTTTCTACGTCAGAGCCACTCTCGTGCATGTAGCTAGCTGCGCGGTAGTAGTCGTTCATAGAAGGACCAGACATGGTGCGCTTGATGTCAGCCATTACTTGCTCGTGTACAGACACCTCTACCGGGACGCTTACCATAGTGTTCTCCCACATGAAGTCGATGCTAGCACCAGTACTGCTTAGGTTGTTGACACCAATAGTGAATGACTCAACATCCATACCGATCTTCTTGCTTGCAGCGCTAAAAGTAGCAGTTGGCTCCTTTTCGCGATAGCTGCCCCAGCTACCACCTTCGTAGTTGTATAGCATGAATGTCCACTCACTTGCCATTGGCTTGGTCAATACAGCATAGCTACCAGCAGCTACTTCTACACCGCCAATTTTAGCATCCTGGCCAATAGTGATCTTTGTAGCAGAATTAGCTCCAGTACGCCACATTTGGCCGAATGGTACAAGACCATCCTCTGCGAAGATGGTACGACCCTTCATGCTTGGGCGAGAGTACTCAACAGTGATCTCTGTTAGGCCTACCGCCTGGTTAACAGTTGCACTTGGGCTAGGAGCAGGTGTGTTGATCTGAGCATACATGCTGAAGGTCAGCAACAAGGCTAGTACGTTAAACAACAGCTTTTTCATTCGAATTCGATTTAAATTGGAATTTGGATAACTTTGCCACCGCCGAAAGCGGTGACGGCATTTTGCGCGAAAATAAGCAAAACAGCCAGTTTCCTTGTTGGTACACCAATCTAATCGGTAAAGCACCCAAAAAACGCAGTAGAATGACCATTGCTATTATCGCTCACGACGGAAAGAAGGCCGATATGGTCGCTTTCATTAAGGATCATATCGAAGTCTTGCAACAGCGAAATATTGCTCTAATTGCTACCGGAACAACGGGCTCACACCTGGAAAGAGCGGGCCTCACGGTAGAATGCATGCAAAGCGGCCCGTACGGCGGCGACGCTCAAATTGCCAGTCGCTTGGTGGAGAAGCATGTGGATATGGTGGTGTTCTTCCGCGATCCACTCGGAAAACATCCGCACGAGGTAGACGTTAATATGTTGATGCGGTTGTGATGTGCATAATATTCCTTTGGCTACCAATGCCGCAGCCGCCACCTTATTTATGAAAACTCTATAGCGTAGATGAAGATATTTCTGCTACTCCCTTTACTATTCCTTTCAGATATTGGTACTGTTCATGATTTTCATGTTAGCCGGACACGTATAGAGTACGGTGCAGAACAATCTGAATGGCAGATCACCTTACATCTGTTCATCGATGATTTAGAGCTTGCTTTGGAAGAAAAGGGGAGCCCTAAGCTGTATCTAGGAACAAAGCGGGAGTCTGCTGAAGCCAATCAGTATATCCAATCCTATTTGGAGCAATATGTCAAGCTCTTTGCCGACGATGAAGCACTGGAGTGGCAATGGTTAGGCAAAGAGGTCAGTGAAGATCTTACCGCCTTCTGGATTTACCTCTATGTACCAGAGGCGAATGCTAAAGCACCACTTCGTGTGCGCAATAAGATATTCTTTGATTTGTACGACGATCAGCAAAACATGATCCAAGTAGCGGATGGGAGTGGACGAACCAAGAGTTACCTCTTCCATCAAGACTATTGGGATCAGCTCGTAACCTTTGAATAGATCACCTATGCTGCGCTGGCTCTTTATCCTTCCTATCCGTTTTTATCAGTATGCTATTTCTCCGCTGATTGGGCCGCGCTGTCGATTCCAACCTACCTGCTCGCACTATGCTGTAGAAGCTATCCAAGAGTGGGGTGTTTTTAAAGGCACTTGGCTAGCCATTCGGCGAATTACTAAATGTCATCCCTGGGGTCCCTGGGGGTATGATCCTGTTCCAAAGAAGAAACCGGCAAAAGAAGAGGTGTTAAAAAACGAGGATTAGGCACTTACATTTCTGTGACAAAACGTTAAATTATCGTGAAAGCCCTGGATAAAGGCCTTAATTGCAGGGCTTTGGCTTTATCTTTCAGAAGTTTTACAATCGCTTTCTCTTTAGCAAACCCAACCCTTTTGGTTTTGCCTATTGTCTATCTATTGTAAAATGTTCGTAACTGTCCTAAACCTCAAACTCTCAGGAAATGAAGAAGTATCTCTACTTGCCGCTCCTCGCTGTCTTAGCTATAGCGCTCTCTGGTTGTGTTGCGGATGATGTGGAAGTTCGGGAGGAATATTACTATCCCGAAGAATTAGCGCTCATCCAACAGACGCTTGATCTACCAGAAAAACCATTGGACTATGATGTCCAATTACCAACACACCTTTCTCGAAGTGGCCTCTTTGCGCGGAACATCAACCGTGACATGGCGACATTGGGCCGGGTGTTGTTCTATGATCAGGAACTTTCCTCTACTGGTGAAGTATCCTGTGCTAGTTGTCACAAGCAAGAATTAGCGTTCTCTGACGAGAAGGCCTCCAGTAACGGTATCAATGGCCAACAAACGGATCGTAATAGTTTGGCGCTTGGTTCCGTAGCTAGTTTTGCTGCCTATTATGGTGTTGACCTGTTTGGTACGTTTGGTGTTCCGTTCATGTGGGATAACCGCTTCGGTACCGCTCGCGAGCAAGCGAAAGCTGCTTTTACCAGCGAAAAGGAAATGGGAATGACCATTGAAAGCTTGATCCAAACGATCGAAGACCGTGAATTCTACGCACCATTGTTCCGCCGTGCTTATGGAAGTACTGCTGTTACAGAAGAACGCATCATGTCGGCGGTAGCGGAGTTTGTAGATGGCTTAGGGACTTTCGACTCTAAGTTTGACCAAGCTGCTGAAGCTTCAACAGACGGAATAAACATGAACGTTCCTTTTGCTGATTTCACAGCACTGGAAAACCGCGGTAAGGAGATCTATTTGGAAAGTTGTGCTGGTTGCCATAGCTCTGTGTTTGGCCGTCCAGTAATGAATGAAGCAAACAACGGTCTCTCCATGAATTATGAAGATGAAGGTATTGGTGGCTTCACGCAGAATGCTACTGATATGTACATGTTCAAGATTCCAACACTGCGTAACATCGCCTTGTCAGCTCCTTACATGCACGATGGCCGCTTTGAATCTCTGGAAGAGGTTGTCGACTTCTACAGTGACGGTGTTGCTGATCACCCGAAGCTACATGAATTATTGCGTGACGGTAGTGGACAACCACTTCGCTTGAATCTATCTTCGGAAGATAAGATGGCATTGGTGGACTTCTTGGAGACTTTGACGGACGTTCAATATCTGCAGGAAATGCGCTACAGCGATCCTTTTAAATAGGATATAAATATAGACCCAAATGGTCCGAATGGCCTGTCGATAAACTGTCGGCAGGCCATTTGTGTTTTGGTGGTCAAAACGGGCAAAAAAGCGTACTTTCGCGTGCCAAATGTATAGATAGCTATGATGATTCGTCCTCGCCGGAATCGGCGTTCTGCAGCTGTTCGTGGGCTGGTGCGTGAGACACATTTGACCCCAGGACATCTTATCCAACCATTATTCTTATTGCCAGATCCTCAAGGAGAGAGTGAGGTCTCGTCTTTGCCAGGCACTTTTCGCCGAGGCATTGATCGACTATTGCCCGAGATAGAGGCTTGCATGGAGCTCGGCTTACGGAGCTTTGTTATGTTTCCTGCCGTTCCAGATGAGAATAAGGATAAGGAAGCTACCTACAGCTATGCTGATGATAACTTCTATTTGCTAGCAGCGAAAGCTATCAAACAGCGCTTCCCGGAAGCCTGCCTGATTAGCGATGTAGCTATGGATCCGTATAGTATTGATGGCCATGATGGTCTGGTAGGGCAGGGGCGGATACTCAATGATGAGTCACTTCCTATCTTGGCGAAGATGTCGGTAGCACAAGCCGCCGCTGGTTTTGATATCCTGGGCCCTAGTGACATGATGGACGGACGGGTTGGCTTTATGCGCCAGGCACTAGACAGCGAAGGCTTCTATGAGACTGGAATCATGTCTTACACCGCGAAGTACGCTAGTGCCTACTACGGACCATTCCGTGCTGCCTTGGATAGTGCTCCTCGAGAAGATGAAGATATTCCCAAGGACAAGAAGACTTATCAAATGGATCCGGCCAATGCCAGAGAAGCGCTGCGAGAGGCCTTCTTGGATACAGAGGAAGGAGCCGATTTCTTGATGGTTAAGCCTGCGCTCCACTACCTGGATATCATCGCTATGTTAAAGGCTGAAACAGAATTGCCAATTGCCGCGTATCATGTTAGTGGTGAGTGTGCCATGTTATTGGCCGCTTGTCAGAACGGTTGGCTGGATTATGAACAAGCCATGCCCGAAGTTCTTTTAAGTATACACCGTGCTGGCGCGGATGCGATTTTGACGTACTTCGCCAAAGACTATGCGCTTCGATACCGAAACGGTCGGCTTTAAGATCAAAAAATAAACTAAATTTTGCTGCACTAAGCAGCGAAGCAGCATACCTTGCGTTTGCTTTATAGTACGATGCGCTACTCTTTGGTTGTCAACTTGTATTGTGGATTGCCAAAAAGATTAAATATGTTCCACCCTTGCCGTTTGGCTGCTCTTGCATTAGTTGTTGTGAGCTTTTCTGCCTGCAAAGTAGAGTCGCTTGACGATCCTATTATTGTGCCTGTGGTAGATCAGGAGTTCGCTTTTGACTTGTGGCAAAATCTAGCTAGTACTAGTATGTCGCCGCTTGAAGTGCGCATGTATACACTCGAAGACTACGAGTGCCTAAACACAAGCATTCTCACTAACTATCTAAGGGTAGGGCGTAACCTAGAATTGACGCTTTTCGATATCCTCGACCCCGAGGTATGTGATGCAGGTCTGGGGCCAGCTACTGGAGTAGAAGTTCTTGATAATATTGAAGAAGACCTATACCGACTGAAGATCGAGCTACAGGATGTAGTGCAGAATGACGGTTGGCTTACGGTGACTGCTGATTCCTATACTGTGGAAATGGAACAAGAGAACGGGATCAGCTGGCAACACTATGAAATGCGTCGAATTCCAGAAGAAGCATTTTGGGGATACATCACCTATCCTGATGCGGCCAGTCAATTGCAAGCGGAAACTTTCCTGAGCGATCTTCAACAACTTGGTACGGTAGCCGATCTTCAGGATGGCTACTATGGGCACTACTCTTTGTCGGATAACGGTACTAAGGTAGATGTCAATACGACTAGTCTCCCAGGACAAGCAATAACCTTCTTGTTCGAATACACCGGTGAGAACGCTGAGATTGATCAGCGCGTAGAAGCATTCCTTATGGATGCTGACCCAGAATTACAATTACACTTTTGGAATGGAAAAGGCGACGAGTGGCGTCGTTAAACGCGCTTTAGTGGATCAGGCAGTTAACTCACTGCCTGACGTTCTTTGCGCTTACTTTCCTTGACTTCAAAACTGAATCCTTCCTCCAGGAATTCCTGATACTTGTCATAATCAAACTGGTAGAGTTTGGCCGGACGGTGTGCTACACCTGCCTGCATCTCATCCAAATCGATAAGTAGATTCATAGATAGAATCTTCTTGCGGAAGTTTCTCTTATCCAGATCTGTTTCCAAGATTGCTTCGTATAGGTGCTGAAGCTCAGTCAGTGTAAACTTAGGAGGTAAAAGCTCAAAGCCAATAGGTCTTACACGAACCTGATGCTTCAGGGTCTCAAAACAAACGTCTACCATCTCTTCGTGGTCAAACGCAAGGTTTAGATTAGAAACATCAGATACACTAAACCAGCGTACCTCTTTAGCGACGTCATTATCTGGTTGTGGATTGAAATTGTCAATCTTAACCAAGGAATAGTAGGCTACAGTAATGACCCGACCGAAAGGATGTCGATCGACGGCGCCGAAGCTCTTAACTTGTTCTAGATATACGTTATCAAGGCCCGCCAGTTGTTTAAGCACGCGACGTGCGGCGGTATTAAGATCCTCATCAGGTAAGACAAAATACCCTGGTAGAGCCCAGTGGTCGATGTAGGGGTCTTCCTGACGTTTGATTAGTAGAATCTTTAAATCGCTTTCATCAAAACCAAAGATCACATTGTCTACGGTGAAAGCAGACTTAAAGTAGCTGTCAAAATTCTTCACGTTTCTTGTTTGTTCCAGACGTTGATACTCCTCAATTCAATCTCCTCAGTAGATGGTACTTATGCTAAGGTAGTAATTTCTAATTGGGAATAAATCCAGTGGCTTAGCTATTTAGTGTAAAATTTACACTAGCACCCCGTATTTGGTCTGATTTAGGTAAAAAAAGCTAATTTCAGTGCACTGACCCAGACCAGCGCTATGTCACAAACCTCCACTATTTCCTTACGCCAGGTACCATTATTGCGCCTTTTGTTGCCTTTTCTCATAGGGCTACTACTAGGATGGTGGAAGCCAGCGGTGTTTGTCGGACCATCTGCTGGATTAGCCTTATTGATAACGGCTGCTCCTTTGCTTTATTTCGGATGGGGGAGGCGAAGCTTATCACAAAATCTATACTGGGGCTTGGCGCTCTACCTCTGGCTCCTGGCCTTTGGTTGGTGGCGAGCCAGTGAGCACTACCAACTTCAGCGAAGTAGCCATTTTTCACATGCAAGAGCGATCTTGGGAGAAAGCTATAGCTGGAAGGGGAAGGTAGAGACCATTAGAGCGACAGAAAAGAGCCTGCGCTTAAGAGTTTCTGTTCATACATTTCGGGATAGTACATTGTCGGCTAGTCATCCCACTATGGGGAAGTTGTTGCTGTATTTACCTAAAGATGATCGCAGCAAAACCTTGTTGCCTGGACAGCAACTTGTCTTCACTGCGGAAGCGGAAAGGATTACTCCACCCCTGAATCCAGCGGCCTTTGATTTTGCCAGCTGGCAGGCACGGCAAAATGTTTTTCATCGCGCTAGAGCGGCTGCTGCTGATTGGGAATTAGCAGGTGAGGATCTTTCATTACGTGGACATGCCTACCTCATCAGGGAGCATCTTTTGACCATCTTAGGTAAGTATTTGAATCCTGAGTCCGATGAATATGCTGTTGGTGCAGCATTAATTCTGGGTAAAAAAGACGCGCTGAGCACAGATCTGCGGAATGCTTACGCAGAGACCGGCGCTGTTCATGTACTAGCTGTTTCTGGACTACACTTAGGTTTTATTGCTTGGGGCTTAGGACTCATTTTCGGTTGGGGCCCCTTTAAGCGTCCGTCCTGGCGTTGGATTAGATTAGGCTGTATCCTTGCTGGTATTTGGGCATTTGCCCTCATCACGGGCCTATCGCCTTCCGTTCAACGGGCTGCCACTATGTTTAGCGCCGTTTGGATTGGGGTAGTGCTTGGCAGGCAATCCAGTATCTACAACACCTTAGGTGCTTCCGCTTTTCTGCTACTCTTTATTGATCCCTATCTACTATTTGACTTAGGATTTCAGCTTTCTTACTTGGCAGTATTGGGCATCGTATTCTTCCAACCACGGATTTATCGGTTATGGAGCACCTCCTGGTGGGTATTGGATAAAGGGTGGGCATTGATTAGTGTTGCCCTGGCTGCTCAACTAACGACCTTTCCGCTCAGCCTCTATTACTTTCATCAGTTTCCGATCTACTTTTTGCTTTCTGGTCTGGTGGTAGTGCTCGCGGCTTCAATTATTCTTGGCTTAGGCGTCTTGTTATTTGCGGTGTCTTGGTGGCCTTTATTGGCCTCATTGGTTGGCAGTATTCTCGGTGGGGTGCTTTGGCTTAATAATGCCTTCATTCTTCAATTGCAAAAACTACCAGGGCATTTGGTAGAAGGAGTATGGATTGACGGTTGGCAACTGGTAGCCTTACTCATTGCCGTCTTGATGATAGCCGTCTATGTTGTTCAACGGCGAGCCAGTTGGTTGATTATGGCGCTAGCTGCGATGCTAGTCGTCTTCGGTGTCAATTTTTGGCACCAGGCCAAATCCAGGCAGCAAAAGCGCTGGATAATCTATCATCAATATAGAGCAACAGTGGTAGATGCGATTAGCGGGCACCATCGGCATACCATCAGTAGCTTGGATGAAGGGGATCCTGACTTGACTTGGAGTGTGGAACTCTACCGGGAAAAGGTCCAGGCAACACGTTTAGTTTCGACCAATGGTAATTGGCAAGTCAATCCTCCCATTTACAAGCTTTACGATCAGGCTTTAGTGCTCATTGATCGAAACTGGGAAGCTCCTGACGTTCCTGAACAGCCTTTGGCCGTAGCAATTGTATTACTGAAAGATGCTCCCAATGTGCGCTTCTCCACGCTTCAAAAACACTTTAATGCTACTGCCTGGGTTTGTGATGGTTCAAACTACCCACGGAGCGTTAAAGCCTGGAAGGAGGAAGCCGCTTCCTTGGGTTTGAAATTGCATGTTACCGCAGAAGACGGAGCTTATATATTGGATTTTTAGAAACGCGCTACTCATGAAAAATCACTTCTTATACTTTACCAAAGCCGAGCGTTTTGGGATTATCGGATTGTTGCTAGTATGTCTTGCCCTATGGATTATTCCTGCCTGTATGCAAGAGGATACTGTTGTCCCTATTCATTCTGATGAAACAGCTGCCGATTCGGAGATGCAAACTAATATTGCTGTGTTGGAGCAAGTCGAATCCGGAATAGATCAAGAGCTACATCCGTTCGATCCGAATGAAGTCAGTGCTGCTACTTTGCTCGAGTTTGGTTTGCCTGAACGAACGGTCCGTTCCTGGCAGAATTACCTACAGAAAGGCGGTCGCTTCAAAAACTGGAAAGACATCCAAGACTTCCGAGCTTTATCTATATCGGACCGGGAACGCCTCAAGCCCTTTTTACTTTTTTCCAAAGCGCAAGCTAAAAGGGAGCCTACCTCCACGGCAGATATTCCACCAGTACTTGCAGCCTTTGATCCAAATGAGCAAACGGTAGAAGGTCTATTGCAGATGGGCCTTTCAAGTCGAGTAGCTACCAACTGGGTAAATTACCTGAAGGCAGGTGGGCGATTTAAGAGCACTAAAGATATTCGCAAGGTCTATGGCCTGTCTGAAGCTGATTATGATCGGCTTGCCCCCTTTGTGCTTCTGGCAGATCCTATGGCAGACTGGGATGCTAAGGAGTTGGTACCAGAGACAACGCTGCCGTCATCTTATGAGCAAGCGGAAAGATCTGTGGTAGTAGATATCAACCAAGCAAGTGCAGAGGAATGGCAGCGCTTGCGAGGCATAGGCCCTGCTTATAGCCGACGCATCGTTAAGTTTCGGGATAAACTAGGAGGGTTCCATAGCGTAGCGCAAATCAAGGAAACCTACGGGCTTCCAGATAGTGTGTATCAAACCATTCTATTACAATTGAGGCCTTCACCCTTATTCCGTTACCTACCGATAAATCGAGCTACTGTGGATGAACTCGCTGCCCATCCCTATCTGCGTTATCAGGATGCTCATGTGATCGTGAATTATCGAAAGGAGCACGGGCGATTCACAACACATGAGGACTTGGAATTGCTGTACGGCCTATCAGATGATGTCAGGGCGAAAATGAAACCCTACTGGGATTTTGAAAGCTAGCAATAAAAAAACGTGAGCGAGCCCTCGAGCTCACCCACGCGTCAACAATCCAATTGTTTTCCGGTTTGTGCCAAATTGGATTAAAAAATTCTTGTTCGGAGGCTTACAGCGCTCCTATAGTCATACTCATTCTAGTGGGGAAGTCCTCACTTGGTAGGCCATGTACTTCCGTTTCGGGGTGGAAGGCAGACCAAGAGAACCAATACATGCTCGCGCTCGGCAGCAAATTACCATCAGCATCCGTTACATAGGCTGCTTGTGCCTCTGGCAAGAACTCAATCTTAATGTTCTGGCCATTTACTACATCGCTTGTGACGAAGTGCTTGTCAGCGGGTAGCATGCTGTAGGCATAGGCTTTGAAAATACCGTCAACTTCCACGCCAAGCACGCGTTCTTTAAGCTCTAAGCGATCATCACTATGATTCAATGGAAACATTAGTCGATCAGTTGTGCCATAGTGTGCGTACGCATCCAGCTCATAATTTCGGTTATGGCCAGTTTCCTCCGCCAATAGGAGAGTTTTTGGATGGCGTTCTTGCCACTCTTGCCAAGTCGTCAAAGTTGCAGGAAGTAATTGTAGTTGCGCACCAGCCACTGGGCCAGCTACCGCTCTACCCAACACCTGCGACCAAAGACTCTCAGTCTCGCGGTCGAAATACAGTGCGTTGTTATTGTACACCAAGCCGGAAACAGCCAGCTCCCATTCTTGGTCCCGTTCTTCAGTTTGATAAACCATCACACTTCCACATAATGGACTGTACGTAATAGCAACGCGCATTCCATCAAAGTCGTCGTTAATGATTTCGTGATAGTTGAGGATACGTACGGGGTAGGCCTTAGTGACGCCATTCAGCGTTACACCAATTACCCGATCCTCATCAGATAGCCATTTGTCACTTTTAGCGGTGGTAAACTCCGGATCGGTAAGAGCCGGAATACCGTCCTTTCCTGGTCCACCAGGAATGATATCCCATGAAGGTAGCTCGCTGTTGGTCAAGTCAAAATCTTCATCGGCATAAGTCTCTTCTACAAAAATGGCACGCTGCGCATATAGCCCTGAAAATGTCATACTAGACAAAGCTAAGAGGAGCAGCATAGAGCGAAATACTTTCTTCATCGTGGGTTAGATTTTGGAAGTTTTTTTCATGAAATAGTGTTCGATCCTATCCTAATCCAAAAGCGTGCCAAAAATTGAAGAATTCTGTAATGTGTTTGTGTGTTGAGTGTTTAAAGTGTTGTTTTTTAGTTGGTTATAAATTTATTTAGGTTTTTATGTTTTTTGAATCAATATTTGACGAACCCAAGTTTTTCACTTCCATTACTTCTTTAGCCCCATGAGGAGTTGATTTTTGTATTGCTGTTACTGCAAATGAAGAAGCCCCGAATACCATCTGGCATTCGGGGCTTCTTAAGCTGTGTTTAGCGTAGGGTAGTACTAGTCGAAGTTTACCTCAGGCGCTTGTTCTGCTCCAGCTTGCGCTTGGAACTGTGCTTTTTCATCAAAATTGAAGATACTCGCAAAGAAACTACCTGGGAACCGGCGAACACGCTTATTGTAGCCTGTGACAACTTCGTTGAAATCTTGACGAGCTACCGCAATTCTGTTCTCCGTACCTTCCAACTGCGTCTGTAAATCGCGGAAGTTCGCGTTTGCCTTTAGCTCTGGATAACGCTCAACAGTAACGAGGAGGCGACCTAGGGACTGGCTCAACTGAGACTGAGCAGACTGGAACTGCTGCAATGCATCAGCACTTAGATTACTTGGGTCGATATTCACGCTAGTGGCCTTTGCACGAGCACTGGTTACCGCTTCCAGTGTCTCACGCTCAAAGTCAGCTGCACCTTTTACGGTGTTTACCAGGTTGGTAATCAAATCAGACCGACGCTGATATTGAGTTTGTACGTTAGCCCAAGCTTGGTCTACATTTTCTTCAGCATCCACAAATCCGTTGTAGCTGCTGCACCCGCCCATGAAAAGGAGCAAGAGTACGCCTAGTACAACGCCGATGGTGGTAAGATTCCTCATCTCGTATTTTCGTTTTTTCTCTTGGTAATATTGCCGAAATTAAGGGAAAGTGGTTACTTTCTCCACAATAACGACAAAAGTTTTCCTTTTGACCCTCCTGGCATTCGGGAGTCACTTATCTACATATGAAATTTCAGTTTTCTACTCCATTGGAGGCTGCAAAGACAAAGTTGTTTAACTGGCAACTTCGTGTTCCGGCTGAGGTTACCTCCGCTTTTTTGGCCAGCCCCACCAAGCGTCGAGTCGTTTGTGTGTTGAACGGTGAAGACCCGCATCAGTGTGCATTGACCCCCATTGGGGATGGCGTGTATGTGATAAAGGTCAATCAGAAACGGATTAAGAAGTTAGACTTGGCGGAAGGGAAAAAGGTGAATCTGGAGCTCTTCCCGGACGATAGTAAATACGGCTTACCGATGCCGGAAGAAATGGCTGCCGTTTTAGCGGAAGACCCCGAGGGAGATAAGTTGTTTCACGCCCTGACTCCTGGCAAGCTTCGTACTTTATTATATATCGTGGGCCAGGGACAAGATTCTGATGATAAGATTTGGCGGGCAGTGCAAATTCTTGAACACTTGAAGGCCAGATCAGGTAAGATAGATTATAAAGCCCTTCATTATGAAGACTTGCGTCAATAATTAAACCGACGTCCAATGAGTTTCCTTACGGCCGAGTGGAGAAAACTAGCCATCGTTAATTATGAGATTCACCCCACCATCCTCGCACCTTATGTGCCTACGGGGACAGAGCTGGATAGTTGGGAGGGTAAGCACTATGTAAGCCTAATTGGATTCCGTTTCCTGAATACCAAAGTGCTGGGTTTTAAAATTCCCTGGCATATAAATTTTGAGGAGGTGAACCTGCGCTTTTATGTTCGCCGAAAGGCACCTGACGGTTGGCGAAGAGGGGTAGTGTTTATCAAAGAAATAGTGCCTAAGCCAGCAATCACGTGGGTAGCTAATACGCTGTACCAGGAACATTATGAAACGCGTCCCATGCGGTCAAGTTGGCTAACAGAGGGCCAACAGCAAACCATTTCTTACGAGTGGAAGCGCGACCAAATGTGGAATAAGATTGAGCTAAAAGCCAGTGCGGATAGGCAAGCTTTAATAGCAGGTAGTGCCGAAGAATTTATCACAGAGCATTACTGGGGCTATGCAGCACCCGGGCCCCATAAAACGAATGAGTACGAGGTGACCCACCCGCGTTGGGAAGTCTACGAAGTACAGGAACATAAGGTGGAAGTAGGTTTCGCGGCCAATTACGGAGCCGACTTTGCTTTTCTACAAGATGCCAGTCCAGCATCTGCTATGTTAGCAGAAGGATCTGCAATTACCGTCGAGGGTAAGACAACGCTATTCAGTTGATACAGTGAACCAAGGATTCCCAACTTGGTTTCTTTGTGTAGATACCCCTCGAAAACCATAGCATTGCCCTAACCAACAAAGTATTACGACTTGAAAGAGATACGCAGAATATTACAAGAGTACGATCAGATTGATTTTAGTACGGAAAAAGCGGCCCTAGCCTCAGTGGTTAATGTAGAGGAATCCAGTTATCGCCGCATTGGTGCTCGGATGCTCGTCCGTAGCAATGGCATGTGGACGGGAGGAATCAGTGGTGGTTGCCTGGAGCGCGATGCCTTGAAGCGCTCGCAAATGGCCATTTTCAAGAATGAAGCTACACGGGTGGTATATGACACCATGGACGATGATGAGAATCAAATCGGTGTTGGGTTAGGCTGCAATGGAAGAATTGAGGTGGTCTTCACACCAATTAGCCCAGAGGATAAGACCAATGAACTGGAGCAACTTCGCCGAATCATTAGTGCTGACCAACCAGCTATTGTGCTGAAAGTCATTGATGAAGAGGATGAGGATGGAGAGCTACTAGGCGAGCACCTGCTCGTAGAAGATCTAGATAATATTCCTGCCTTTGCTGGAGTGCCTGCAGAGGAGATGGCTGGCTATGTAGCGGAGACGCTGGAAAAACGGAAACCATGCCTATTTAACTGCGAGACGGAAGAAGGCCCCATCAAGCTCCTGGTAGAATTTATTCGTCCTGAAACGCGCTTGATTGTCATTGGTGATAACTATGATGTAGGTGCAATGTTGGGGATTGCTCGAGAGCTGGGCTGGGAAACCTACCTGGTCGGGAAGAAGCACAAGCTGACCCAGGAAATGTATGACCTGACGCATAAGGTTGTTGAGTACGAACAAGCACACGAATTGCCGGTGCATGAGTACACAGCCGTCATGCTCATGTCGCACGACTACAATAAGGACAAGTGGATGTTGCCCATTTTCGCTGATAAGAATCCGCGCTATATGGGAATGCTTGGGCCAAAGAAACGCCTTCATAAAATGCAGGGTGATCTGCCGGAGGTCGATTTTTCTCAGCTACCATTTCTCTTCGCGCCCACCGGTCTGGAGATTGGGGCAGAATCGCCCAGTGAGATTGCACTGTCAATTGCTTCTGAAATCGTTGCCACTTTCCGGGAGAAGCCCGGTGGCTTCCTACGAGAGAAGGAAGGAACCATCCACGAACGCGACTAATCACAGCACAATTTTTCGGTAGAAAATAGAAATGCGAATCAGGTATTGCCTCCAAACTGTCTCCAACCAACATCTGAGCAGATGGAAATGGCTTACCTTCGCCCGTGAATCAAATAAACCATCATGAAACAACCACTTGTTAGTCCATTGGACGGCAGTGAAGATGCCAAGCTACGCGAAATGGCCGACTTCTATCAGGAAACGCTTGGCTTTACTCCAACAAGCCTGTTTACGATGATGCGCCGCCCGCGCATTGCCAACGCATTCCTAGAGATGAATCAGGCTGTCATGGAGAACCAGGGGCGAGTAACCAGCGCCCTTAAGCGCCTAATCGCCTATTTGTCAAGTATGACTACAGGCTGCCGTTACTGCGAGGCTCACGCGATCCGTGCGGCGGAACGTTACGGCGCTTCCGACGATCAGTTGGTTAATATCTGGGAATACAAAACCCACCCATCCTTTTCAGAAGCGGAAAGAGCTGCCCTGGATTTGGCCATTGCTGCTTCACAGGTGCCGAATGCAGTGAATGACGCTATCGCAGAGAATATGCGCAAGCACTGGGATGAAGGAGAAATTGTAGAGATCATGGGCGTAGTCGCGCTGTTCGGTTATCTAAACCGTTGGAATGATAGTATGGGCACTCAATTAGAGGATCCAGCAGCAGATAGTGCTCAGGAGTACCTGGGTAAGCACGGTTGGAACCGTGGTAAGCACGAGTACTAAGAATCGGACGCTAGTATGAAAAAGAGCCATTTCACACGGTAAATTCGGTGAAATGGCTCCAACTCATGAAATAACGTCTGGTAGAAAATCTCACGCTATTCAGCGGAGAGCAGTTTGTTAGGGCTAGAGGTGATCAGAGAGAGTAAATGGGTTTTAGGTTGTTCTTCTACTGAAACCCTAAGGCACGAAGCGCTTCAGCATCCTCTGTTAGTGTTTTGACGCGCAAAATATCGCCAGAAGGAGAGCAGTTTCCACAGAAACCAGGGTGCTCCACTTCTTCAAATTCTACCCGGTACTCGAGGATAGTTAGCCCCTCGTTCGTTACCGAATTCACAATTCGATCGCCCCACTCTTGGGCATTTTCATTTTCTAAGTCGAAGTCGCCGCCGCAGGCAACGATAGCATAGAGCTCAAGTTCTACCTCTGCCACTGGCAGAATAGTAACCTCTTCTTTCTCACAAGAAAAACTCAATAGGGCAAGTCCGAAAAACATCATTAGGGTTCGCATGATCATTTGGTTTTTAAGGGTTATAAGTAATTCAGTCTGTCTTCACTAGGTAAGACGGCCCCTATTTTCTACAGCGTTGGGTAGAAAAAAGTGAAGGTTTCGTTAAATGAATAGAGAAGATGTTAAGGAAGACCTATCAAAGCCAGAATCAATAAGGATAAGACCAAACCATGCTAGAAAAACAGGCTAGGAAGACTGCCAGGCGATGCAGAAAAGAGTAATTTCCAACTAACCAACTAACCAACTAACCAACTAACCATCCTCCAACGATTTCTTAAACTGCTGCGGCGTAATCATCTCCATCTTCTTAAACTGCCGATTGAAGTAGCTCACATTGTTGAATCCTGATTTATAGGCCACTTCCGAGATGAACATGCGTCGGTTCTGCTTCATCAGGCGTTTCGCAAACTTGATCTTTTCGGCATTGATGTACTCCACTGGAGATATGCCGAGGGTGTCCTTGAATTTGCGATGAAAAGTAGAGGTACTCATCTGCACCATGTTTGCCAGTCCTTCTACCGTCATGTTCTTTTCCGTAAGGTGGCTCTTAATGTGGCGAATGACCATCCCGATCCGAGTATCTGTAAATAGCCCTTTCGGATCCTGCACTAGGCAGTGGCGAGCATTGGTTTGAAGAAGCCGAATGATCAACTCCTGGATCATGAGGTCTAGCAGGATGTCCTTTGATTGCACATTGGTGGTGAAGGTCTTAACCAAGCGTTGCAAGAGCTGATCCACTTCATTGTGGTGGGTAAGGTGGGTGGCGAGTTCATCAATCTGCCAGTTGGTGGCGTCACCTTCAATTTCTGTGGCCTGGTTGAAGCGGTGAACTACTTCCGAAATCTTATCGGTATCGATACCGAGGGCCAAGCATTGTGTTGGCGAGGCTTGAGTAGCAATCGGAAAATCAATGACCATTCTCTCATTGGCAGGCATCACAACTGACTCACCCGGTAGAAAATCAAAGCTTGGTAGGTTGTCCAGGTGCATGATTTTCTTTCCCGTTAGCATGCTCGCAATAATGGGAAAACTGAAGGTGAGTTCTACTCGCTCCGCTATGGCGTGGGTTTCATAAATATTAAGTTCTGCATATTCGGCCTGATAGGTGGTACGGTTTTCCACCAGTGTGGTAAGCTTTCGATTGCGTCTATGCTGATCTAGTAGGCCGGCCATAGGAAGGTTAGTATTTGCAAACAATATAAATACTTCAAGTAGTACGACAAACCGCTGTGGGTCTTGCAAGCGTCATATTTGGTGGGATCGTGTCAGGATTTGAGCGTTTTGTACAATTCTTGACTTTGGACTAGAACTAACTTGCAAATGCCATAAAAATGACGGTAATACCTTCGTTTATCAGAGTAAATTTTGTTAATTAGCTAGCGCTGAAGAAGAAAATGCGGTTTATGCTTTTTTGGATTCCAGCGAAAAACATTAAAAACCGATGCATTTAAAGGGGACCCATATCCTTCCTGTTGCCCGTGAGCAGCTTTGGCAACATTTAATGGATCCGGAATTTTTAGCTCGCGTAACACCTGGTGTTACCCGCTTAGAATTGACCGGTACCGATACTTACGAGGCAATCGCCGATATCAAAATGGGACCAGTAAAGGGTTCCTTCAGCGGAGATCTGGCGATAAAGGAAAAGCAGGAGCCCTCCTCTTTTGTCTTGGAAGTTAGCCAGAAGAGTAAGATCGGAAATGTCTCGGCCATCATTAATCTCGTATTAGAAGAAGACTCAGCAGATAGCACGATCATGTCCTTTGATGGCAAGGCTAAGCTTTCTGGATTACTTGCCCGCATGGGGCAACGAGTACTTAGTGGAGTAGCCAATACCTTGACCAAGCAGTTCTTTGCTGCATTAGAGGAAGAGCTGTCTTCGGCCTCCGCCTAATTGAAAACCATTATCAATCATAACTAAATAATTACCAAAATGTCGCATTCCATTACGCTTACCGTAAACGGCAAGACCGTTACTGCAGAGGTGGAGGGGCGCACGCTATTGGTCGACTTTCTACGTGAACAATTGTTGCTTACGGGCACACATGTAGGCTGTGATACCAGTAATTGTGGCGCTTGTACGGTCCACGTCGACGGTTTGTCTGTGAAATCTTGTACGATGCTCGCGGTTCAGGCCGACGGTGGTTCGGTAACTACTATTGAGGGCATGGCCCAAGGTGATAATCTACACCCCATACAAGAAGGCTTTAAGGAAAAACACGGTTTACAATGCGGCTTTTGTACACCAGGTATGGTGATGACGGCTGCTGATCTACTGAAGAAAAACCCGCAACCAACAGAAGACGAAATTCGTCGGGCGCTGGAAGGCAACTTCTGTCGCTGTACCGGTTACCACAACATTGTGGAAGCTATTCAACACGCTGCTGCGAACATGCAGAAAGCGGAAGCCTAATTTCATCCATCAAAAGCTAAAGTCGAAATGTCATATATAGGTAAATCGGTAAAGCGCGTAGAAGATAAGCGCTTCCTGACCGGCCAGGGCAGGTACACCGATGATATTAAACTCGTAGGCATGACGCATGCCTATATCCTGCGCAGTCCTTATGCGCACGCCAAGATCAATAGTATGGACACTTCCGCTGCGGAAAGTGCCGATGGTGTTGTGAAAATCTATACTGGAGCAGATATTGCTGCTGCAGGTGTTAACGGTGTGCCTTGTGGTTGGCAAGTCAATTTCAAGAACGGTGATACCATGAAGGAACCACCGCACCCCTTGCTAGTCGCTGATCGCGTGAAACACGTAGGGGATGCAGTAGCCATGGTGATTGCAGAAACAAGAGAACAAGCTCGCGATGCCGCGGAGTTGATCGATGTTGATTACGAAGAACTGCCAGCGGTAACTGATCCTGCAGCTGCTGCTGCCGACGGAGCACCACTGGTACATGACGATGCACCCAACAATGTCTGTTTTGATTGGGAGCTCGGTAACCCCAAAGATGAAGTGCGTGCTGCACTAGACGGTGCACACCACGTTACTACCCTCGAATTCGTTAATCAACGGGTGGTTCCAAATGCAATGGAGCCTCGTTCGGCCATCGGTCATTTTGATACTTCTACCGACCGCTACACCTTATACACCACTTCTCAGAATCCGCACTTGACACGTCTATTGTTGTGTGCTTTTGTACTTGGTATTCCTGAGCACAAAGTGCGCGTGGTAGCTCCTGATGTAGGTGGTGGTTTTGGTAGTAAAATCTTCCACTACACAGAAGAGGCACTTGTTATCTGGGCTTCCAACCAAATCAAGCGTCCGATCAAGTGGACTTCTGATCGTTCAGAGGCGTTCATGACGGATGCACACGGCCGCGACCACGTAACCAAGGCAGAAATGGGCTTTGATACAGACGGTAATATCGTAGCGCTTCAAGCTACTACCCATGCCAACTTGGGTGCCTATCTGTCTACTTTTGCTCCGGCAGTACCAACTTACCTACACGGTACATTGATGCAGGGTCTGTACACCACGCCAAAGGTAAATGTAGATGTCACGGGTACCTTCACGCATACCAATGCGGTTGATGCTTACCGTGGTGCTGGTCGCCCAGAGGCAACTTACCTATTGGAGCGTCTGATCGACCTGGCAGCATTAGAGATGGGCAAAGACCCTGCTGAGCTGCGCTTCCAAAACTTCATCGAGCCATTTGATGGTGTAGAACAGCCTGGTTATCAGACGCAGGTTGCTTTGCAATACGACAGTGGTAACTATCATCCAGTGCTCAAGCGTGCTTTGGAGATGGTGGGCTATGAGGATTTCCGCAAGGAACAAACCGAGGCTGCCAAGAATGGAAAACTATTGGGCATCGGCTTCTCGACTTACATTGAGGCTTGTGGTATTGCACCATCTGCTGTGGTAGGTGCGCTGGGTGCACGCGCCGGATTGTTTGAGTCTGCTCAGGTTCGGGTGCAGCCTACCGGAAAGGTGAGCGTCTATACTGGATCGCACTCTCATGGACAGGGGCACGAAACGACCTTTGCTCAGGTAGTAGCCGATCGAATGGGCATTCCACTGGAAGATGTAGACTTAGTACACGGTGACTCTGATGCAGTAGCTTTTGGTATGGGTACTTACGGTTCTCGTTCATTAGCGGTTGGCGGTAGCGCCATCGTGAAGAGTATTGATAAGGTACTGGAGAAAGGCGCTCGTATTGCAGCCCATAAATTGGAGGCCGCTGTAGAAGACCTCGATTATGCTGAAGGTAAATGGACGGTGAAAGGAACGGATAAGTCGATTGGCTTTGGAGACATTGCTTTGACTGCCTACGTACCACACGATTACCCAGCGGGTGAAGAGCCTGGCCTTGACTTCAGTAGTTTCTACGATCCAGCAAACTTTACCTATCCATTTGGTTGCCACGTAGCTATCGTTGAGGTAGATGGAGAAACAGGACGTACCAAGCTGAAGCGTTTCATCGCAGTAGATGATGTAGGTAATGTGATCAATCCAATGATTGTAGATGGCCAAATTCATGGCGGTCTGGCTCAAGGTATTGGGCAGGCTTTGCTGGAGGGCGCACTCTATGATGAGAATGGTCAGTTGATCAATGGTTCTTATATGGATTATGCCATGCCGCGGGCTGATGATTTGCCAAGTTTTGAAATTGATCGTACGGTTACGCCTTGCCCACATAACCCACTGGGTGTAAAGGGAGCAGGTGAAGCTGGATGTATTGGTTCAACGCCGGCAGTTGTAAATGCTGTGATTGACGCCTTATGGAAAGGTGGTCATCAGGTGAAGGATATTCGCATGCCATTGACGCCAGAGCGTGTCTGGAACGCGATGCAATCCTAAGTTGAACTGTCAATCAAGTTGACAAGCATTATTCAATTCAAAAAGCAAAAAAATGATACCTGCATCATTTAATTATAATCGTCCTGAATCAGTCGGAGAGGCATTAAAGATGCTCTCTGATGATGGGGCACAGGCCCTTGCGGGAGGGCACAGTTTACTACCCGCTATTAAACTAAGATTGAACGAGCCTGACTCTTTGGTCGATATTAGTCGTATCGCTGAATTACGCTTTATTAAGCGTGATCGTGGCACCTTGACTATAGGTGCTTCCACTACGCATCATGAGGTTGCTAACTCAGCCGATGTGAAAGGAGCAATTTCGATGCTCGCCGAAGGTGCCGATCATATTGGTGATCCTGCTGTTCGTAATAAGGGTACTTTAGGTGGTAGCCTGGCGCATGCCGACCCTGCTGCCGATTGGCCAGCCATGATGCTAGCAGTAAATGCCGACGTGGTAATCGCTAACCCTAAAGGCAGCCGCAAGGTAGCCGCGGGTGATTTCTTCCAAGGCTTCTACATGACTGCATTGGAGGAAGGCGAACTTATCACTGAGGTAGAGATTCCGGTGCCTGCTGGTGAATACCGTTCGGCCTACGCCAAATTTGAGCAACCTGCTTCGCGCTTTGCAATTGTTGGTTGTGCAGTGATGGCGGATGTTTCTGGCGGTACCTTTAGCGATGTACGGGTAGCGTTCACCGGTGTGGCCGATGCTGCCTTCCGCGACGCTGGGGTAGAAGCAGCACTAGAAGGTGCACCTGCCAACGCAGAAAGTATCGCAGCAGCAGCTGAGAAAGCGGCGGCTGGTGTGGACTTTATGGAAGATCACTACGCCAGTGCTCCTTATCGTGGGCACTTGGCTAAGGTATATGCGAAACGTGCCCTTATGGCATTGCTCTAGCGTATAAATGATAGAAGTATTGATCCCGGGTTTTTGGCCGAATGGCTAGTAACTCGGGATCATTCATTTTATGAACCTGTCTCATCATTGCTGTGTTAGTCTAGAATTAGGCATTACAATGAGTTTTTAGAGAAGTCCTATGCTATCTTAATTGTTATGGAAGTAAGTAAGGAACAAATTGCACAGTTACTAGCTGACCGAGGGTATGTGGCGGAGGAGCAGATTGTAATGTCTGTGTATTTAGCCCGATTGCTAAACAAACCATTACTCGTTGAAGGCCCTGCCGGGGTAGGGAAGACGGAGATAGCCAAGGTCATGGCAGCAGCCCTGCAAACGGATCTGATTCGACTCCAATGTTATGAGGGCTTAGATGCGGCACATGCGCTCTACGAGTGGAACTACCAGCGGCAGTTGTTGCAGATTAAGCTGGAAGAACAATCGGGGAAGAGCATTGAGGAAAAAGAAGCAAATATCTTCAGTGAGAACTTTTTGCTCAAACGCCCACTACTGCAGGCCATTACCCATCATCAACAACCAGTACTACTAATCGATGAGGTGGATCGTGCTGACGAAGAGTTCGAAAGCTTCCTATTAGAAGTATTGTCGGATTGGCAAATCACTATTCCGGAGATCGGTACGATTGAGGCTACTCATATTCCCCAGGTAATCTTGACAAGCAACCGCGTGCGTGAGCTATCTGAAGCACTACGTCGCCGGTGCCTCTATTTGTATATCGATTACCCTGATTTTGCCAAAGAACTAGATATCCTCCAAAGAAAGGTACCGCAAGCAAACGAGCAATTGGCGCGAGAGATTTGTGCCTTTATGCAAGAGGTGCGCAAGCTGCGATTAGAAAAAGTGCCAGGCGTTGCAGAAACTTTGGATTGGGCCACCGCCCTTGCAGAAATGCACTTTGATCATTTGGATAAAGACTTGATCGAATCAACCCTAGGTGTAGTCCTCAAAGATTGGCAGGATATGCGTCAAGCGCAAGATTCTCTCCAAGAGCTTTGGGATAAGGTTGGGGTAGTGGCAAAGATTGGCTAACCTCCTTTCCAAGGCAATGATTACCCTCGCAATTAAGCCTATTAGATTCTCGTATCTTTAGTACAGAAGATTCTTCAGATCAGTAATGTCTAGCAACACCAGTCATTCCTTTTACCAAGAACTCCCTGTTTTTCAACAAGGGTTGAGTGAACTGTTAAGTACCGATGATAGCTTCCAAGCGGTGCCAACGGATTGGCATGTAATTGTTACAGATGTCAAAAACAGTACTCAGGCTGTAGGCAACGGCCAACATGAAGATGTTAACCTGGTTGCTACGGGGAGCATTATTGCAGTTCTCAATATTGCTTATCAGCAGAATATCCTAATCCCATTTTTCTTCGGGGGGGATGGTGCGACCTTACTGGTACCGAGCCAATTGCTTGCTGAGGCGATGGCATCGCTATTGCAACACCAGGAAAATACGCGTAGCAACTTCGGACTGGAACTTAGAGTCGGACACGTACCCGTCTCCGAGCTGTACCAGACTCAGCATCAAATCAGTATTGCCAAATGGGAGGTTGATTCCTCCTTTGCGATACCAATTGCCTTAGGCAGCGGTTTGGCGCATGCTGAAAAGATCGTTAAGGGTGAAGATTATGAGCTAGATCAAATGTACTCACCGCACCTCCTGGATTTGTCCGGAATGGAATGTCGGTGGGATAAGATAAAGCCACCCCAGGATACCCGGAAAGTAGTATGCCTTTTGGTTGTTATCACCGATGATCAGACAGCTCGTCCCGTCTCTAAACAGGTCATCGATGCGATTGAAAAGGTATATGGCAGCCGAATGGACCGCAACCCCATTTCTGTAAAGCGTCTACAGCTTGATGCTTCTCTAACCAAGGTAGGTAGAGAAACAAAGGTGAAGCTAGGGCAGCAGAATTGGATAGAAGTCCTAAGGACTATTCTAATTACATTTTTCGCTCGATTCTTCTATTTCAAGGCACGCCCAGAAGGAAGGCACTACCTCAACCGTATTGTCGACTTATCAGATACGCTAGTCATTGACGGAAGAATAAGCACTGTTATCTCCGGCACAGCGGAACAACGAGCAGCCCTCTGCCAGCACCTGGACCAGATGGAAGCCGCTGGCGCTATCACCTACGGTGTCCACGTGGCGAATGAGAGTATCATGTCTTGTTATGTACGGGATAGAGAGGACCAACACATTCATTTCGTTGATGGTGCTGATGGTGGATATACGCGTGCGGCGCAGCAACTGAAGAAAAAATTAGGGTTATCCAGCAGATAGACGAAAATACCCCACTTCAACGCCGCACGAACCTCCTCGAGCAAGTGCTGCAATTCTGTCGTTTCCTGCGGCAGCACCAATTCCGTATTACGACGGATGAGGAAAGTGATGCGTTAGAAGCACTCTCAAGTGTGGGGTTACGGTCGGGCTTGGAGTTCAGCTTGGTATTAAGGAGTATCCTTTGCAAAGACTTGAGTCAGCTTCGTCGATTTGATGATTTGTATACGCAGTACTGGAAAGAATTGGAGCGGGCGGTCAATAGTAAGATTAAAGAGCAGCCGGTAGAACAAGCCAAGCCCAAAGCTCGGCCACCTTCTCTACAGGTGCTGAAGGACTGGCTACATGGTGGTCGCAATAGTGAGTCTACGGAGATGGTAACCTATGCGCCAGGAGGAGCAGGACAGCACAAAGACTTTAGTGTTTTTGTGAAGGAAGAGCTCCAGGAGGTACTGCGAATTGTCAGGCAGTTAGCTTCACGGATGGCCCAACGCCCGAGTCGTAGGACACAAAGCAGCAAACGCGTGCGCCACTTGGATTTACGACGAAGTCTCCGTCGAGGACTCCGTTTTGGTGGAGAGGTGATGGAACTGCAATACAGCGAACCCAAGCTTCGTCGGGTACAGCTTGTGCTTTTGTGCGATGTGAGCCGTTCAATGGAGCTGTATACCCGTTTTCTAATTAAGGTGCTTTACGGTTTTCAGCGCACCGGACAACGCGTTGAGACTTTCATCTTTAGTAGCGAGCTGGAACGAGTAACTCGACAGCTTAAAGAACAAGATTTTACCAAAGCCTTACGCCGTTTAAGCGAGGAAAGTGCTGCTTGGTCAGGAGGCACAGAAATTGGCCATTGTCTACACCAGTTTGTGTCAGAGTATGGGCGTCGCCTACTGAACAAAGACACCATCGTACTGATTCTTAGCGACGGTTTGGATACCGGTAATATTGAGCAGCTAGAAGAGAGTATGAGGTATTTGAACCGCAAGGTATATCGCACACTCTGGCTTAATCCTTTAGCTGGTCGCCCTGGATATGAACCAACTGTCAGGGGTATGCAGGTGGCACTTCCATATATTGATCATTTCCTGGCAGCGCACGATGTCGAAAGCCTGCGGAATGTGAGGGTTTGAGGAAGAAATTTAAGGCGAGAAATTAGGTTGAATCTCGCGGTGTAAATGCGACAACGCAATAACACCAAATTTTCCACTTTTCCACAAAAAAACTTGGTCGACCGTCGCTTAGGTCAGCTGACCTAAGCGTCCAAACACTAGTATGGGGAAGCCATAAGCCTTTTGAGCAGCCCTACCTATTATTTTTCAAGATCCACCCTGGCTCGCCATGATATCCATTACCGTTGGTGATCTTCTGCACCTTTCCTGTTGCTACCTCTAATAAGAATATATCATCCGCTTCATCAACCTTTGCATGGTAAGCAATGTAGCGCCCCGAGGGCGACCAAGCTAATTCACTTTCGTTGATAGGCGTATCGGTGATCACCTTCAAGGATTGTGATTCAACATTGATCAAAGCAATTTCATTCTCGGTGCTGTCTGTCCGGATGCTCGTGGCTATTTGTTGGCCATCTGGCGACCAACTCAGGTACTTTTCACGAACAGTATTGTCTGTAAGTTGCTGGGTGCTTTGGTCCTCTAGGGAGTATCGATATACTTCGTTTGTGCCGTTTCGATCTGAAACAAAGGCGATTTGTTGGCTATCCCAAGACCATTTGGCCCGGCCGTGATAGGCACTGTCTGGTGTGATCAATAAGCTATCTGCTAGTCGGTCAAGGGGGGCTAGCAGTAGCTGAGTCACCTCATCCTTACTACGTGAATAGACGATCCAATTGCCATCCGGCGAAACGAGTAGATTGGGAAGATCTGGCAATGCCATGTCCACTGGAACGCCATTTATGTCTGCTGCTCGCAATTGGAAATTGCCGCTGGTGTCTTGGCTGTTATAAATTACCAGTTCTTTCTCTTGGATGAATTGCGGCCCCCATTCCCAACCCAATGCGTGAGCAAAAGGATATTCCTTCTTTCTTTCTAAATCAAAAGTGTATAAATCAAAGCCATCACCACGAGAAGCGATATATATGAGCTGTTCCTGTTCAGGAAGTGTTTCGGGTTCTTCTGCCGGAGGTGTTGGTTGACAGGAGTAGATAAAGAGTATCAGGGGGAGCATTAGAATTCTCATCGTGATAAGAGCTAGTAGATGAAACTGGAGCTGATCAATAGTTGATAGCTACACGTGAAACCCCAGATGAGGTATCTTGTTGAAGCAATAAAATGAAAAAGCCCTTGACCAACGCTTGGCCAAGGGCTTTTCTAGTATGAATTCTTCCCGGAGCTTACCTCAAGAGGGTAATCTGCCCGGTTTCTTCTCTGGTAATGCCACCCAAACCTACACGGATATTGTAGATGTATACATCAGATGGAGCGTCTTTGTCGCCATCTTTCTTACCATCCCATCCTGGGTTGCTACTATCGGTTGACTCGAAGACTACTTGTCCCCAGCGATTGTAAACGGTAACCTCTACGATATCCATCTCACCAAGGTAGAATGGACGGAATACATCGTTCTGGCCATCACCGTTTGGTGAGAAAATATCAGGAATTCGGTAGGCTAACTTCTGTACTAGAACAGAGTCTACCAAGATTTCACAACCGGTATCCAGGGTAGCCACTGCAAAGCCTGGTAGTTCATCGAATTGTGAGTCAGTTGGTGTCCAAGTGAATGGTGTGCCGTTTCCAATTGGCGCACTATCAAATGTCCATTGAATATCAGCAGGATTGCCGCCGCCTTCAACTGTTGCAGTTAAGGTAGCGCTTGGGCTATCGTCAGTGATGAGCTGAGACTCACCGCCAGTTAACGTTCCTGGTTGAGTGACGGTAATCGTCACACTATCCGTAATAGAACATTCACCCAATGCTGCCTCCAGTACATAAGTGGTAGTAGCTGTTGGTGTTACTTCCGGATCTGGCTCCATAGAGCTAAATCCATCACTTCCTGTCCAGCTATACGTTACGCCTGGCTCGCCAGTGCCTTCGTTTAGGATGAAGGTTGGGATATCATTGAAACAGACCGTTTGGTCATCAATCAGTTGTACATCTTGCGGTGCGTCATTCACCTGGATAAATACTGCACCGCCCAATACCTCGCAGAACACATCATCAGCAACGCCGTAGCCATAACCAAATACGGCCAGGCCACTTTCCACAGCAGTATAGGATACATCGGTTCCTTCCATTTCAGAACCACTGTAAGTCCAACCAAAGGCGTT